>NZ_JALJRF010000009.1:0-169690 GCF_024519835.1 Dietzia sp. Die43 | reverse complement strand
CCATGGCGGGCATGGTGGCCACGAGGGCCACGCAGACCACGGCGGGCACGAGGGCCATGAAGGCCACGGGGATATGGACATGGCTCCCGCCGGGATTCCCTTGGCCGAAGGCGGGGAGGACCGCGACGGCCTGGAGATGGATGTTCTCCATCTGCCGCTCGGTCCGGTATTGCCGTTCTGGCCGGCCGGGCTCGTGCTGCACTGCTCGCTACAGGGGGACGTTGTCGTCGACGCCACCGCCTCGGTGATCGACGCGACGGAGCACAGGGCCGGAGCACCCGGTCGGCCCACGGACCACGCGTCTGCCACGGTGACCCAATGTGATCAGGTCATGGCACTGCTGGCACTGGCCGGTGCCGAAGACCTGGCGGACTGCGCCCGCCGTGCCCGGGACGGGATTCTGACGGGCGATCCCGGTGCCGCCCGTGACGCCGTCGAGCGTCTGCACCGGAAGGTTCGCAGGTCGCGGCTGCTGCGCTGGTCATTGCGGGGCGTGCTGCCGCTCGGCCCGGCCGATCTGGAGCGCCACGGCTTGCCGGGGCACTGCCTCGGGGATGCCCACGACCGGTTGCTGGCCCAACTGGAACGGATCCGCGTCGAGGTCGGCGGCGCAACGCCGGACCGGGCGGATGGCGGCTCAGCGCAGGAATCTGCGGACAAACTAACTGTGCCGTGGGCGGTGGTGCCGGACCTGGTGACCGGTTTGGAGCTGGGCACTGTGCGCTTGGCGGTGGCGAGCCTTGATCTGGGCTCGCATCCTGCCGTCCGGGAGGTGGGGCATGTCTGAGACCGTGGTGACGACCGTGTCCGGTGGGTGGGCCGTGCTGGCCGGGGTGATCCTGTGTGGGCTGGCGTTGTTCGCGGTGGCGCTGGACGGGGTGCTCTCGTCGCCGGCGCGGGGCGGCGGTCGTGGCGGGCCCACTCCCCTGGCCCGTGCGGCCCGTCTGTTGCGGCAGCGTCGCCGCACGACGGTCGCCGCGGACACCCTGCTGTGGCGGATCGGCGGCGCGGGCATGCTGGTCGGGGCGTTCCTGATGATCGCTGTGATCCCGCTGGGCCGCTGGACACTGGCGGACCTCGACGTGGGAGTCGTGTGGTTCAACGCCGTCGACGTCATGGTGTGGGCCCTGGTCTGGCTGGCGGGGTGGGGCGCCAACTCCATCCACGGTCTGGTGGGCGGTTACCGCTTCCTCGCGCACGGGCTGGCCTATGAGCTGCCGCTGATGTTCGCATTGGTGGCCCCGGCGATCGCCGCCGGCAGTCTGGCGGTGGGCGACGTCGCGGCCGCGCAGGACGGCGTGTGGTTTGTGGTGTGGATGCCGGTGGCGTTCCTGGTCTTCCTGATCGGCGTGACCGGCTTCTCTTTATGGGGTCCATTCGCCCCGGCCCTGTCCGCGGACATCGTCGGCGGGGTGACGGCCGAACTCTCGGGGGTCGATCGGCTGGTCCTGCAGGCCGGGCGCTACCTGTTCCTCACCGCCGGGGCGGCGTTCTCGGTGCCGCTCTTCCTCGGCGGTGGTGCCGGGCCCGTCCTGCCCGACTGGGCGTGGGTGCTGGTCAAGACAGCGCTGGTGCTGACGGTTCTGGTGTGGGCGCGGCGCAAACTTCCGCTGCTGCGACCGGATCGGTTCATGGAGATCGGCTGGACTGTCTTGCTCCCGGCCGTCGTGGCCCAGGATCTGCTTGTGTCCCTCGTCGTGGTCTGGAAGGGCTGAGCCGTGCTGGTCGGGATCGTGTTCTGGGTACTCGCTGTGGTGGCGGTGACCGCGGGGACGGCCGTGTTCGTGGTGGACTCGATGGCCCGGGCCACCTACGCGCTGGCGGCATCGTTCATCGCCGTGGGGGTGATGATTTTGCTGCTGGGTCAGAGCTACCTGGGCATCATCACGATTCTGATGATGGTCATGGAGATGGCGGTGATGGCGGTCTACATGGTGATGTTCATGGGCATGAACCCGGCGCTGATGCCGATGGACATGACCCACGGGAAGAAGACCGCGATCGGCACCTCGGTCGGGGTCTTTGTGCTGCTGGCCGCCGGGGCGCTGCTGATCCCGTGGCCCGAGCGACGTGGCGCCCCACCCGAGGACCTCACCAACGCGCTGGGCCTGGAGATCATGGGCGAAAAGATGTTGGTGATGGCTGTGGTGGGCGCGGTCATGGTGGCCACCATCGTGGCCGGGATCGTCCTGGCCGCCGGGCGCACCCGCTACGACCGGCTCGGCGACGATCTGCGGCGCCGCCCGGCCGACGACCCCCAGCCGGGAGGTGTGGGTCGATGACCCTGGAGGCCGTTCTGGTGGTGGCCGCCGCCCTGTTCGCCGTCGGGCTCTACGGGGCCCTGTCCCAGCAGGTGGTGGTGATGGTGATGATGGGCCTGGAGTTGATGATCAACGGGGTGCTCCTGGCCGCCGCGGGGTTCTGGTGGTTCCTGGCCCCGGGCCCCTCCGGGCAGGTGCTGCTGCTGGTGGTGCTGGCGGCCATGACCGTGGAGATGGCCATGGGCTTTGCCGTGGCGACGCTGTTGCACCGCAAGCGGCAGACCGACATGACCGACATGGCCGAGGATCTCTCCGGATGACCGCCGACCAGACCTTGCTGCTGACCCTGGTGGTGCTCCCGGCTGCCGTGGGTGCGGTGCTCGCGCTGACCCGGGCGGAGCGGGTTGCGGCCCCGATCGCGGTATCGACCGCTGCCGTGACCGCGCTGCTGGCGGCTGTCGTCGCCGTTGCGCGGCCTGCGGTGGCGTTCCCGTTCATCGCCGGCGTCGACGTGGCATTGGAGGTCGACGCCCTGGCGGCGCTGACCCTGCCGATGGTCGCAGTGGTGACCCTTTTGGTGCTGGTTTTTGCGGCCGGCAACATCCGGGCGGCCCGGCCCCGCTTCCACGGGCTGATGCTGCTCTTCGCCGCCGCGGCCCTGATCACGGCCTCGGCCGCCAGCCTGCCGGCGCTGCTGTTTGCCTGGGAGTTGATGGGCGCGACCTCGTACGCGTTGATCGGGTTCTGGTGGCGGGACACCGACCGCGTCTCGGCCGGGCTCACGGCCTTCCTCACCACCCGTACCGCCGACCTGGGTCTCTACCTGGCCGCCGGCGCTGCCTTGGCCGGCGGCGCCGGTATGGGCCTGTCCGAGTTGCCGGCGGCGGAGAGCCCGTGGCGGCACGTGGTGGCGGCCGGGATCCTGGTGGCGGCACTGGGCAAGGCCGCGCAGCTGCCGTTCTCGTTCTGGCTCTCCGGCGCGATGAAGGGCCCCAGTCCGGTCAGCGCACTGCTGCACTCGGCGGCGATGGTGGCAATGGGCGGTTACCTGCTGCTGCGCGTGGAGCCGCTGCTCGCCTCCACCGGGTGGGCGGGCCCGGCCGCCGCGTGGATCGGGCTACTGACCGCGGTGGCGATGGGGATCGTGGCGTTGGCCCAACGGGATCTCAAACAGTTGCTGGCGGCGTCCACTGTGGCGCAGATGGGATTTGTGGTGCTGGCCGCCGGAGTGGGCGCGGTGAGCGGAGGTGCCGCCCAACTGGTGGCCCATGCCTCCACCAAGGCACTGCTGTTCCTCGCTGCCGGGGCGTGGCTCACCGCGTTGGGCACCGAGAAGCTCACGGAACTGCGCGGGGCGGGCCGCCGATGGCCGGTGGTGGGCGTGACCGCGACCGTGGGAGCCCTGGCCCTGGCCGGGATCGCACCGCTGTCCCTGTGGGCGACCAAAGACGCGGTGCTGGCTGGGGCCCTGGAGACCTCGGCCTGGCTCTACGCCACAGGACTGGTGGCGGCGGCCCTGTCGGCGGCCTACTCCGGCAAGGTCCTATGGACGATCTGGCACCGCGGGGCCCAGGCCCGGGTCGAGGAGCCCACCGCCGGGCGGGAGGTCGGCGCAACGCAAGAGCTCGGCACCGGGCAGGTGGGGGCGCTCGAGCAGGCCCCGCTGGTCGTGCTGGCCGCGGGGGCGGCCGGGCTGTCGGTGTTGGCGCTGCCCCCGCTCAGCGGCGCCCTCGCCCAGGCGATGGGCGGGCACGGCGAGGTGACGGCGCTCGAGCTCGTGGTCTCGGCCGCCATCGCCCTGGCCGTGGTGCTGCTGATGCGACGTCTACGCGCCCCGGAACTCGGGTGGGCCGAGCGGTGGCTGGGGCTGGAGGCTGCTGCGCACGTTGTCGTCGTCGTTCCCGTCATGCGGTTGGCGCACCTCCTGGCCCGGTTCGACGACGCGGTCCTGGACCGCGCCGTGACCTCCGTGGCCGGGGCCGTCCCGATGCTGGCACGGTCCGTGGCGCGGTTCGACGACGAGGTCCTCGACGCCGGAGTCGGAGCAGCCGCACGGGCCGCCCATACGGCCGGGCAGGGCGCGGCCCGCCTCGATGACGCCGTGGTCGACGGCGCCGTCGAGGGCCTGGCCGGTTGGGTTCGCCGACTCGGGCACCTGGCCCGCACCCCGCAGACCGGGGCCGTCCACCAGTACCTCCTGCAGGCCGTCGCGGTGCTCACCGTGGCCGTGGTGGCCTGGACCGTCTACGCAGTGATGGGATGAGCATGCTCAGTCTGATCGTCTTTCTCCCCTTGGCCGCCGCCGCCGTCCTGGCCGCGGTGCCGGCGATCGGGCCGGCGGCCGCGCGATGGGCGTGGATCGCGGTGAGCGTGCTGGAAGTGCTGCTGGTTGCCGTGGTGTGGGCCGGCTACAAGGACCCGGGACCGAACGGGCTGGCGTTCGAGGAGCAGGTGCCGTGGATCCCGGGGGTGGGCAGCAGTTACCACGTGGGCATCGACGGGCTGTCCCTGCCGCTGGTGGCGATGACGGTCGTGGTGTTCTTGGCGTGCGCTGTGTACTGCCTGCGGGATTCGGACCGGCCGCGCGTGCAGGCGGCGCTATTTTTGTTCCTGCAGAGCATGAGCCTCGGCGTGTTCGTTTCAGCCGACCTGATCCTGTTCTTCGTCTTTTTTGACCTGTCGATCGTGGGAATGTACTTCATCATCGCCGGGTGGGGCCACGGCAATGCGGCCCGGTCGGCGCTGAAGTTCTTCCTCTACACGTTCCTGGGGTCGCTGGCCCTGCTGCTGGGTTTCATCGGGCTGTATGTGTTCTCGGCGCCCCACACCTTTGACATCCCCGAGCTGGTCGCCGCACCCCCGCTGGCCGGTGAGCCGCTCGCCGGGGGGCTGGTGCTGGCGGCGATCCTGGTGGGCTTGGCCGTCAAGACCCCCACCGTGCCGTTCCACACCTGGCTTCCCCCGGCCCACACCGACGCCCCGGCCGCCGGCTCGGCCGTCCTGGCGGGGGTGTTGCTGAAGATGGGCGCGTACGGCTTCGTGCGGATCGCCATGCCGATGCTGCCCGAGGTCTGGCGGGCGTGGGCCTGGGTGATCGTGGCCGTGGGAATCGTCTCCGTGCTCTACGGCGCACTGGTGGCGCTTGCCCAGACCGACCTCAAGCGGATGATCGCCTACACCTCCGTCAACCACATGGGCTACATCGTCCTGGCCCTGGGTGCGGCCGGGCTGCTGGTGGAGGGTGCCGAGCAGGCCCGGTCCGTGGCGGTCACCGGCGCGATGGTGCAGATGGTCAGCCACGGACTGATCACCGCCGCCCTGTTCTTGCTGGCCGGGGTCATGCAGAGCCGGGCCGGGACCTACGACCTGGGTTCCTATGGCGGGCTGGCCGGCCCCGCCCCGCGGTACGCGGCGCTGTTCGCGATCGGCGCCTTTGCCTCCCTGGGCCTGCCCGGGTTCTCCGGGTTCATAGCCGAGTTCCAGATCTTCGCCGGCAGCGTGGCCGTGGCCCCGGTGACCGCAGTGGCGCTAGTGGGCATCGTGATCACCGCCGCCCTGTTCCTGCGGGCCCTGCAGCGGGTCTTCACCGGGCCCGCCGCCGGGCGCTCCCCCGGGTTCGCGGACCTGCGGGCGCACGAGCTGTGGTCGGCCGGCCCTCTGCTGGCGCTGTCCGTGCTGATCGGAGTGCTGCCGCTGGTGCTGCTCGGGGTGATCGAGCCGAGCTCGGCCGCCCTCGTGGAACTGGTGGGACGGTAACCCGTGGACGCCTCCATGCAGATGAGCCCCGGGCTGCTGCTGCCCGAGATCATCGTCTTTACCGGCGGATTGGCGGTGCTACTGGGCGGATCGTTCCTCCCCCGGCAGCGCCAGTGGATCGCCCGCGCCGCGGCCGCCCTGGCGCTACTGGGCGCCGCGACCGCCGCCGCGGTGGCTATGGCCGGGCCTGCGCAAAGCGCCTTTGCGGGTACCTTTGCCGTGGACACCGCCACCGGCGCCGCACGGGTGATAGCCACCCTGGCCACCCTGCTGATCCTGGGGGTGGCCTCCGGGGAGCTCAAGGACTCCCCGCGCGAATCCGACACCTACGCCCTGCTGCTCTTCGCCACCGCCGGGGTGATGGTCCTGGCCGGGATCACCGACCTGTTGGTGCTGATCGTGGGATTCCTGCTGGCCAGCATCCCGCTGTACGGGATCATCGGACTCACCGGCGGCCGCTTGGGCGCCGAGGCGGCGGTCAAGACCTACCTCATGGGGGCGCTGTCCGGGATCCTGCTGATGCTGGGCGTCACCGTGCTCTATGCCCTGGCCGGAGGCACCGACTACGCCCTGCTCCGGGAGGCGTTGCCCACCGCACCGGACGCCGCCGTGGGGACAGGCATCCTGGGGGTGCTGGCCGGGCTGCTGTTCAAGGCCGGCGGGGTGCCGATGCACTTCTGGGTGCCCGACGCCGCCCAGGGCTCCGGGGTCACCGCCGCCACGTTCCTGACCACCGTGCCCAAGGTGGGCGCGCTGGTGGCCGTGTACCGGTTGGTGGCCACGGTCTCCGCCGAAGAGCACTCCTGGTTGCTCGTCGCCGCCCTACTGGCCACCGCCTCGATGTTCCTGGGCAACCTGGCCGCCTACTGGCAGACCGATCCCCGCCGGCTACTGGGCTGGTCGACCGTGGCGCAGGTGGGGTTCCTGCTGGTGCCCGTGGCCGCAGCCGGGCGCAGCGACCTGGCCCTGCCCTCGCTGTTGTTCTACCTGGCCGCCTACGCCGTGACCAACGTCGCCGCCTTTGCCGTGACCGCTGCCCTGCCCGAGCACCGGACGCTCGCCGAATACCGCGGGCTGGCCCGCTCCCGCCCAGGGTTGGGACTGACCGTGCTGGTGGCGCTGCTGGGGCTGGTGGGCACCCCGCCCCTGGCGATCTTCGTGGGCAAACTGACCACCGCCACCGCCGCCTGGGACGGCGGTCACGGGTGGCTGGCTCTGGTGGTGGTGGTCAACAGCGTGATCAGCCTCTTCTACTACCTGCGCTGGTTCGCCCCCGTCTTCGCCCGACCCGACTCCCAAGCCGCCGAGTTCCCCGGACGCGGCGGGATGGCCGCCTGGCCGGCCGTCACGGCCGCGGTCGCCGCGACCGCGAGCCTGGCGCTGGGCGTCCTGGCCGGTGTCCTGTGGGCTGCCCTCGACGGCCCCGGGATCCTGTAGGGCTGGGAGCGGCAGCCTTCCCCAGCCGGAAGGGGCGTCGAGTAGGTGCGGGAGGGAGCCGGGGGCCGTACAGGAGAGCCCGCTTATAGGAGAGAACCCCCTAGATCGTCGGTTGTCGCCGTAGGACCTAAGTCGCACACCCAGTCGAGCAACGACTACAGCGGCGCCGCGGGTTCAGCCAATGGCGCTGAGGAGGTCGCTGCAGGCCTTTTCGCAACGACGGCAGGCGTCAGCACACAGCTTGCAGTGCTCGTGCATGTCGGCGTGAGCCTCGCAGTCTTCGGCGCAAGTAGCGCACGCGGCACGGCAGGCCTTGAGCAACTCGGTGACCACGGTCAGGTTGCTGCCCGTTCGGCGACTCAGGACGGAAGCGGTGGCGACGCAGACATCGGCGCAGTCGAGATTGGTACGGATGCAGTTCCGCAGGTCGGCAACCGCCTCTTCTGCCAAGCAGGCGTCCGCGCACGCAGTGCAGGACTGCGCGCAGGCCAGCGCCGCGTCGATCGCATCGGCGAGGCGGTCCACGTCCAGACCACTGGTGGGATTGGGGTGGGAGTTGATCATGGCGGTGGTGCTCATTGTTCCTCCGTAGTCGATGTCGTCTAGAACGCCTCCGACGGGCGGCGCAGTGGGTCTCCCTGCCGCAGGCCGTACCCGTCACCGTAGCCATCGCCGCCGCCCAGTTGGGAGATCGTCTCCGAAGAAACCAAATCGTTAGGCGCCCTGTCCTTGCCAGGCTGTCCAGCCGAATGCCGCAGCGTCGAGACCTTGATCCCTGGGAGTCGACATGCCATTATCTGCGTATAAATGCAGATGCTAAGTGTGGCTTGACGGCGCAGAGTTCGTACGTTGAGCTAGCTGTCGAGGTGTTCGCCATGCTGGCGGATGCGACGCGAGTGCGGATCATTCTGGCCCTTCGCGACGGGGAGCTGTCGGTAAACCAGCTGGCCGAGATCGTCGACAAGTCCCCGGCGTCGGTATCTCAGCACTTGGCCAAACTCCGCCTGGCGCGAATGGCCTCAGCACGCCAAGACGGGCAACGAGTGTTCTACCGCCTGACTGACGAGCACGCCCGCCAGCTTGTCGCCGACGCGATTTTCCAGGCGCAGCACGCGGTGGACAGTCACCCCGCGCATCATGACCGCGACCGTCTGGGCCACGGGAAGATCACCGGCCTATCGTGATCGGTGTCCTTCGGAACAGCACCTATGCCAGGCTCTTCAGCGCTCAGATAGTCGCCCTTCTCGGCACCGGTCTGCTCACCGTGGCGCTCGGGTTATTGGCCTTCGACATCGCCGGGCAAGACGCTGGTGTAGTGCTAGGAACGGCGCTGACGATCAAGATGGTCGCGTACGTCGCCGTGTCACCGGTGATGGCGGCTATGGCCACCCGGTGGCGACGAAAGGCCGTTCTTGTCAGCGCGGACGCAGTCCGCGCTGCAGTGGCGTTGTCCCTGCCCTGGGTCAGTGAGGCCTGGCAGATATATGTCCTGATCTTTGCGCTGCAAGCGGCGTCGGCGACCTTCACTCCGGTGTTCCAGGCAGTGATTCCCGATGTCCTTCCCGACGAAGCGCAGTACACCCGCGCATTGTCACTATCCCGCCTGGCGTACGACACCGAATCGCTACTGAGCCCCGTACTGGCTGCGGCGCTGCTGGCGATCATGTCCTACAACAATCTATTTCTGGGCACGGTGCTGGGATTTCTCGCCTCCGGCGCGCTCGTCCTGGTCACCGAAATTCCCGATGGCGCACGGTCCGAAGCCGCATCGTTTCGAGAACGACTGACCCGGGGCGTCCGGGTCATGCTGCGCACCACGGAGCTGCGCAGTCTGCTGGTGATGAACCTCATCGTGGCCACCTCCACCGCCATGGTGATCGTCAACACCGTCGTCGTGGTCAGAGGATCTTTGGATCGCTCCGAGAGCGACGTCGCGCTTCTGCTGGCCGCCTTCGGCGCCGGTTCCATGCTCGTCGCCCTCGTTGTTCCCCGAGTCCTCGACAAGATCGCCGATCGGCCCGTCATGCTCACCGGCTCGGCGGTCATTCCCGTCGCCCTGGCCGCATCTGCCCCGGTGATGGATCTACCGCCCGGCGGGGGGCAGTGGACATTGCTGCTCGCACTGTGGGCAGTTCTCGGGGCCGCGACGTCGCTGATTTTGACCCCGTCAGCCCGCCTGCTTCGGCGTGCCTCCGACCAAGTATCTCGACCTGCGGTCTTCGCCGCGCAGTTCTCCCTGTCCCACGCCTGCTTCATGCTCACCTACCCGATCGCCGGCGTTCTTGGCGCGATGCTCGGTCTACCTCAGACCGCGCTGATCCTCTCGGCTCTCGGAGTTCTCGGGGCCTTCGGTGCCTTCGCTCTCTGGACACGACCCGTCGCGTGAGCCGGGCGCACTGCCAGTCTGCGCCGCACGGTGCTCGTCAAGGGTGCGACTTGGTCCGAAACGGTTGCACCGCTGCGGAGCTGACTGGCTCACGCCGCCGGTGACCTCGTGCCCCACCCGCACGCACGTGCGCCCTACCGCAGGTGCGCCGGCGCGTCGCCGGGAGTGATACCGAGATGGATGTGATCTTGGTGGACGTCGTCGGAGAAGAACCCCTTGCGCGGTCCGTTAAGGTCGGCAGGTCCACCGACCTCGGTCGCCCCCAACTCGGCAGCTCGCCGCATCAACCGAAGCACACGATCGTCGCCGGGTCGGACGTCCACCACCGGCCGACCGTCGATCTCGCGGATGTCTACTGCTCGTCCCACGGCGTGATTGGACATTCGCGCGGTGGGATAGACCGTCTGGATGTGGCCTGTGTGCATTACCTGGATCGCCAGGGTGAACTCCCGGGACAGTGCGTGCAGTATCGCCAGCAGTCGGTTGTCCATCCTGCCGGTGCTGACATCGCTGCGGGCTGGGCCGGGCAGGATGATCTTCGGCTCGGCGAGCACCGCTGCCGCCGTGTCGGTCAACGGCAGCGACGGGCCCAGTGAGGTCGGCGCGACGAGCCGCTCGACGGCCCAACTCCCACCGGGGGGTCGGGCCAATCGCACGTCCACGACCAGTTCGCGGTTCCACGGTCCCGAGACGGTGTGCAGGTTCTGCTCCACCAGGGCGATGACGGCAGCGGTATCCGAGGCGAGCCCGCCGTACTGCGGATAGACGACGGTCAGTTCCCCGGCGCGGGCGTCCGGCAGTTGAAGTATCGACGCTGTCGACGCCACCGGCGGCGACGCGCCGGCGCGGATGAGGGTGCCCACGGCCGTTTCGCCGTCGCTCCAGTTTCCGGCGTTTTCCAGAAACGCCGCTGCGGTGCGCTTGATCTCCGGGCGTACTTCACCCGGCGCCGGCTGCCATCGGCTTGCCGCGGCGGACAACGGGGAACGAGGGGAACCGAGTTCGGCTCCACCCAGGTGAGGTGGCTGCGGTGTCGGCGTAATCACCGAGGGCGCAGGCCGTGGCGGGGCGGGGCCGAGGGTGCAGGACGCCACGGTGGCGGCTGACCCCGCAGTCAGCACCGTCAGCAATTGGCGCCGGGTCAGCTTCATCGGGGATCTGCCCCACCCTTGTCGCAGAACGTGCCGTGGCGGGCCGGAGGCACCACGGGGTGACGATAGCTGCGCACCATGTCGCCGTCGCGCGTGCGGTACTCGCTCCCCGGGCTCCATCCCAAGCGTTCATAGAACGCGCCGGCCCCGTCCGAGCCGGCGCTGGTGAACAACTCGGCGGTAGCACAGCCGCCCTCGTGCGCGTGGCTGAGAAACAGCTCGACCAGGCGGGCACCGACGCCGCTGCCCCGCAGCGACGGGCGAACGGTGACCGCGGCCAGCACGGCTACCGGCGCAGAATCGGTCCCTGCCGGGGGTGCGGCAGTCTGGTAGGTGAGTGTGCCAAGCAGGCGACGCGTCCACGGCCTGGCTCGGGTGCGCACGAACCGCACCGCCAGTGACGGGTGGCGCAGCAGTGACACGGCGGCGACCGCTGCCAGGACCAGCAGACAGCGGCGGTCGGCCAGCACCGCCCGCATATGTGCCGCTTCGTCGATCGAACCGAACAAGAAACCGCACACGTGCCCGCGGGCGTCGCACCGACAGACTGCGACCAGCGCCACGCCGTGCGGGGAATCAAGGTAGGTCCGGTGCCAGCGACGCATGAATCGTGGCCCCAGGCCGGGGAAGAAACCGGCCGGTAGCTGTTCAACGTGCAACTGCGCGGTCGCGCCGAGATCAGCGATCGTGGCGTACCGCAGCACGAGATCGTCCTCCGTCGCCGGTCCCGGCCGTGGGCAAGGCGCCGTCCGCGCACGGTAGAGCCACGTCGGTCGACACATAAGCTGACTCCCTTCTTCGGTCAAATCAGACCGGGCCCGGCCACTTGCGCGCCGGAAATGCCGGCTCGGTTAGTGGGAGAGCGGCCAGAGCTCGGAAACTCGACAGTGAAACTTGCATCTCGGCCGGGCCCGTCACTGTGCGCTCGAATGTTCCCGCCGTGGGCTTCGACGAGTGCGCGAGTGATGGTCAGGCCGATACCGCTGCCGCCACTGGGGCGCTCAGTCCTCGTAGACGAAGGACACGGACCATTCGCCGTTGAGGATCGACGGCTCACCGGCTTTATCATAGAAGATCGGGACCGACCGGATGGCTAGGCCCTCGATGGGGCCATGCTCCGGGGTGCTCACCGGAATGAGTAGCTCGCCGGCACCGCCAGCCTCGACGATGTACTCGTTGGTACCGCCCTGACGCACCTCGTAGACGTTCATCGTCGACTCGCGCAGCTCGGTGGACAATCGGACGGTCAGTGTGTGCTCGCTGCGCACCACGAATTCGGGCACCGGGTTGGTGAAGGAGTTGCCGTCCAGGTCGGTCGCGGTGAAGGGCAGAGCCTTGACGGTGCTGCGGTCGGTGGCCACGGTGATCTCCGACAGCACACCGAACCGGGCTTCCGACCCCTTCCACGCCCCCAGGATGGCGGCGATCATGATGATCATCCACGCCAGGATCGCCCAGGTGGCCGGGCGGACACGGCGGCCGGTCAGTTCGGATTCATTGCGGGAGCTCACAGTTTCGTTCTGCCGATCTCTTCGTAGTCGGACTCAGGGAGCCACCGGCTTCCCCGAGGTGCCGCGAACGGTTCCACCTAGCCCAGTGTGGTTACCCGGCTCGCCTCGCACGGTGCCAAAAAGCGTCTCCTGCCCGAGTCGGACCGGGGCGATAGCCGGCCCCGTTTCTTTCATTTCGCGGAGTTGGATGCTGCGCTTTCTAAAGCAGATATCGAGGCTGCGAAGTGCTCCTCAACCGTTCAGTTCAGGCCAGCATAGGAGTGCAGACCGGAGACCACGATGTTGATAAAGAACAGATTGAAGATGAGCACCGCAAACCCGGCGAGGTTGATCCAAGCGGCCTTCTTGGGGCCCCAGCCACTGGTGGCACGGGCGTGCAGATAGCCGGCGTAAAGGACCCAAGAGACGAAGGAGGCAGTCTCTTTGGGGTCCCAGCCCCAGAAGCGACCCCACGCGCCCTCGGCCCAGACAGCGCCCAGCAGGATGCCCACGCTGTAGATCGGGAATGCGATCACAGCGGTGCGATAGGCCAGTCGGTCGAGAGTGTCGGCATGCGGTAGTGGGCGGGAAAGCCCAGAGCTCCAGCCCGTTTCCTGACCCTGCGGTTGCCACACCCGGATCAGGTACATGATCGAGGCGACGCCGGATATCAGCAGTATGGCCGATCCCAGCGAGATGATCGAGACGTGGATGGGCAGCCAGTACGACTGCAGTGCCGGCACGACGGGAGAGGCTTCGGAATACAGGTTGGTGCCGCCGAAAAACAGCAGGATCAGAACCGGTACCAGTACGAATGGCCAGGCCACCTGTAGGGCCGGCTTGCGCAGGAAAATCAGCCCGGCGCCCACTCCCAGCAGCGTGGTGGCCAGAATGAACTCGTACATGTTGCCCCACGGGAAGCGACCTGTGGCCACCCCGCGCAGGATCAGCGCAGCCGCTTGGAAGAGGAAGGCGATGATGATGAATAGCTGTGCGATCCGTGCCCAGCGGACACTGCCTGCGGACTCACGGTCCTCGTCTCCGGTGTCGGTGAGAGAGGTTGATTCTGTGAGCCCGGGCCCACCGGCACCCACTAGGTTCCGGCTTGATTTAGTCACCTTGGCTACCCGGAATCCGGCGTAGTAGATCAACGATGCGACAAGCGCCAGCACGTATAGACCGAACGCGGACCTATACGCCAGGTCGCTGTAGGTGGAGAGCGTCTCGTTGACAGGCAGTCCCTGCGCGAGAATTACAGTGTTCACCGGATGTTGTCCTTCCACGAAGCGTCGGGGTCGTCGCCTCGACTAGATGCAGTGTCGCCAGGTTCGGGCAAGACGGGTGTAGCAGTAGCAATGGTGGCCAGCCGGTCCCGGAGGTCGTCGAATTCCCGGCCCCAGCCCGATCTGTCCGTCTTGGCGAGGCCGCCCAGGTCGACGCGGGTCGCCTGGGCCTCGTCGACAATGATCCGTGCCCAGATCCTTCGGCGACGGACCATCAATGACAGGACGAGTCCACCCACCATGACGGCAGCGAACACGCCAACCCAGATCTGAGTAGGGTCCTCCGAGACCTGGATGTTGATGAACTCGTCGGCTCCGTCGAAGCGAACCTCGGTGCCATCGGGCAGGGTCGTGGATTCGCCGGGCATGAGGTTGACGCGGGCCCTACGCTCCAACGCGCCCGACTCCATTAGGTCGGGGTCCAGCGAGAAGATCGACTGTGCGCCGCCATTGTCCAGGCCGGCGTTGCCCTGGTAGACGTCGATCGCCACCGCCGGGTCGTCCATCCGCGGGAAACGGGAGCTGAGTATGTTGCCGTCGAACGAGGCGGTCGGTGCGAACAGCCCCTGGATGGCGATCTGCTGCTCAAGGCGATCGTCGATGTCCGGGTACATGCCGGCTGGCGGATCAAAGCGCATGATGCCGGAGGAGAGAAAAGTCAACAGGTCCGTCGGTTGCCACTGCACTGTGTCTGTACGGGTTTCGCCGTTGGGGAACGTGACCGTGAACGTGGGCGCGAAGCCGTGACCTTGGAGGTAAACACGAGTACCGCCGATGCGCAGCGGGTGGTTGACCTGCAACGTGTAGGGATCCCATGTGTCTGGATCGGTGGTGGTGACCTCCTCACTGAAGCGAATGTTGGAGGTGAACATCTCCGCCTGGCCATTGGGTAGATAGTCGGTACGGAAATCTTCGACCTTGATACAGAACGGCGCCAAGTCAGTGCCGTCTACCAGCAGACCTGCCCGGAACGAGTCGTACGCACTAGGCGTGGTGTTGCAGAAGGCCGGCGATTCCTCGTTGGCGATGATCACCCGCATGCCCTCCGCGTACACGAACTTGCCGGCCGCGAACGCGATCAGCAGGAACAGCAAGCCGAAGTGGAATACGATGTTGCCCACCTCGCGCGCATACCCGCGCTCCGCGGACAACTCGATGCTGCCCGACACGCGACCGTCCCCGTTGTTGCGACGGACCCGCCAGCCCTTGAGGCTCTTTTGGACCTGGTCCGCAGCCTGCTCCGGCGTGGCCGTGGTCCGGTACGCCGCATGATGCGGCAGG
Source organism: Dietzia sp. Die43 (assembly GCF_024519835.1). Classification (NCBI taxonomy): domain Bacteria; kingdom Bacillati; phylum Actinomycetota; class Actinomycetes; order Mycobacteriales; family Dietziaceae; genus Dietzia; species Dietzia sp. Die43. The sequence continues at coordinate 154,645 of NZ_JALJRF010000009.1, read as the reverse complement.
CGCGCAAGGTTACGCGGGGCAAGCGGCGGCGGGGCCTTGAGTTGTTTGACCAGATCAATCGACCGCGGCGTCAGGCAGCCCACCAGCGATATAAACAGCAACACGTACACGGCTGTGAACCACCAGCTGGAGAACACGTCGAACAACTGGAGCTTGTCGAAGAACTCCCCCAGCCAGCCGTTGTCCGCGATGTACTGATTGACGTTTCCTTGGTTGAGGCTGCGCTGCGGCAGGAGTGCCCCCGGTATCGCCGCCACTGCCAGCAGAAATAGCAGAATCAATGCCGTGCGCATCGCGGTGAGAGTGCGCCATGAGTTCCGCAGGAACGCGGTGACCGGAGCCATCCTAGGCACTGATATGAGTCCCCTCTGCCGTTCCCGGCGCGACGAACCGGAACGAGGGGCAGCTTCGGTGGGGCGTCACCGGCTTCATAGCATCATCAGCACCGCTGTAGCACGCATAGTCACATCTGTAGATTGTCCTTCGCCGACCCCATTGATTCGGTGGGGGTTTGATGAAGGTCTGATCAAGATCAAGCATGCGATAGGCACCGGTGGCAGACCTACGACGATGATTGAGGCCTTATGTTCACATCCGATTCTCGAGACGCCGGACCTGAAGGTGAGTCACCGACCACGCGCGCGACCGCAGGGCTGCGGGCGATGGTCATCGAAGATGAGCGTGAGCTCGCCGATCTCATCGGTACCTATCTGACCCGCGAGGGCTTCGACATCACGATCGTTCACGACGGGCAGGATGCAGTCGACCTGATCCGGCAGATTGATCCCGACGTCGTCGTGCTAGACCTCGGCCTTCCGCGACTGGACGGCGTCGAAGTGTGCCGCCAGTTGCGCACCTTTTCCGATGCGTATGTCGTCATGCTCACCGCCCGCACCGAGGAGGTCGATACCCTCATCGGACTGTCCGTGGGAGCCGACGACTACATGACCAAACCGTTCAGCCCACGAGAGCTCATGGCCCGCATCCAAGTCATGCTGCGCCGTCCTCGATCGTCTACAGCCTTACGCTCCCCGTCTGCGGCCTCCGAACGCAGAGAGCTGCGAAGGATTGGGGCACTGGCGATCGACGTCGAAGGCCGCGAGGTCACCGTCGACACCACCCCGGTTCAGTTGACCAGGACCGAGTTCGACCTCTTGGCGGCACTGACGCGAGACCCCGGCTTGGTGCTGTCCCGGACGCAGTTGATCAGTGCCATCTGGGGGCCTGACTGGGTCGGCGACACGCACCTGGTTGATGTCCACATCGCGCACCTCAGACGCAAGCTCGGAGACACTGCGTCCCGGGGCGCGTACATCCGCACCGTCCGCGGTGTCGGCTACCGCACCGGAGATGGTCAGTGAGCCGGATCGATCTGGGTGACAACGTGACGCGCCTCAAGCGGTGGTTCACCACTGCCACCTTCGGTACCCGGCTACTGGCGGCGCTCGCTTTTGTGATGATCGGTTTCGCAGTCAGTGCCTGGGTCGTCGCCGCAATACTTGCCCCCGGGATCTTCCACGAGCATCTGGAGATGGCCGGACTGTCACAGAACTCCTCCGAAGCAGCCCATATGGAGGAGGCATTCAACTCGTCAATGATGCTGTCTTGGTCGATCGCACTGGCGGTATCGGTGATCTTGTCGCTGGCTGTCAGCGGCTACATCGCCCGCCGCGTTCAACGATCGATCACCCCGGTCACCCGATCAGTCCAGCAGATCTCCGGTGGACAATACGACTCACGAGTGCACGAGCCGAGAATAGGTCGTGAATTCGACGATCTTGTCGTCAGCTTCAACGAACTGGCACGACGACTAGATGCCACCGAAACCACACGCCGACGGATGCTTTCAGATCTCGCACACGAGTTGCGGACTCCCCTGGCCACGCTCGAATCCCACCTTGAGGCGATCGAAGACGGTGTCCGTGCACTCGACGACGACACGCTGCGCATTCTGCGAACCGCGACTGGTCGGCTAGGCCGGCTCGCTCACGACGTCAGCGCGGTGTCCCGAGCCGAAGAACACCTCACGCGTCTCATCCCCATCGGTACCGACACTCGCAGCATCATCGCGGCCGCGATCGACGCCCTGCGCCCCGAGTACTCGCACAAAAATGTGCTGCTCCAAGCACGTATTGATCAGGCAATACCGATCACTGTCGACAGTGATCGAATCAACCAGGTCCTGACCAACCTTTTGCACAACGCGCTCCGCCACACCGACTCAGGTGGGATGGTCACCGTCACCAGTCGCCTACACGAGGGGAACGTGGAGATCACTATCGCCGACACTGGAGAAGGCATCGCAGCGCAGCACCTCGACCACATTTTTGACCGCTTCTACCGCGTCGACACCGCACGCGACCGGGCACACGGGGGAAGCGGCATCGGGCTCACCATCACCCGTGCGCTCGTCGAAGCCCACGAAGGCCATATCCGCGTACACAGCGACGGGCTCGGCCGCGGCGCCCGATTCACGATCTCCTTACCGCAGACCCCGGCTCACTCCAAGGGCTGACTGAGTTGGTCGCGATATCGTTTTCCCGGAGCCACTCGATGGGGTCGGCGCGCTCCCGTCCCTCGTTCAACCACACCTCGAAGTGCAAGTGCGACCCGGTGGAAAAGCCACGACTTCCCATGAGGGCAATCGTCTGTCCAGCCTGTATACGCTGGCCCGTGGACACGAGAACCTCTTCCATGTGTCCATAAACGGTCATCGTGCCCTCATCCGACAGCAGTCGGACCCAATTGCCGAACCCTTGCGCCGGGCCGGCATCGATGACGGTCCCGTCAGTGGCCGCCACGATCGGGGTTCCGATCACGTTTGCGATATCGATGCCGCCGTGGAGCGAGCCCCAGCGTTGGCCGAACTCAGACGTGAGGGTCCCGACTGTCGGCATCGCTGCTGTTGGACGGCGCGCGGTCTCCTCGGCAACTTGCCGGCGAGCGTCGATTTCGGTGCCTGCCGCCAATGACGACACCATGGCGGCAGCGCTCTCCAGCGGGATGTCGCCTTGCACCGCAACGGGCCCAGGCAGTTCAGCCGGGGGAAGGGCTATGTCTCCAGACTGGCCAGCAGGACTGATCGACTCCTCGTGCGCGATGAGGTGAATGTGCTCACCACCAGCCTCTGTGTGCTGGTCCACTAGAAAACTTATCGAGGACACGATGGCCCCGGCGGCGACCGTGACGACGACGACCTGATCGCGTAACTCGGGCCGGGCGGAGGGTTGGCGATGCGTACCGCCACCTCGAGGGCGACCAGAACTCGCCCAGATGTCGACAGTTGAAGGGTGTTCCTCGCGGTGTGCACGTCTTCGCTCCACTGCCGCCGTGTCTCCCCTGCCGCTATACCGTGATGGTTTCGTGATGTGACTTCTGCTCGAACTTAGACGAGCAGAGTCCGCCGTCGCAAGAAGTGGGGGCCTCGTCACCCGTGTCGAAGAACGACCGGGAGCGGCCCCCACCAGCGTGCATCGTGCCTAGAGTCTCCCTCTGACCACAGCCTCTGGCAGCGTTCATCAAGCTGCCTGTTGCGAGTGTCAGGGACTACGTGGGCGACATGGGAAGGCCTTCGGAAGCTGGACGTCCTGACAGGCTTCACCCAGGTTCACCCCAACTGGCCGCGCACCAAATCAGCACCGCGTCAGCGACCGTCACGTCCGGGATCTTGATCAGACCTTCATCAAACCCCGACCGAATCAAGAGGTCAGCACAGCACAATCTCCAGATGTGACAGTGCGTGCGGCATTGGGGGACAAGTGGGGCGGGTCGCCGGCCGCCTCCCACCACGAAGAAGTGGACGAGCAGCTCGAGAAAGGGAAAGTGTCGCGATCACAAGATTTACAGATTTCCGGACGATTGTTGTTGCTCGCACGAGCGGTGGCGTTAGTGACAGTCAGCGCCCTCGGACTCCTCTTCACTTCGGCAGGGGTGCTGGTCCAGGACGGCACCAGTCTGGACGTCCACAGCTCGGCCGCCATCGCCCTTCATCTCCTCACCGGCGTGCTGGCTCTGGTTCTAGGGTGGCGCGCGTGGGCTACACGGCGAGGTCGCTGGGCTGCAGTCGTCGCCCTCGTCCTGTTCGGGGCCACGTTCGCCCAAGCGAGCTTAGGGGGCAGCTCGACCTTGGCATTCCACATCGGCGTAGCCCTGGTGCTCACGGTCCTGTGTACGTGGCTGGCCGCCTGGACTTTCGGTAGATCACTATACGAGGAGATCGAATGAGACTGCGCAGGACACTCACCGCCTCCGGCACCACCGCCGCCCTGCTCCTAGCTGTGGGCTGCGCCGGGAACGACACGGGCGCGCCAGAGCAGGCAGAGCAGCTCCAGACGGGCGAGAGAGCCGAGAAACAGGTCACGATGGCCGAGGTCCAGCAGAACGATTCGACCGACTCGTGTTGGACCGTGATCGAGAACATCGTCTACGACCTCACCGCGTGGGTCGACCAACACCCGGGCGGGCCGGACCGGATCGAGCAGCTGTGCGGCACAGACGGGACAGAGAGTTTCACCGACCAGCACAGTGGAGCGTCCCAGCCACAATCGCGGCTCGCCGAGTTCCAGATCGGCCAGCTCGCCGGGTGACCCGGCAGATATGCTTCCGATCCGCTCTGTGCGTCCCGGTCGGAGGCATGTGCCGGGCCCCGCTCCGGGGCCGCGCGCGTGGACTCAGCGAGGCCGTGAACGGGTTCGATTCGCTCCCCCCGCGACCTCTGCGGAAGACGAGAGCACACCTCGCGAGCGTGACATGACAACACGACAGAAGAACCGTGGGCCGCAATCGGTGGTACTGCCAGCAGTCGGCCTCAGGATGGGCGGGGTTACCCGAAATCAACCGCGGTCAACGCCTTCTCGGCGGTGGCTAAATAGTCACCCCGTCGGCCGTGCGCTTGGTCGAATGGTGTCGTCATTGGGCGCAGGAATACTGCTGTACACCAGTTTCCCGCCTCTATCCTTGTGGTTTCTCGCCCCGGCCGGTCTTGCCATTTTGGTTCTGTCGGTCCGAGGGATCGGCGTGCGCGGCGCGTTCGGATTGGGATACCTGGCTGGTCTCGGGTTCTTCGTACCTTTACTGCCCTGGGTGGGGGTTTATGTCGGCGCTGTCCCCTGGCTAGCATTAGCGGCGCTACAGGCCGTGGCAGTCGCTGTCTTCGCTGGGGCCACCGCACTGGTGGCGCGGCTGCCCGGGGCTGCACTGTGGATCGCGTGCTGCTGGGTGGCCACCGAAGCGGTTCGAGCGCGCCTGCCCTTCGGTGGGTTTCCCTGGGGCCGGCTGGCGTTCGGTCAGACTGATGGACCATTGCTGGCGATCGCTCAGATCGCTGGGGCGCCAGGGGTGAGCCTGTCCGTTGCACTGGTGGGCAGCGCGACGGCTGCAGTGGTCGTCGGACTTGCTCGGCGCTCCGCCTGGCGCTCGGTGTCGCTGCTCGGGTCGGTGCTTGTGACCGCCTCTGCACTCGGCTCGATGCCCGTCCCTACCGCAGCGGTCACCACCCCCTCTAAAACGGTTGCCCTAGTCCAGGGCAACGTGCCCCGACTCGGTCTGGATTTCAACGCGCAACGGCGCGCTGTACTGGACAATCATGTGGCTCGTACCGACGCTCTCGCCGCCGAGGTCGCAGCGGGGGTGAAGCCCGCACCGGATCTGGTGATCTGGCCGGAGAACGCATCAGACATCGACCCGTTTCGCAATGCCGACGCTGCAGAACAGATCGATGCGGCCACAGAGGCGATCGGCGCTCCAATCCTTGTGGGGGCGGTGGTGTCCACTGGCTCCGGTACCACCCGAAATACAGCGCTGGTGTGGGAGCAAGGAACAGGACCTGGCGATGCGCACGACAAAAGACGCCTGGTTCCATTTGGTGAATATCTGCCAATGCGATCGATCGTGAGCAAGCTTTCGCCTTATGCCGCGCAGGCGGGCAACTTCGTGCCCGGTAACGGCGATGGTGTGGTGACCATCGATGAGACACCGCTCGCTGTGGCCACCTGTTATGAGGTCGCGTTCGATGATCTGGTATCCGAGTCGGTTCGGTCGGGGGCGCAGTTGATCGCGGTACCAACGAACAATGCAACCTTCGGCGATACCGACATGACCTATCAGCAGCTGGCGATGTCGCGGCTGCGCGCTGTCGAACACAACCGCACGGTGGTGGTAGCGGCCACCAGCGGTGTCAGCGCGATTATCGCGGCGAATGGCGATGTCCTCGAGCAGACCGAAATGTTCACTGCCGATGCCCTCGTCGCACAGGTCCCGCTCAATACCGAGTTCACACTTGCCACCCGATTACGTTCAATTCCTGAACTCATCATCACGGTCACCGCAGTATTCGCGATGCTGGTGGGGTGGATTGCTAGCCGCCGTCGGCGGGGCTGAGATCCCCGGCCATGAGTGCGCGCCGATATCGGGAGCGGACCCGTCGTCGGCCGGGCCGGCTGCAGGCGCTCAACGTGAGCATGTCGGGCAGGGCGCCGAGGGCGAGAAATTGATGAGCTCCCGCGAGGTAAGGGCGAGAGCCAGCTCGAGGATTGGACTCAGTAATCGAGCCTATTTCTCGGACGTAGACGCCGTCGGCGTTCAGCCTCAAATCTGGTGCCGTAGCGATCACGAACGGTCATCGTTACGAGGCGGTCATGGGCCACTGCCTCCGTGGCCGCATCCACCTCAGCAATATGACCGGATACGACATCAGGATCGATATCCCTGTCACCAGGTCCCACAGCACCGTCGCCTAGGCTGCCTTGCTCGTCGTTGCCCTGGCTACGTTGGCGGCGCCGCTCCCGGATTTCACTCCACAGAAAGTAGCCAAGCCCAATTGGCGCTAGAACTCCGAATGCAAGCCATTGAAGCCCATAGGACAGGTACGAACCCGCCTCGACTTCCGGTATCGGAGTTGGCTCGAGTGATCCTGGTTGACCTCCGGGGAGCTGGAGATGATAGCCAGCAAGATCGAGATCCAGAACCCGACCGATCGTCGAGGTTTCAATGGAGCGCACCATGTGACGATCGTGCAGAACTATCGGTTCGGCCGGGGTGTCGGTGGGCATTCTGAGCCTGGCGGTGATGGTCACTGGATCGGCTACCGCGGCCGGGTAGGTCGGCACCGTGTTGTTCTCGCCAACGCGAACCCATCCACGATTAATAAGCAGATCATCGCCGCCCTCGGTCCGAAATGCGGTGAGAACTTGGTAAACCTGTTCCCCGTCGACAGCTTGCTGCCGCAAGAGCACTTCGTCTTCGGGCAGATAGCGACCGGTTACTGTGACCCGATGCCACTCGGATTCGTCCAACGGCGCGTCCCGCGCCGTCAATTCCGTCAACGGCACTGGATCGGCTTCGACGCTGTGAAGAAGTTGGGAATTGCGCGTCTTCAAATCCTCGTTCTTGCCTAACTGCCATGGCGCCAACAGTGTGAAGCACGTATAGACGAACAGTGCGACGGCGATGAAGGAAATCAACCACCCCGGCGTCATCACGCGAAAGACCCTCTGCACGCCGTTCACGGTAGGCGTGATGGCAAGACGGTCGGCATCGGGGCCCTCCTGTCGGCACCAGCTCCGGCGATCATTAATCGTGCCCGCCTCCCGCCACTGTCGGCAGGGATGGTTCCGATCCGGCGAGATCAGCGTGTTGCGTGCCGAATTGTGGCATCCGGGCCTGGATCGGAAGTGTCGAGCAGCAGGTCGTTGTCTACGTCCTCAGATGACGACGCCGTTCGCGGCCAACCATGACACCGAGTCGATCCACTGGCCGGCGGGATTCTGTACGCCGAAGTGCACATGCGGACCAGTCGAGTAGCCACGGTTACCGACTTCACCGATCACCTGGCCGGCGGTGACCTGCTGGCCTTCGGTGACGTAGTTGGCATTGTTGTGGCCATACTCCAAGAGATAGCCGTCATCGGTCTTGATGCGAATCCATAACCCATAACCGGAAGCGGGGCCGGAGGCCACGACCGTGCCGGACTTGGCTGCATACAAGGGTGTGCCGATCGGCGCAGCGATGTCGGTGCCATTGTGGTTAGCGCCCCACCGCGAGCCGAAGCCAGAGGTGATCGTTCCATCAGTCGGCCTGTGAGCTTGGCTGGCGACCGAAAACGCCGAAGACGACGACTGAGCAGTATCGAATCCGAGCGCCTGGCTCAGCCCGGGGGCCTGACTTGCATACTGGCGGACCGCGTCAGCTCCGATGCCATAGCGGGCGGCAGCCTCTTCGACCATCTGTCCGACGTGCTCGGGATCAGACGATTGGGCAGCGGCCGCAGGGGCGACACTAAGCGCCGCGCCACCGGCGATTGCGGCGCCAGCCAGCGTGGTGGCGGCGATCCGGCCCACTCCCCTGGATCGGTTGGCGCGATGACGCCCACCAGCAGAGATGCGGTGGCCCACACCAAGCGAGTCCATGAGATCGGCGAACGGAACGCTCTTGGAGGAGCTCGACATGATTGATTCCTTCAACTTAAGCGATGGTCGCAGCTTCATACCGACGACCACTGGAGACTCCCGAAAAGGTAACAGTTGCATATCGTCCTGTCACGGAGAGTTTCCTGAGAATCCAGAAATCAGCAGTTCATACGCCATTTGTTATTCATCTACGGCATCGCCCGACCGTTACCCCGACGTGATTTTTGGTTCGAACGCGGGCCGGCCGGAGCCACCCCGCAATCGTCCCGGGTGACTAAACCGCGATCAACGCAAGCAGGATCAAGGTCCTTACTCCTGCCCCCTCCTCGTACCCGCCGCACGTGTGATGTCGATCGCTGCTGCCGCAGACTCATCGGGACAGTCGGTCTCCACCTGCACAGTAGAAAAGAAGAAGCCGTACCGATCCTGAAGCAAGTTGGAGGCGGATTGGAGAACGATGGGCGGATCGGCGCTTGCGGAGGTGCGCAGGTGGCCGGAGAACACGAAACGTCCACTGGTTAGTGCCCAAGCATGGGCATGATGGACGTCTTCCACCCCATCTATCGCTGCCAGGTCTTCAGTCACGTCAGACAGGTAGACCTCGTCGGGTGTGCCCTCCATGAGCAGATGGGTGGCGTCGCGCAGGATGCTCCAGCTTGCCCATACAAGCACGAAGCCGAACGCCAAACCGAGCAGCGGATCGATCAGCAAGAACCCGGTGAACTTGATCACTAGTGCGGTGACGATGACGAGCAGGCTGCCGACGAAGGTCTGGATGATGTGCCACAACGCGCCACGAACGTTCATGTCGCTGCGGCTTTGTTTCCAGATCAGGCTCAGGGCGACGATTTCGGTAAGCAAGCCTCCCGCGGCTGCCCACAGCATGGGCGTCGTGGGCAGGTCAACCGGAGCATTCATGCGCATGGCAGCCATCACGATCACCACCATCGCCATGATTAGCAGGAAACCGCCATTGACCAGCGCGCCTACGATCTCGGCGCGGTACCAGCCAAAGCTGCGATTTTCGTCTGCGGGGCGGCGGGCGAGTCGAGCAGCGAAGATGGCGACTAGGACACCACCGACCGCCGAGAAGGTGTGAAAAGCGTCCGAGATCACCGCAACCGAGCCGGTCCACAGCCCGATCGCCAACTCGATGACGAAGTAGATTCCCGTCAGCCAAGCCGAGATAGCCATGCCCCACCCACGAGCCTGCACCTGCCCGTGTCCACCATGCCCATGCGCCATGGGGGTCTCCTTTTTTGCACTCGGAATCCGGTTCTCGTGTCAGCTGCACACTGTGCATCGGTCTCGCGGTGCCCACAGCTTCTCTTGGGAATCTTGATCAGACCTTCATCGAACCCCGACCGAACCAATGGGGTAGGGGCGGCACAATCGTCCGGTGTGACTGTGCAGGCAAGAGTGGTGCTGATGCTGTGATGACGACGGATGTGTTCGGCAAGGCTGCGCAGCCCGGTAGCTGGGGCAGACGGGCAAGATGCCAACTGGCCGCAGTGGTGGTGAGTTCGCTTGTACTTACTGGCTGCGCTAGCGGCACTGATGCCGTCGCTTCAGGTGAGACGTTCGATTTTGTCAGCCCGGGCGGCCAGATTGAGATCTTCTATGATCCGCCGGCGGACCGCCAGAAGATCGCGCCGATGTCTGGCCCGGAAGTAGTAGATCCGGAGGCCACTGTGGCGGTCGCAGACTTTCCTGGCGAGGTGGTGCTGATCAACCTGTGGGGTCAGTGGTGTGCTCCCTGCCGGACGGAAACCGACGACCTGCAGCGACTACAGGACAAGTACCAGGCGCAAGGGTTCACCAATCTCGGCGTCAACTTGCGCGACCCGAATCGGCAAAAGCCTGTCGACTTCATCAAGGACTACGGGGTCACCTATCCCTCAATTTGGGACCCATCGCAGGCCGCGGTGGCAGCGCTACATGGTTTCCCCACCTCGGTGGTGCCAGCGACACTGATTCTCGACAAACAGCACCGAGTCGCTGCGGTATATCTAGCAGAGATCACCGACACCCAGTTGGAGCCGGTCATCGAGAGACTGCTGGCCGAGCCTGCTGAAAGCGACGCTGCATGAACACAGTGCTGATCGCGCAATCCATTGGCCAGACGTTCCAACAAACAGCTGCTTCCGGGCCTCTACTTCTCGCGTTGGGAGCATGTGTCCTTGCGGGACTCGTCTCGTTCGCCTCGCCGTGCGTAGTCCCGCTCGTGCCCGGGTATCTGGCATATATGGCCAGCATCGTGGGTGCAGAGCGCCCGGCGGTGACCGTGCAGGCCGCCGAGCAACGCCGCGCCGAAGCCAGCACGCTCACTCTTGAACAGCAGCGTCAGCGGGTGTCATCGCGACGACGAGTCGTCCTCGCCGCGGTGCTATTCGTTGCTGGATTCACGGTGGTCTTCGTGCTGCTGTCGGCGATGGTGCTGGGCACCGTGCAATACCTCGCCCCCCAGCAAGAATTGCTGCAGCGGCTCGGCGGTGTGGTGACCATCTTGATGGGTCTGGTGTTCATCGGGGCCATACCCGCCCTCCAGAGGGACACTCGAATGCAGCCGAAAGCGCTTTCCACCTGGGCGGGCGCGCCGCTACTTGGCGCCGTCTTCGCCCTGGGATGGACGCCGTGTCTCGGACCGACGCTGGCAGCGGCGTTGTCGGTGGCCGCCGGAACCGGACTCGACGCCGCACGCGGAGTACTGCTCATCGTGGCGTACTGCCTGGGGCTCGGACTGCCTTTTATCGTGGTGGCCTTCGGTTCGACGAGAGCCATCCGCACGGTGGGCTGGCTGCAACGACACACGCGAACGATTCAGATCGTCGGCGGCATCATGCTCATTGTCGTCGGAATCTTGCTGCTCAGCGGCATATGGACGCAGTTCGTGTACTGGCTCCGCGACTTCGCCGTCTCAGACACCACTTTGCCGATCTGACAGTGCTCCGATGGTCTCTCCTAACTCGAGTCGAGTCTGTCTGTCCGAAAAGAACCTTGATCGGATCTTGACGAAACGATGACCCAGATCTCGCATTTCGCCCCGCAGAATCGAGTTTCTAAGACAGGCAAGGAGTTGAGTCTGATGGGGTGGTTTTACGGTATGAACTGGATCGACATCGTCCTGTTGATCGCGTTCGTACTCGGTTTCTGGGCGATGGTTCTGGCCTTGACGACCAGTCTTTTCGGAGGGCATCGGCACCTACGCGGGTCTCACTCTCCTGCTACTGGGGTCGTCTCTTCCGGTATCTCTTTCGGATCTCACGTAGGGACCGCGACTTCGCGAAACGCCGATCATGATGAACGCTGACGCCACGGGGCGGGCAGGTGCGCTAAGACGTGCGCCGCGCGTGCTGGTCTCCCGCCGGTCTTTCTTGGCCGGATCGCTTCTCGCCGGCGCCGGCGCTCTGACTGCATGTTCTGGTTCCGGAGCAGCCACGGGCAGTCCCGTGGGAGCCTCGTCAGATCTCGTGAGGCGGCTTGAGCAGGAGCGACGCTCCCCCGGCCAAACGGTGGTATCTGCGCAGTTGACCCCCCGTCCGGTCGACGTTGATCTGGGTGGCCGAGTCGTCTCAACGTGGGGATACGACCAACAATTGCCAGGCCCACTGGTGCGGGCCCAAGCTGGAGAGCGGCTGCAGATCACCGTGGACAACCAGCTGCCCCAGGAGACCAGCGTGCACTGGCACGGGATCGCCATGAGCAACGACATGGACGGGGTTCCCGGGTTGACGCAGGACCCGATCGCACCAGGCACCACGTTCACCTACGACTTCACCGCCCCAGACCCGGGCACGTACTTCTACCACTCACATTCGGGTCTGCAACTCGATCGGGGCTTGTACGGAGTGGTGATCATCGATGATCCGGGCGAGCCCGGCGACTACGACCATGAATGGCTCGTGGTCCTTGACGACTGGGTCGACGGGACCGGTCGGACTCCCGACGATGTCGCCCGTGATCTGGGCATCGGTGCCGACACCGCAGATGCCGGGATGCAGGGGATGGACCACGACATGATGGACATGCACGGGGGTGAGGGGTCGATGATGTCCCCCATCCTCGGCAGCGCCGGGGATGTCACCTACCCGCACTTTCTGATCAATGGTCGACTCCCTGTCGACCCCTACGTTTGGAGAGCGTCGCGGGGCCAACGCGTGCGCATCCGGTTCGTCAATGCCGGCGCCGACACCGCGTTCCGGGTCGCGCTTGGCGGGCACCGGATGACCGTCACTCACACTGACGGCTTTCCCGTGCTTCCCGAGGACACCGATTCTCTTCTGATCGGTATGGGTGAACGGTTCGATGTTGTGGTCACGCTCGGCGACGGCGTGTTCCCGTTGTTCGCTCAGCCCGAAGGCAAGGATGGCCACGCGCAGGCCCTTGTACGTACAGCAGCGGGCGATCTCCCGACGAATTCCCGACCAGTCGAAGTGGACCGGCGTCCGCTATTGGGTACCGACTTATCCCCCAGCGAGGCAGTACGTCTGTCTAGCCAAAGTCATGATCGGTACCACAGTGTTGACCTGGGCGGGACGATGTCGCCGTACCGGTGGACCCTCAACAGCCAAGTCCACCCGGATTCGGTGCCGCTGGAGGTCAACAGTGGGGAGCGGGTGCGGATGCGGATGCGGAACATGTCCGACATGTTCCATCCGATGCACCTGCACGGACATACGTTCGCGCTCGCGGACAGCGGGCTTCGCAAGGATACCGTCACGATTCGGCCGATGCGCACTATTGAGATCGAGTTCGACACCGATAATCCTGGCCAGTGGGCGTTGCACTGCCACAACGCCTATCACCAAGAGGCCGGGATGATGACCACTCTGTCTTACCTCGCCTGACCGGCAAGGTGATCCACTCGCGGGCCCGAAAGTCCGCAGAAGAAAGGGAACCCAGATGAATCGAAAGAAGCTTGTGATGACCGCCGCTGCCGCCGCGGTCCTGCTGGGGCTGTCCGCCTGCACCAGCGACGAGACCGACACGGCCAGCGAGACCACGACCGCCGTCGAGACCACTGCGACCAGCGGGAGTTCGACCACCGAGCAGGCAGAGGAATCAGCTCAGCATTCCGAGGCTGACGTGATGTTCGCCCAGATGATGATCCCCCACCATGAGCAAGCCATCGAGATGAGCGACATCATCTTGTCCAAGGATGATGTCCCCGCCGACGTCACCTCGCTGGCCGAGGAGATCAAGGCGGCCCAGGGGCCCGAGATCGCGCAGCTGACCGACTGGCTTGAGCAGTGGGGCGAGCCGACGCAGCCCGAAGGCATGGACATGGGCGGTGACCATGACATGGCGCAGATGGAGGGCATGCTCTCCGATGAGGAATTGCAGCAGTTGTCCGACGCTCCCGGCCCTGAGGCTGCCGAGTTGTTCCTTAACCAGATGATCGCCCACCACGAAGGTGCCGTGGCCATGGCCGAAGACCAGGTGGAGAACGGCACGTACCCGCCGGCTGTCGATCTGGCGCAAACCATCATCGACACCCAGCAGCAGGAAATCGACACCATGCAGCAGATGCTCGACTCCATGTAAAAAAACGAAAGCTCGCATTCCCGGCGGGGTCGATGGCAGTCCGACCCCGCCGGAGACCGTCTGGACATCAACACATTTTCTTGTCCCTGCCAGAAACGAGATACGCACTCATGCTTTCGCACCGAAAGCGGGCCTGGACCCCAATAGCCATCCTTGCATCGGCTCTCACCGCGACCGCGTGTTCAAGCCCGCAGCAGACGCCAGCACCCGAATCCGGGGACGCCTCATCGACGGTCGGCACCGCATTAACACCCGCGCTTGACCATGTGCACGGACTCCACCTCGATGCTGAGGGAAGGGTGCTGGCCGGCACGCATACGGGGCTTTTCGTCCTCAACCCCGATGGCGCGACCACCCGCGTCGGCGACGCCGACGACGACTTCATGGGGCTCACAGGCGCGCCCGGGACGGATAACCTCTACGCCTCGGGCCATCCCGGCCCGTCAAGCTCCGCCCCCAATCCTCTCGGACTCATCGAGAGTGTCGACGGCGGCCAGTCGTGGGCGACGAAATCCCTCTCCGGCGAAGTCGACTTTCACGCCCTGACCACCGACGGAAACACCCTTGTCGGATTCGACACCGCCAACGGAATTCGAACGTCCACCGACTCGGGCGTCAGTTGGACCGACGGCATCGAGATAGCCGCGAGAGCATTGGCGATTACCGACGAGGGCATCTGGGCCACAACCGCAGGAGGCCTACAACTCAGCACCGACATCGGGCGCACATTCGCATCAGTACCAGCTGCTCCCGAACTCCTGCTGATATCTGCAGCCGAAGACGGCACCCTCTGGGGGATCGACACCGACGGCACCGCCTGGCGCAAGAACGTCAACGACGATGAGTGGCAGCAGGGACCAGTCGTCGGTGATGTCGAAGCCATCATCGCCGCGGACCAGGACACTGCCTACGCTGCTGATGGACGGTCACTTCATACATTAACGATTCCCTGAAACGTCATCGGCGGCGCAAACCAAGGCCGACCGAAGACGGAATGGAAACTACCGGTCAGAACGCATACGAACTCGAGGGAGAAGTGGCGAGGAAAGAAGCGATGCTCGCAGGCGGAGCCGCACCAGAGCGCACACCGGCGAAACGGCTTGCCTCGGTCGCGGTGGCCTTAGTGGCCGCAGTAGGGCTGAGCGCGTGCACGATCGGAGATACCGAGGACACCTCGACGGCCGCTGCACCGAAAGAAGCCCCCGCCGCTGCGGCCGTCATTCACACCTCGTTCGAAGATGGGACAGTGGCCGCGACGCCGCGGGAACCGATCGTTCTGGATGTGACAGACGGTGCGTTCGACGATGTCACGGTCACAAACGAAGAAGGCCGCGAGGTCGAAGGCGAGTTCAACGCGGAACGCTCCCAGTGGCGCACCACCGAGACTCTGGGCTACAACCGGGATTACTCGATCGAGGCGAGCGCTACTAACGACGACGGTAAGACGATTACAGACTCGTCCTCGTTCAGCACCGTGGTCCCGAACTCGACCACCAGCGCGAGCCTGGTGACCGGTCAGGGCCACACGGTAGGTATCGCGCAGCCGGTCGCGGTGCGTTTCGAGTCCGCCGTCGGCGACCGTAAGGCCGTCCAGGACGCCATCGAGGTCACCACGACCCCCGCCGTCGAAGGAGCCTTCTACTGGGTGTCGCCCTCGGAGGTTCGCTGGCGCCCCGCCGAATTCTGGGCACCGGGCACCGAGGTCGACGTCGACGTCAACATCTACGGCACCGATATGGGCGAAGGCCTTTACGGAGCCCAGGACGCAAACAGCAACTTCACGATCGGCGACGAGGTCATCACCACGATCGACGACAACACCAAGACAATGACGACCCGAATCAATGGCGAGGTCGCCAGCAGTAGCCCGGTCTCACTAGGAAAGGCATCGACACCCACCCCGAACGGCACCTACTACATCGGCGACCGATACGAATCGCTCATCATGGATTCATCGACGTTTGGTGTGCCGGTCGACTCGGCCGACGGCTACCGGCTTTCAGTCAACTGGGCCACCCAGATGTCCTACAGCGGGATCTACGTCCATGCCGCCCCATGGTCCGTTGAACAACAGGGCTTCACCAACGTCAGTAACGGCTGTATCAATGTCACCGACGCCTACGCCAAGTCGTTCCAGCACAGCAGCAACCGGGGCGACGTGGTCAAGGTCATCAATACCGTCGGACCGACGCTTCCCGGGACCGACGGGCTGGGCGACTGGAACATCCCGTGGGAAACCTGGCGTGCTGGAAATGCCGACCTAGCCTAAGAGGCCCTCGGCCAGGGTTCCGAACAATTGGTTGCGGATACAGACATGGCCGGGTGTTGGCCTGCGTTAATACGCGTCGCCCGTCTCTATGACGAACTGCTCGACTGCGGCAGCAAGGGCCTGGTTCGCGCTGCACCGCCAGCACGGTGAGCTCGTCTCCGCGCTTCCAAAGACCTTGCCGCCACGGCTCTTGCGCCCGCCTACTGGTCAATCCATACGGCGTCCGGGCGATCAGAGTGCAGGCGGAGTGAGCCGCGGACACAAGCGAACATCACCCTTGACCAATACCCCTACGGGGTATATGTTCATTGGTGTTCGGATTGATCCGAGCCATCGGATGTCTCAACGAACTACACCCGTCAACGGAAGGAGCCGTCATGGCTACCAGCACCAAGGAGTACACCGTCCAGGGCATGACCTGCGGACACTGTGAGTCGTCGGTCAAGGAGGAAGTCGGCGAAATCGCGGGCGTCTCCATGGTGGAGGCCTCGAGCAAGACCGGAACGGTGTCGGTCTCCGGCGAGGGCTTCACCGACGAGCAGGTCGTCGCCGCCGTCAAGGAAGCCGGCTACACCGTCACCTCTTGACGCGAAGCGATCTCGCCAGCCCCAGCAGCTGGCGAGATCCCTGGCCCCGAGCACACCACCCGTTCACCGTGAAGGATTGATCCTCGATGACCCAGACTCAACCCTCCCAGATGCACCCCGCGGTGGACCTGATCGACATAGATCTGGGCGTCACGGGCATGACCTGCACTTCGTGCTCGGGGCGGGTCGAGCGCAAGCTCAACAAGCTCGACGGGGTGGACGCCACGGTCAACTTCGCCACCGAGTCCGCGTCCATCTCCTTCGACCCGAGCAAGGTCGACACGGACGCGCTCATCGAGACCGTGCGCGGTGCGGGATACGACGCGTTCACGATGAAGAATGACGACGACCAGGCTGTGGACGCAACTTCCGCAGGTGGCGGCGCCGGTCCCCGAGACCAGATCGAGGAGGCCAGGGAACGCGAGACCGCAGACCTCAAACACCGTCTGATTGTCTCGGCTGCACTCACGGTCCCGGTGGTCTTGCTGAGCATGATCCCGGCACTGCAGTTCACCAATTGGCAGTGGGCCGTGCTGACCATGGCCACCCCCATCTTCTTCTGGGGAGGCGCACCCTTCCACAAGGCCACCCTCGCCAACCTGCGGCACGGCTCGTTCACCATGGACACCCTGGTCTCCATGGGCACGGCGGCCGCCTACCTCTGGTCACTGTGGGCACTGTTCCTCGGCAACGCCGGCATGCCCGGCATGACCATGGAAGTGCATCTGCTGCCCACAAACTCCACGATGGACGAGATCTATCTGGAGACCGCCGCCGTGGTGATCTCCTTCCTGCTGCTGGGCCGCTGGTTTGAAACCAAGGCCAAGGGGCAGTCCTCCGCCGCACTCAAGGCGCTCCTCGACATGGGAGCCAAGGACGCCGCCGTCCTCCGCGACGGCGTCGAGGTCCGCATCCCCGTGGGTCAGTTGAAGGTCGGCGACATCGTCGTGGTGCGCCCGGGCGAAAAGATCGCCACCGACGGTCGCGTCACCGAGGGTTCGTCCGCGATCGACGAGTCCATGCTCACCGGCGAATCCGTCCCGGTTGAGGTCACGTCCGGCTCCACGGTGACCGGCGCAACCATGAACACCTCGGGAAGACTGCTGATCGAGGTCACCCGCACCGGCGAGAACACCACACTGTCCCAGATGGCCAAGCTGGTCACCGAGGCGCAGTCCAAGAAGGCCCCGGTCCAACGACTGGTCGACCGCATCTCGCAGGTCTTCGTGCCCATCGTGATCGTCATCGCGATCATCACCCTGCTCGTGCACTTGTTTGTGGTGGGAGCGGGACTGGCCACCGCGTTCACCGCCGCCGTGGCCGTGCTCATCATCGCCTGCCCGTGCGCACTGGGCCTGGCCACTCCCACCGCACTCCTGGTCGGTACCGGCCGCGGCGCCCAGATGGGACTGCTCATCAAGGGGCCCGAGGTCCTAGAGTCCACCCGGCGCGTCGACACCATCGTCATGGACAAGACCGGCACCGTCACCTCCGGAGTGATGTCCGTCAGCCAGGTCACCACTGCCGCCGGATTCGACCGGACGGATCTGCTGGTCAAGGCCGCTGCGGTGGAGGCCGCGTCCGAGCACCCGATCGCCCAGGCCATCGCCCGCGAGGGTGCAAAGAGTCTGGCGGGCGAGGGCCCCGTGGCCGACAGGGAGGCCGGATCCGCCATTCTGCCGGAGGTCACCGGGTTCACCAATACTGCAGGCCGTGGCGTCACGGGCACCGTCGACGGTGCCGTGGTGACCATTGGTCGCCCTGAGGGCTCCCTGCCGGCGGACCTGCGGACCGCGTTCGACGATGCCCAGAAGCAGGGCGGCACCCCTGTGGTCGCCCAGATCGACGGCACCGTCGCGGGCGTGATCACCGTCCGCGACACCGTCAAGCCCACCTCCGCCGAGGCGGTAGCCGGACTCAAAGCTCTCGGATTGACCCCGTGGCTGCTCACCGGCGACAACGCCGGAGCCGCACGTGTCGTGGCCAGCGAGGTCGGCATTGATCCGGCCAACGTGATCGCCGAGGTCATGCCCCACGACAAGGTCGCCCAGATCGAGAAACTGCAGGCCAAGGGCAAGAACGTCGCCATGGTCGGCGACGGCGTCAACGACGCGGCAGCTCTCGCCCGGGCCGAGCTCGGACTGGCGATGGGCGCCGGCACGGACGTGGCGATCGAAGCCTCCGACATCACTCTGATGAACGACGACCTGCGATCCGCCGTGGACGCGATCAGGCTGTCACGCCGGACCCTGGGCACCATCAAGGGCAACCTATTCTGGGCGTTCGCCTACAACCTCGCACTGATCCCCGTCGCTGCGATCGGACTGCTCAACCCCATACTCGCAGGCGTCGCAATGGCGTTCTCGAGTGTGTTCGTGGTGACCAACTCCCTACGCCTGCGCGGGTTCACCTCAAGCCACGCGACCCCCAACCACGACCAGACCAGGAGCCAGTCATGACGGATACGCCGGACCTCGCCATCGACCCTGCAGCCGAGCACGATGCCGAAGCCGCTGGCTGCGAGACCCACAGTCACCACGGCTACATGAAGGAAAAGGACCGCTACAAGGCCCGGCTCAAGCGGATCGAGGGCCAGGTGCGGGGCATCCACCGCATGATCGATGAGGAGCAGTACTGCATCGACATCCTCACCCAGGTCAGCGCCATCAATTCCGCACTGCGCAACGTCGCCCTCGGCCTGCTCGACGACCACATGCGCCACTGCGTCGCCGACGCAGTGAACGAGTCCGACGAGGCCGCAGAGATCAAATTCAAGGAAGTGGCCGACGCCATCGCCCGCTTCTCCCGCTAAGCGGGGGCGGGTAGGTGCATGGGAGGCCCCGGCAAGGTCGCGAGCAGGATGCTTCGCGGATGTAGCAGAGCCCCGAAATTCGGTGAACACGCCTCACCAACATACCCCGTTGGGGTATAGTTTGCGGGTGGGAAAGCCAATGAACTCGCACGGCAGAAACCAGGAGAGAACATGACATCTGATCGAATTCAGGATCCGGTCGACGCCGCCGGTTAGCTCGACGAACTCGCGGGCCCTATCCCGGGCTGGCAACCCGGTTGTTCCAATCGTCCCAGGCCATCACCGCAGGTCGTCACCGAAAAAGCCTTCGGGTTCGAGCAATGTGGCTACGAAGTCGGGCCAAAGGCAGCTCACCCTGGCCCACGCCCTTGGGCGCCCGAAAGACCAGCAGCGGCGGAGGGTGCTTCCATCGTTCCGAGCGCCCTAGAAGGGAGCCGCCATCATCGTGGCGCCAGCCCGAACCACTCCCCTGACGAACATCTTGAGCAAACCTCCACAATCTCCACCACAATCCGCTGGCTCACCCACGATCCTGACTGTCGGCCGGACCCCAGAACGCCAGGACGTGCGTCATCACCGACGGGAACGGCGATCCTGGGATGGGCGGTGTCACGAACGTGGTCGGCCGAGCACAGATGTCAGCACGATTCGATACCCTGCGGCGGTATCGGCTCGTGGCCCGGAGCAACTGCTACTTGGCCCCACGGGAAGAGATGTCCATGACCCCTAGAACACATCATGCGCTAGGGCTCACCGCTGTCAGGGAATCATGTTCTTGCTGTTTCACTCCCTCGAAACTCCTGCATATCGAAGCTGCCGGACGCATGCCGCTCGAAGATCACGCCAACCAGGTGGCAATGGACAAGACGGAAGGGACCAAATGAATCAGTCGCACGATCATCATGACCACGCCCACAGTCACGGATCCGGCGGAGCCGCGGCCGGGCACCTCAACGAGCGAGACACGGCGGTAGCTGAGCACCATCACCCGGACGGGCCCCAGGAGACGACGGGCCACGCCCATGCGGGGCAGCATCACGCTGGCCATGAAGACCATGGCGGTCATGCCGGGCACGGAGACCATGTCGGGCAGTTCCGACGTTTGTTCTGGATCATGCTCGTCTTGGCGGTGCCGGTGGTCGGCTTCAACGAGATGTTCGCCGACCTCATCGGTTACCAGCTGCCCGACGCCGGATGGGTGTGGTGGGTCTCCCCCGCCCTGGGCACAGTGATTTATCTCTGGGGTGGTCGGCCGTTCCTTACTGGCGCGGTGTCTGAGGTTCGCGCTCGGCAGCCCGGCATGATGCTGCTCATCGGCTTGGCGATCACCGTGGCGTTCATCGCCTCCTGGGGCGCAAGCCTGAGCTTGTTGGATCATGAGCTGAACTTCTGGTGGGAACTGGCGCTGCTGGTGGTCATCATGCTGCTGGGCCACTGGATTGAGATGCGTTCTCTGGCGCACACCACCTCTGCACTCGATTCTCTGGCGGCGCTGCTGCCTGATGAGGCCGAGAAGGTCGACGGCGACGACGTGGTCACCGTCGCACCGGCCGATCTGCTGGTCGGCGACGTCGTAATTGTCCGCCCCGGTGCTTCTGTGCCCGCCGACGGCAGGATCATCGACGGCTCGGCCAGCATGGACGAGTCCATGGTGACCGGCGAATCCAAGGCGGTCCGGCGTGAGATCGGCGAGCAGGTGGTCGCCGGCACGGTGGCCACCGACTCCGGCTTACGCGTCGAGGTCTCCGCAATCGGTGACGACACTGCCCTGGCCGGAATTCAGAAGCTGGTGGCCGACGCGCAGGCATCCTCCTCGCGGGCCCAGCGCATCGCTGACACCGCGGCCGGCTGGTTGTTCTGGTTCGCCCTCGCATCGGCCGTGATCACCGCTGTCATCTGGAGTGTTCTGGGGATGCCGGATGCGGGGGTGGTGCGCACGATCACCGTGCTGGTGATCGCCTGCCCGCACGCGCTGGGTTTGGCGATTCCGTTGGTGGTCTCGATCGCCACCGAACGCGCCGCCCGCGGCGGCGTGCTGATCAAGGACCGCCTCGCGCTGGAATCGATGCGAACGGTGAACTCTGTCCTGTTCGACAAGACCGGCACCCTGACCAAAGGCGAACCCACCGTCACCGGGATCAAACCGATCGAGGGACACACCGAGGACGAGGTGCTCGCCCTCGCTGCTGCGGCCGAGAGCGACAGTGAGCACCCACTCGCCAGAGCTGTGGTCGGGGCGGCGCGAGCCCGGGAATTGGCCGTGCCGACGGCGACCGACTTCTCCTCCTCGCCAGCGGTGGGCGTGAAGGCCACGGTGGAGGGCACCGTGGTCGAGGTCGGCGGCCCCTATCTCCTCGACCAACACGACCGCGCCGAACTGCCCGTCGTCGATCAGTGGCGCGACGAGGGCGCGATCATCCTGCACGTCCTCGCCGATGGTCGGGTGATCGGCGCACTGCGGTTGGCCGATGAGATCCGGCCGGAGTCCCGTGACGCCGTCAATGCGCTCCATGCTGCCGGTGCGCAAGTCGTCATGATCACCGGCGATGCTCAGGCCGTCGCCGACACCGTCGCCACCGAGCTCGGCATCGACCGGGTCTTCGCCGGGGTCCGGCCCGAGGACAAGGCCGCCAAGGTCGCTCAACTCCAGCACGAGGGCCGCAAGGTCGCCATGGTCGGCGACGGGGTCAACGACGCCCCGGCGCTGGCCCAAGCCGATGTGGGCATCGCCATCGGCGCCGGGACCGACGTGGCGATCGGCTCCGCCGGGGTAATCCTGGCCAGCTCGGATCCCCGCTCGGTGCTCTCGGTCATCGAACTCTCCCGCGCGAGCTACCGCAAAATGAAGCAGAACCTGTGGTGGGCCGCCGGATACAACCTCGCCGCCGTGCCTCTCGCCGCTGGAGTGTTAGCCCCGATCGGATTCGTGCTGCCCATGAGCGTCGGCGCCATCCTCATGTCGCTCTCGACGGTCGTTGTTGCCCTCAACGCCCAGCTGCTACGCCGCCTCGACCTGAGTCCAGAATCCGTCACACGAGCGATGGAGCGAGGATAACCACAATGATCACCACCGACACCTCTCGGCGACGAGTCGCATCCGCGTTGCTTGCTGCCGCCGCGTTGACTCTCGCCGGCTGCTCGACCGGACCCGCCGACAACGCACCGACGGGAACGCCAACCGCGTCGTTGGAGTCCTACGGACTCGCCGGTCTCGATGCGCCCCAGATCATCGAGAAACTCGACGCCATGCCGGTCGCTGATAGGCCTGACGATCTGATCGCCTCGGTGCAGCCGAACGAACTGGTCTTGACCAGTGGCGATGAGAGCCTCGCAACAATTCCGATGCCAGATGACCAGTTCTATCTGGCAGTGGCGCCCTACGACACCAGCACCCACCCCTGCCAATTCCACAGCCTGACCACCTGCCTCGGCGAGATAGCTACTGAAGAGATGCACGTCACCGTCACCGATACCGCCACCGGAGACATCCTCATCGATGAACCACGCACCACCTATGACAACGGCTTCCTCGGACTCTGGCTCCCCCGGGACGTCACCGGCGTACTCACCATCGACTACGACGGCAAATCGGCCACTGTTCCGATCGCCACCGGAGACCAGGACCTCACCTGCCTGACCACCATGAGACTCGCCTGACAACCCCCCGCCGGGTCGCGGCCACCGGCTGGCAGGGAAGCCAGGTGCGTCCCGCATGGGCCACAGCTCCGCCAGTCAGAGGTAGTGGCAGATCGTTTCGGCTTGGCAGGTCGCAGGGTCCACTGTGCGGTTGGCGGTCTGGAGCTGGGTGACTGTCTGACGCAGCTGCAAGAGGTCGGCTATCTGCTGGTCGATCTCGTCCAGTCGAGTCACCAGGAGCGTGTCGACGTGAGCGCAAGGTGCCTGTCCGTCATCGCGAATCCGGAGGATCTCACCGATGCGGGCAAGCGATAGTCCCGCGCTCTGGCCCCGCCGGATGAAATCGATCCGGGAGATCGCGTGCTCGGGGTAGTCACGGTAACCGTTGAGGGTTCGTTGTGGGGGCGGGAGCAGGCCCACGGATTCGTAGTAGCGAAGGGTTTTCGGAGTGGTGCCCGCCGTGGCAGCCAGTTCGCCGATCCTCATTGAATCTACCGTTCCTTCGAGACCGCCTGGTTTGACCTTCCAGTGTGCTGGAAGGTCCATCCTAATGAGCGAAGAAAGAGAGGGGCCATCTGATGGAACCGGGTTTCGAATTCGATTTGGCGGTGGTGGGCTCCGGCGGGGCAGCCATGGCGGCCGCTATCACCGCGCGGCAGGCCGGCAGGACGGTGCTGGTGATCGAGCGCGGCACCATCGGCGGCACCTGCGTGAACATCGGGTGCGTCCCGTCCAAGGCGCTGCTGGCCGCTGCTGGCACCCGCCAGGCCGCACTGACCAATCCCTTCCCCAGGGGTCCCCACCCTCGCCCGGGACGTTGATCTGGGAGCGCTGGTCAGACAAAAGGACCAGCTGATCACCCAGCTGCGAGGGACCAAGTACGCCGACGTCGCGGACGCCCATGGCTTCGAAGTCCGCCGCGGGGAGGCATCCTTCCTCGATCCCGACACTCTGGTCATCGATGGGGATCCGGTGGCGGCCGGATCGGTGGTGCTGGCCACCGGAGCAGAACCGGCACGACCGAAGGATGTAGCCGGGCTGGGCGAGGTGGAGCATCTCACCTCAACCACAGCCATGGAATTGACTGAACTGCCCGAGTCCATGATCGTCATCGGCGGCGGCTATGTCGGTATCGAACAGGCCCAGCTCTTCGCCCATCTGGGCACCCGGGTGACCATCATCGGCAGGATCACCCCGGCCGCCGAACCGGAGATGGTCGCCATCCTGCGCCAGGCCCTGGCCCAAGACGGGATCACGGTAGTCGAAGAGCACGCCACCACTGTCGACCGGCAGCACGCACAAGTCAGGGTGCGCACAGCGTCGGGCCGAAACCTCTGCGCTGAGCACCTCTTGGTGGCCACCGGGCGTCTCCCTTCCACAGCTCGCCTCAACCTGCCAGCCGCAGGCATCACCACCGACCCGGACGGATTCATCCTCGTCGATAAGCATCAGCGCACCACCAACCGGCGGGTCTTCGCCGCCGGAGACGCCACCACGGCACCCCAGTTCGTCTACGTCGCTGCTGCCACTGGGAAGGCCGCCGCCGTCAACGCTCTTCGGACCGATCCGCAGGCCCCAGCCGAGGTCGTCGATTACACCGGACTGCCGACGGTGATCTTCTCCCGCCCCCAACTAGCCACCGCCGGGCTCACCGAGGCCGCAGCCCGGGCCGCCGGGCACCGGTGCCAAACCCGAGTGATGAGCTTCGAGGACCTGCCGCGCGCCTTAGTCGACCAGGACACCCGCGGGGCGATCAAGATGGTCGCCGAAACAGAAACCGGGAGGATCCTCGGACTCAGCGCCATCGGAGACCACGCCGGAGAAATCATGCTCGCCGCGACCTACGCCATCACAGCCGGGATGACCACCCGCCAGATTGCCGACACCTGGGCCCCCTATCTGACCACCTCCGAAGCCCTGCGCCTGGTCGCAGGCACCTTCCACACCGAACTACCCACCTCCTGCTGCGCCTGACCACCGCCTCCACATGAGGGGGCTTGGTTGGCCGCGATCGAGGTTCCTGCCGCCTCCGGTTTCGAGTCGAGGAGGATGACGTCATGCCAAAGGACGTTAGTCCCGCTACTGCACCACCCCACCAAGGCGAACAAGGCGCCCGGGCGCGAACTGCTCTGGTCGTCTCCGTCATGCTGCTGGCCGCGGCGGACCTCGGAGCTAAAACTTGGGCGGGCGGAGCACTGGCCGACGGCCACACGGTGGATCTGGGACCAATGCAGCTGCGCCTGGGTTTCAACTCCGGGGTGGCGTTCAGCCTCGGCGCTGGCCTTCCCGCCGGCGTCGTTCTCGCCATCACTGGCCTCATCATCGGCGCCCTGGCGCTCTTCACCTGGCGGGCCACCGGCACAGCAACGCGCACAGTACGACTGGCGTTGGCCCTGGTCTTGGGCGGAGCTGTGGCCAACTTCATCGATCGCGCCCCCGACGGGCTGGTGACTGACTACCTGCACACCGGATGGTTCCCTACTTTCAACCTCGCCGATGTCTTCATCACCGGTGGCGCTGTGGTGCTGATCGTGGCCACCCTTACCGGCCGCGACAGGATCGAGGTGTGGGAGACGCCAGAAGTTGCAGCCCGGCAAGTCAGGGGACCTCATGACAACTGAGGTGGCCGCGGCAGCATCGGCCTTGTGGTTCGGCCTCGTGGCCGCGTTCGGGGTGCGCTCCTAGCGCCCCCATCAGAGCACCGCTTTCGCCGACCTGCGCGACCTGCGCGGCCTGCGCGGCCTGCCCGGATCAGTCGAGTGGTTGAGGTGGGAGCTGGTGACGTCAGGTCTTGCGTGCCGACCGCGAGACGAGTCCGAGTTACACCGAGATTCTGCGACAGATGCTCACAGTGGCTGACCCACGCTCAGGGCGGCAGCGCTATCCCCGCTGCATTTCCGCCGATCCCGAGCCCGCTTGGTCGGCAGCCAGTCGATGCAGTTGCGCTCGCCTCTAGTTCGGCCGTACCTGACTGCTCAGGTGCCGACGTGGCCGCACCCGGCCGGTGCGGTGGCCGGCTCTGTCGTTTCTACAACCCACCCACGGCCGGTGGGTTGGACCAAAGCGCGGCATTATAGAGTCCTGGCTAGCCGTTGCAGCCCGAAACGCGCCGTAAATAATCCACGCCGGTGCGACGCTCCGTTTGGACAACAGGGGCGGTCGCGGTTCAGGTGCGTGGAGTTACATGGATGTGAGTGAGCTATGCGTAGGACTCCCTTCGTCGCGGTGATCGCCGCGGTCGCCCTGGGCCTGGCCGGGTGCACCTCGGAGAACACCGAGACCGGGACGGAGACGACCGCAGCCTCGACCGTCGGCGCGGCGCCCATTGTGGTGGAGGATGCGTGGGTCAAGGCCACTGATGTCAATGGGGGCACTGAACACGGCGAGGCCGCCACTGGTGACCCCGGTTCTGCTGACCCGAAAGCGCACGGTGACGGTGGCGCGATGGCACCGGTGTTTGGGATCGTGCGGAATCAATCCGATGAGGATGTCCGCTTGGTCGAGGTGGCCTCCGTGGTCTCCGGTGAGGCCGAGTTGCACGAGACCGTCTCGGGGGCGGCGGGTGGCTCGATGATGCAGGAGCGAGAGGGCGGCTTTGTCATCCCGGCAGGCGGAGAGCTTGTCTTCGAGCCTGGCGGGAACCACATCATGCTGATGGGCGTGCACGAATCGATCCGCACGGGTCAGGAAGTCGCCGTGACCCTCACATTGGAGAACGGCGACAGCAGCGAGATCGTCGCCTCCGCGCGGTCGTTCGAGGGGGGCAATGAGCAGTACCAGGGCGGGGAGTGACCGGCAATGGGTGACAGTAACCGCCGCTCGGCGTTGAATCGCAGATCCTTCCTGGTCGGCGGTGCGGCGCTTACCGGTGGTGCCGCTGTCGCCGGAGGAGCTGCGGGGTGGGGAGTTGGTGGGCGCACCGCGACCGCGCGGACCCCTGATCGCGACGCGATAGCCAACTCCCGGGCCGTCGGCGCGGCCACCGAGCCCTTCCATGGTGACCGTCAGTCCGGCATCACCACGGCGCCACAGGCGCATGCGGCGTATGTGGCATTCGATTTGCGAGACGGCCTTCGCCGCACCGACCTCATCGGCGTACTACGAGCCTGGACGCAGGACGCGGCCCGGCTCACGCAGGGGCGCGGCGGTCTGGCCGACCTGCAACACGAGTTGGCTGAAGGACCGTCCCGGTTAACGGTGACCATCGGCTTCGGCCCGGAGCTGCTCGGCAAGATCGGTCTTGGAGACCGCACCCCGGAGTGGTTGCAGCCGCTACCGGACTTCCCGCAGATCGACCGGCTCGAGGACCGGTGGTCCGGCGGGGATCTGCTGCTGCAGGTCTGTGCCGACGACCCGCTCACCGTCGCCCACTCGGCCCGGATTCTGTCCTCGGGTGTTCGCGATGCGGTCCTTCAGCGGTGGGCGCAGCGAGGGTTCCGTCGTGCCGTGGGCACCGACCCGTCCGGGCAGACACAACGCAACCTCTTCGGGCAGATTGACGGCACCGCCAATCCCTCGCCGGCCGATGCCGACTACGACCAGTTGTTGTACTCCGATGGCGCCGACCGGCGATGGATGCGGGGCGGTACCTCCCTGGTGCTGCGTCGTATCCGGATGACGATGGACACCTGGGAGGAGATCGAACGGAGCTCCCGTGAGCTCACGATCGGACGGAAACTCGACTCGGGCGCGCCATTGACCGGTACCACAGAACACGACCCCGCTGACTTCGAGGCGATTGACCAGACCGGGTTGACCGTCATCCCCACCGAATCACACATCGCCCGGGCCCGGCCACGGGTCCGGGCCGAGACGATTCTGCGACGACCGTACAACTATGACGATATCCCGGATCCCGGCCAGATCAGCAACTCCGGGCTGTTGTTCGCGTCCTACCAGGCCGACCCGGTACGCCAGTTCGTGCCGATCCAGCAGCGACTGGCAGAGCAGGACATGCTCAACACCTGGACGGTCCCGATCGGCTCCGCCGTTTTCGCGATCCCACCGGGGTGCCACGAGGGCGGCTACGTCGGCGAGAGCGCATTGGAGGGATAGCCGCAACGCAACCACCGGGAGCTGCGGTCGCCGACCCGCTCGATTCGGACCTGTCCGGCCATCGTCTCGTGGGTCGATCGCGCTCCGGTTGCCCCGCCTCACCGCTATCGCTACGGCTGGCCCGATTATCATCCAGTGATCACGTCGGGGCACGCATGAGTTGGAAAGCGGACAATCTGTTGAGTAAGAATCTGAAACTCTCGCTAGCGCTGATCACGACTGCTCTGATCGTCCTGGTGGTGGCCTTACTGGCTGCCGGGAACGATTCCGGCTCCGAGCAGGCACGTCCTGATGACAGTCCGGGCACCGGAGTGTTGGTGCGTGAGGACAGTCCCCGACTGTCTGAGGGCGGTGACGCCGTCTTCGTTGAGTTCCTCGATTTCGAATGCGAAGCCTGCATCGCGCTCTATCCGACAATTGAGGACCTCCGCGAGCAGTACGGAGACCGGGTGACGTTCGTGGTGCGCCACATGCCCCTGCACGACAACTCTATGGCGGCGGCCCTGGCCGCCGAGGCCGCCGCCGAGCAAGGCCAGTTCGAGGCCATGTACCGCAAGTTGTTTGACACTCCCGAGCAGTGGGGCCACCAACAAACCCCGCAAATGGACACCTTCTTCGGCTATGCCGAGGAACTGGGGTTAGATATGGAGCGCTTCGAGAGCGCATACAACGACCCGGCCACCCTCGAGCGCATCGAACAGAGCAAGCAGGACGGTCAGAGCCTCGGGGTCAGTGGCACGCCGACCTTCTTCCTGGACGGGGAGCGCCTCGAGCCGACCAGCGTCACCGATCTCGAGAACAGCATCAATGCTGCCCTCGAATAGCTCAGCCACCCCGGTCGCACACTCCACCAACGCCGGCCCGGATCAGTACCCCCACCGCAGGCTCGCGGTGGTGCTGATCGTTGGTGGGCTCATCGGCCTGGTCGCAGCGGTAGTGCTCCTGGTGGAGAAGATCGCACTGATCGAGAACCCGGGCTACGTCCCGTCCTGCAGCATCAACCCCGTCCTGTCCTGCGGGTCGGTGATGACCACCGCGCAGGCCGAGGCCTTTGGCATCCCCAATCCGATCATCGGCATCGCCGGATTCGCCGCCACCACGGCCCTGGGTGCCGCGCTCCTAGCCGGGGGAGCATTTCAGCGGTGGCTTTGGGCCAGCATCCAAATAGGCGTCACCTTCGCGGTGGTGTTCATCCACTGGCTCATCTACCAAAGCTTGTACAGCATCGGTGCCCTGTGCCCGTACTGCATGATCGTCTGGGCGGTGACCATACCGATCTTCTGGTACTGCACCCTGTGCAATCTTCAGCTACTACGCCGCAGCGGTACGGCGGGTCTTGCGCGCCTCATCGCCGTAGTTACCGAATACCGGGGCGCGATACTTACCGCCTGGTACCTACTTGTTCTGCTGCTCATCACGCACCGTTTCTGGGACTACTGGACCACCCTCGTCTAGAAACGCTCGCCGAACAGCAGATCGCGTTCCGCGAGTCAGTCCTCGGCTCACTCGGGGGCGGCACACCGCAGTCTGCGCAGGCGCTCCCAGATCAAAGCAGCGCACGCCGGATGGCTCTCGGACCCGGTCCCCCGCCCGCTGTCCAACTCCTCGTACAGCTATCGACTGCTGTCGCAGACGATCAGGCGCGGTTGCCTCCACGCGAGCTGCGTCGATACTCGGATGCGAACCGGTCACCGTAGCGATCACGCATGGCCGCCGCTACGAGCCGGTCTGAGTCCGCGGCCTCGTCCGATGGACCATCGTCTCCAACCGTGGCCGCGGGAGGGCCCGACGGGGCCTGCGACGCTGTGGTGTCCTGCCCGGGACCTGCTGCCCGGTTCCCGCCCTTGCGTGGCCGCGCCGCGGCGGCATCGTTGTCCTCGTCGTCCAGACGACGGCGCTGACGTATCTCGCTCCACACGAAGTAGCCCAGGCCGATGGGAGCGAGGACCCCGAAGGCCATCCACTGCATGCCGTACGACAAGTACGGTCCTGACTCGGTGGACGGCAGTGGCATCGGTTCCAAAGACCCGGGCTGCCCACCGGCGAGCTGGAGATAATAGGGCGACAGGTCGGTGCCGAGGAGGTCCCCGATGACGGGGGGGTCGATGTTGCGCACCATGTTCCAATCGTGCAGAACGATGGGTTGGGCGGGAGTGAGTGTGCCAGTCTGAATTGGCCCCACTTGGAGGCGTAGTGCTGCTCTGAAATGGCCCCACCCTCGATCAACCAGACCCTAAGTTTCGTGTCGTCCGACCAAAGACGTTCACGAGAGGCAAGGGGTTGAAGGAGAGATCGAGAGTGGAGCAGTTCGAACGTATCCGACGAGACGCCCGAGACGAAGGCCTGTCCATCCGGGCCCTCGCCGAGAGGCACAAGGTGCACCGCCGTACGGTGCGCGCGGCGCTGGCCGATGCGGTGCCGCCACCACGTAAGACCCCGCAACGCACCGCGCCGGTACTGGGCCCGCATGAGGCGACGATCCGGCGCTGGTTGACCGAGGACCTCACAGCGCCTCGCAAGCAGCGTCATACCGCTCGCCGCGTGTGGCAGCGCCTGATGGAGGAGGAAGGAGTGGAGGTGGCCGAGTCGAGCGTGCGCAACCTGGTGGCCACACTCCGTGCCGAGATCAGCGGCCCGAGAGAGGTGATGGTGCCGCAGACCCACCCGCCGGCCGAGGAGGCCGAGGTCGACTTCGGCGAATTCACCGCCACGATTGCCGGGGTGGTGATGAAGATATTCATGTTCTGCATGCGCCTGTCGCACTCGGGCAAGGCGTTCCACTTCGCCTACGCCAACCAGGCCCAGGAATCGTTCTTCGACGGCCACGTCCGAGCGTTCGCCGCCTTCGGCGGGGTACCGGTGGGGATGATCCGCTACGACAACCTCAAACCCGCCGTGACCAGGGTCGCGCTCGGTCGGGACCGGTTCGAGCACCCCCGCTTCGTGGCGTTGCGCTCGCACTACGGATTCGATTCGTTCTACTGCATCCCTGGCAAGGACGGCGCCCACGAGAAAGGCGGCGTCGAGGGCGAGATCGGCCGGTTCCGGCGCCGGCACCTGACCCCGGTCCCGAAAGTGGACTCCCTGGCCGAGCTCAATGAGCTGATCGCCGCCGCCGATGCCCGCGATGATGCCCGGCGTATCGGGGCCCGGGCCGAGACCGTCGGCGCGGCCGCGGCCCGGGAACTGCCGCTGCTGCGGCCGCTACCGGCCGAGGTCTTCGATGTGGACGCCGTCCTGTCGTGCCGGGTCGATGCCAAAGCGCGAGTGTGCGTGCGCCAGTCCTACTACTCGGTGCCCGCACGTCACGTCGGGCGTCGTCTCGAGGTCCGCCTGGGCGCCACGCGCATCCTCGTGCTCGACCCGGCCGCCCACGGCAAGGTCATCGCGCAGCACACCCGCTCACTGCACAAGGGCACCGAAGACCTGGTCCTGGACCACTACCTGGAGGTGCTGGTGCGCAAGCCCGGCGCCCTGGCCGGGTCGACCGCCCTGGCCAGCGCTAAAGCGTCGGGGGCGTTCACCGCCAACCACCAGCGATTCTGGACCGCCGCCCGCAAAGCGTTGGGCGACGGCGCCGGCACCCGCGCCCTGATCGGGGTCCTGCTGCTGCATCGCACCATGAGCGCCTCGGCGGTGGCCGCCGGGATGGCCGCCGCTGTGGCCGACGAGGTGTTCGATGCCGATCTGGTCGCCGTGCACGCCCGCCGGGCCACCACCGGGCGGGCCGCCACCCCGCCGATCGCACTGCCGACCACGGCCGCTCCGGCGGCCGCCGATCAGAGGCCCGCCCCGTCGCTGGCCGGTTACGACCAACTCCTGACCTCAAGCGGGCGCCAGCTCGAGGAGGCCATCGCATGAGCAGTAGCAAGACCCCGCCGGCGATGACTGCGCTGACCGACGCGGCCGCCGAAGCCGCCATTGGTGCCGCAGCCAAGACCCTGTGCCTACCCACCATCCGTGACCAGGCGATACCCATGGCCGAGGCGGCCGCCAAGCAGCGTCTGACCCACAAGGCGTTCTTGGCCGAGATGCTGTCGGCCGAGTGCGACGAACGCGATGCCCGCCGACGGATGCGCAGGGTCAACGAGGCCAAGTTCCCGCGCACCAAACGGCTCGCCGACTTCGATCCCGCCCGCCTGCCCGACCTACCACCAGCAACGTTGGCGCACCTGGCCGGCGGGGCGTGGATCGACGCCGGAGAACCACTGGTCCTGCTCGGCGACTCCGGAACCGGCAAAACCCACCTGCTCATCGCCCTGGGTACCGCGGCAGCCGAGCAAGGACGCCGAGTCCGGTATATCACCACCGCGGCCCTGGTAAACGAGCTCGTCGAAGCCGCCGACGACAAGCAACTGTCCCGCGTGGTCGGCCGCTACGCCCGACTGGACCTGCTGTGCCTCGACGAGGTCGGCTACGTCCACCTCGACCCACGTGGGGCCGAACTCCTCTTCCAGATCATCACCGCGCGAGAGGAACGAGCCTCCATCGCCTGCGCCTCCAACGCTCCGTTCAGCGAATGGGGCACCACCTTCACCGACCCCCGACTGGCCGCAGCCGTGGTCGACCGCCTGACCTACAACGCCCACATCATCCAGACCGGCACCGCCTCCTACCGACTGGCCACCACCGCGGCCCAACACCGAAAGGAACCCGCGACCACCTGACCGCCCGGGACGCCAACCACCGGCGCACCCACCCCCAACCCATCACGAGGGTGGGGCCAAATCAAAACAGCACAGCGGGGCCAAATGGGGTTGTCATTCTCACGGGAGCATCCATCGGGATCCTGAGGCGGGCGATGATGGTCAGCTGGCCCGTCGGCGCGGACGGGAAGTCCGGGACCGCGTTGTCGTCGCCGACGCGGACCCATCCGCGGTTGACGAGCAGGGAGTCACCACTGTCGGTGCGGAATGCACGAAGTGCCTGGTACACGAGTTCACCGTCGACGGACTGCATCCGCAACAGGACATCCTCCATGGGCAGGTAACTTCCGCGCGCAGTAACCAGATGCCACTCGGAATCACCGAGAGATCCCTCCCGCCGGATCACTTCGTCCAACGGAACCGGCCCTGCCACGCTGCTCTCAACGAGCTGGCATTGCGTGCCTTGAGATCCTCGTACTTGTTCAACTGCCAGGGGGCAAGCATCGTGAAGCACAGGTAGGCGAAGAGGCTGATGAACAGAAGGGTGATCAACCATCCCGGCTTGAGCATGCGAGAGAACCGTTTCACCTGCCAAACAGTAATCGTGCCGGCTGTCCGATCACCCTGCGCATCACCACGGCGACGGGAGCCGGCTGCACGGGCCTGTCGGAAAACTGGGCTGACCGGGGGGCGCGCACCTCATTTACGACCTGTCCGGTGCCCTGGTGGTCCGTGATCAGCGTCGTCAGGTTTTCGACCTCCCGCCGATCGAACATGCTCGCCATCGAGCACCGCGCCCAGCGGCGCGCATGTTCATGCGGAGTAGTGACTACCGCTGCGTTCCCGGCCGAGGCCAGAGCCCCGGTGTGTTACGGGCCCGGCGTGGCTGCGCTGGGCGCCTACCTACTGGGCCGCCAGCACCTTCCGGTTGACCGGCGTTCCGCAGAATTCGGTGGTTCTGAAGCCATTCCGGGGTGTTCGCAACGCTGTGCCCTGCACGGGCATGTTGAGGTCTAGCAATTCGTGTCGACTCTGCCCGTGTCACCTAACCCCCCAAGCAGAAACGCGGGACTCATGACCGAATGGGACACTTGAAGAGCGCCCTGGAGTCTCGCCCCCAGCAGCGTCCGGGACCGTAGCCTGATTAGGCGTCGTTGGAGCCGATGACTGCTCGCAGAGCAACGGGCGTGCCAGCCTAGCTGCAATCAGATACCGACCTAGGAGATCAGCAATGATCGCATTGACCACGTGGACGGGCGGCATCCTCACCGCCACCGGACTCATCGCCTACTTCACCACCGGGATGGAGAGTGCCACCTCGCTGATACCGGCGTTTATCGGTGTGCTGCTGCTCATCGCGGCGTTCATCGCGAGCCGCGTCCCGAACGCCAGCCGAGGGGTGATGATCGCAGCGCTCGTCATCGCCGTGCTCGGGGCACTGGGATCTCTCATGCCGCTTGCCGACCTCGGCGCGTTGTTCGCCGGAGATGCAGAGCGGCCTGCTGCGGTAATCGTCAGCGGGATCATGCTGATCGTGCTCGTCGTGTACTTCGTGGCGGGCCTTCGTCAGATCCTGACCACTCGCGAAACGGGGCCAAAAGCAAATTGACAAAGACCCCGGCCTTTCGCGGTGGGGTGAACATCGGGAGGAAGATTCCCGCGGATCGTGAATCGGGGCGCTCGCCTCGCACCGCGGCTGACGCGGGTTGCCGGGGTCGAGAGCGTTCAGGACGTAGTCGGGGGCGCGGGGATCGGCCACGGCAACGTGCTCGGAGAGGTTCTGCTCGCAGCCGTCCTGGACCACCACGTTGGTCGCCATCGAACCGGGGGCCAGGCCCGACGTGTACGGCAGGACGACCTCGACGTACCGGGTAGCCCGTTGAGGTACCGCACGCCCGGCGCGTACGGAGTCCCGTCGGCCCACAACTCCTGCAGCACGAGCGAGCCCGGCAGCATCTGCGTGAGGAGCACCGCAACCAACTCGACGCCGCCGGTGGAGGCGGTAAGCATCTGGTCCGGTCACCGGCCTGCTGATCGAATCCCGTACGACTCAGCTCAATGACCGCGATATCAAGACGGTCCGCGGAACCCCGGTTTTCGCTCCCAGCCGGGACACGCTTCCACGTCGCGCACGCGGCCGGAAACCAGGAACCACTCCTGCCAGCGTTCCGGAGAATTCTCCGGTTCTGGAGTCCTTTCGGAGTGGGCGCAACGCCGTGACCTGCAGGGGCTTGTTTGAGATCTAGTAAGTCGGGGATTCCCCGAAGAAATGCACTACCGCGCGGGGTTGCAACGCCGGCCCGGAAATTGGCGAACACCAGCACGCGCTCCCCCGCGGGGAGGCGGTCGGCACGCCCGAAGTGGACGGTGCTAGACGAGGACTCCTTGGGCCGCGAGCCACGGCACCGGGTCGACCCACTGACCGGCGGCGGTCTGTACGCGAAAGTGCAGGTGGGGGCCGGTGGAGTCTCCGCGGTTGCCGACGGTTCCGATCACTTCACCGGCGTTGACCCGCTGGCCGACGCTGACGTAGTTCTGGTCGTTGTGGCCATATTCCAGCAGTTCGCCGTCATCTGTGCGGATGCGGATCCAGATGCCGTACCCGGCGGCGGGGCCAGCGGCTTCGACAACGCCGCTCTTGGCGGCGTAGAGCGGCGTACCAATCGGCGCTCCAAAGTCGGTGCCGTTATGGAAGCTGCCCCAACGCGAGCCGAACCCCGAGGTGATCACGGCCTCCGTAGGGGCATGCGCACCACCGATCTGCGGACTACCGGCGCTGTCGCCGAGGGAACCGAGCCCGAGCCCGGCGGCGTACTGCCGGACCTCACTTGGGGCCACGCCGAACTGGTCCCCAATCCTTTGGATCTCGGCGGGGCCGATGCCGAACTGCTCGGCCGCGGACTGGATCGCCTCGACGACCTGGGCCTGATCGATCGCGACGGGTTGAGCGGCGGCGGCTGGCGCGAAAGCCAGACCAAGGCCGCCCGAGAGGGCTACGCCGACGACGGCGCCACCAACAAACCGCGACACCGTCGCGGTTTCGCTGGCCACACGATGGCGGCCGCCGGCCAAAGTCGCGCTGCGCACGCCCAAACGCTCGGTGAGCTCTGCGACGGTCACGGGCCGGGTGGAGTCGATCATGGGGCTGTCTCCATCGTTCGGGGTGATGTGTTCCCGCGACGTCTAGGCGATGCGGGTGACCGATTTCGTCGGCAACACGACCCAATATAACAACTCGGTATCGATCGTGTCACCCCTCAGCGCGTAATTCGTGATCATCGCCAGCCCCAGTGCGCCCAGATCGACTCCCGGTCGGGGAGAAGTCGTCTCCACCTCGGAAGCTCAGCCAGCGCCTAACCCTGGCGGAGCTGTCACCTCACTGGTCCTCTCTGTGACGGTCGTCTCGGCCGTGCATCTGCCTTGCGACCCGGTTGGTCAGCCACTACCTTTAACCGGGGTCAGGTCACGAAACGATTACGGTTAGACGACGACGGGATTCGGTAGCAGTGGAGAAGCGAGCAGGACCGAAGCACGCCTCTCAGTCGACCAGCCCCCCGCGGCGCCGCCGCGGAGCCCATCGCCGGGTTTCACCGAACAACCACCGCAGTATCGCCGCGGTCGTGGCCCTGGCCGCGGGTGCCTCTATTGCGGCAGCGGCTCCCGTCAGTGATCAGCGGATCGTTCTTCTCGCGACCGACGAGCCCCCGGCCGGTAGCACCGATGACGCACACTCCAAAGATGCCCAAGCCGCGACCCCCTCGGCTCCGCTCCCCCTCACCTCCGATGACGCGAACGTGTCAGGCGAGCCGGGACCCACCGCCGCGGGTTTCGTCGCCAGTCTGCAGAGGGGCACCGAACTCAACTACGAGCGTGAGATTGCCGAGGAGCAGGCGCGGCGTCCCATTGTGGCCCTCCCGGCAGTGGGCATCTCAACGTCCTCCTTCGGCCCCCGATGGGGCACGTCCCATTCGGGTCTCGATGTCGCCAACGCCATCGGCACACCGCTGTTCGCCGCGACCGACGGAATCGTCATCGATTCAGGCCCGGCCTCCGGTTTCGGCATCTGGATTCGGATCATGTCGCCGGACGGCTTCATGACCGTCTACGGCCACAATGAGAGCAATACCGTTCAGGTCGGTGACACTGTCGTCGCTGGTCAGCAAATCGGCGTGATGGGCAACCGCGGCTTCTCCACCGGCCCACACGTGCACTTCGAGGTATGGGCCGACGGCGGCTCGCGGGCTGTCGATCCGTCGGCATGGCTGGCAGAACGGGGCATCATGGTCAACTCGGGGTCAAGCAGCAGCGCCCTATGACGCCGGAACTCTGACGGCGCAGGCTGGCCGACAAGGCCCTGGCTCCCCCACACTGGGCTTCTAACTGTGACGAACAACTGACAAGACGACGCCCACCGGCACACTCACTGCGAGGCTGGCAATGACAATCCGGTAGAGCACGAGATACCACGTACGCGGGCGCGCGTGACGCACAGTGGCCAGGAACAACGTGAGCGATATCAGCAACAGCACACCGCCCGCGGCCACCACGATCACGGAGCCGGTCAGGGTGCCACCGAGTACCGCACTGTTGGCCAAGTTGTAGGCGAGAAGCTGGACAACACGCAGGCGACCGAACAGTGTGCCGCCAGTAAGCAGTGCCTGTCCGACGCCCAGCCCTACCTGGGCCACCCCCGCAACTAGCACCAGGTAGGCCGCCACCCAGGAACCCTCATCGAAACCGGTGGGACCGGTGACCGCGGCGACAAGGCCGCCCGCGATGATGGCGGTGAGGCCGACGAGCACGAATTCTCGCATCGCCCGCCAGTGCGAGCGTGTGAACTCGGCCTGATTACGTGCGCTGTGACTCAGTTCGTCGCCCATTCTCTGTTTCCCCTCGCCGTGATCGGTGTCGTGGTCCTGGTAGCGGGGTTGCTCGCCACTGAGGTGGAGACCACCGGGTTGTCGCACCCGCCGGTTGGTGGGGTTGGGGATGTTGCGGCGGGCGGCCATCTCGTTCACGGGCTCGCTCCTATCGCCGACGTGCCTGGGGGACGAACAAGGGGGTGTGAGGGAACCATCCTCGACGACGAGGGTCCGCTTGTCCCCTACTTCCGGTCGGTCTGGGACATCTCGCGGAGCATGTCGTTATAGGCCTTGAGCTCGGCGTCGTCGTCCCGCTCGGCCTGCCGCTCCCCCCTCCGCGCCTTACGCATGTCCGTCTGGAACCACTGCCAGGCCAGGGCGAGCATGACGATGAACAGCGGGATCTCCCCCGCCGCCCACGCCACCCCGCCGCCGACCTGCTGGCTCTGCAGCAGATCCGGGAGCCAGGGCAGCCCGATCCCCGAGTACCAGCTCTCGGCCAGCACGGTCTTGTAGTTCATGAGCACGATGCCGAAGAAGGCGTGGAACGGTAGCGAACCGAGCAGCACCATGAGCTTGTAGAAGGGCGAGAAGTGCCGCGGCGCCGCGTCCACGCCGATGATCACCCAGTAGAACAGGTAGCCGCTGATGAGGAAGTGCACGTTCATGAACATGTGGCCCAGGTGCTCGGAGGCCAGCGTCTCGTAGAACCCTCCGAAGTAGATCAGGTAGAACCCGGCCACGAACTGCACCGAGGCGACGATCGGGTGGGTGAGGAATCGGGAGAGCGGGTTGTTGATGAACTCCACGATCCACTCGCGTGGTCCCGGCGGGTTGCCGCGGCCCGCCGCCGGCAGGGCCCGCAGTGCCAGTGTCAGCGGCCCGCCTAGGGCGAGCAGGACCGGAACGAGCATCGAGATGAGCATGTGCCCGACCATGTGGCTGGCGAAGTCGGCCATCATGTACATCCCCATACCGGAGCTGGTGGTCAGGAACAGCAGCACGCACCCGAGCACCCACGCCACGATTCGTCCCACCGGCCAGGAGTCGCCGCGTCGGCGCAGGGTGATCAGCCCCCACACGTAGAGCCCGAGCAGGATCACCGAGGCCAGACCCAGCACCAGGTCGAAGCGCCACAGACCGAACACCGTCTCGAAGGAGAACGGCCCCGGCAACTCAAAACCCAGCAGCGACTCCTGCCGGGTGGGCACATAGAGCGGTGCCGGGGGCGGGGTGCGGCCGAGCGAGACCGACAGACCCAGGGTGCCCGCCATGATCACCGTTTCGACCAGTCCGATGCGCAGCAGCGTGCCGCGGTCCACCGGGGCGTTGGCCGACGTTCCCTCGATGCGGTTGATGATGCGCCGGCGCACCGCCAGCCCGAACACCGCCAACAGTGCCAGGCACAACGCTTTGGCCACAATCAGCAGCCCGTAGGTCGAAGACAACAGGTCGGCGGGGTGCAGACGGACCAGCCCGTTGATGATCCCGGTCAGCCCGAGCGC
Organism: Dietzia sp. Die43; assembly: GCF_024519835.1. Taxonomy (NCBI): domain Bacteria; kingdom Bacillati; phylum Actinomycetota; class Actinomycetes; order Mycobacteriales; family Dietziaceae; genus Dietzia; species Dietzia sp. Die43. The sequence continues at coordinate 115,324 of NZ_JALJRF010000009.1, read as the reverse complement.
GACGATCGCCACCGTGGCCACCACCGAATAGCGGCGCAGGGCCAGCGCCACGCGCGAGCCACCGCGCAGCGCGTGGGCGATCACCGCGACGAGCCCGCCCACGTAGAACGCGGCAGCGAACAGGTGGATGATCAGCGAGTTGGCGGCGATGTCGTGGGCGGTGCCGCCCGAGGCGTGGCCCGTCGCGGCAACGGGCAGGAGCGAGAGCACCGTGACCCCCAGCCAGATGACCGACCAGCGCCAGCTCACGGTGAGCCGCTGCCCGATCCCGGCGACCAGTGCAATGATCGCGGCCCAGCGCCACGAGGATGCCACCTCGATCTGAGTGATCGCCACGATCCACTGGTCCGGCGGCAGGGACTGCCAGAGCGTGCGCCCGGACACATCCGACAGGGTCAGCGGGATGAGCAGGGCCGCCGCGATCGCCCACGCGATGTTGATCCACGAGGAGATCTGCTGTGCGCGGTAGCCGTCCACGTCGAGGGTCTTGTCTTTCTGCGGCGGGGTGAAGAACGCGGCGAACAGCGCCATTCCCACCGCCACCGATGCCAGCAGCTCGGCGATCGCGCGGACCGCCGGGAGCCCGGCGGTGGTGAGCAGGCCCGGGTTCGGGACGCCGAGGAGCTCGAGTGCCAGGTCCGTGGACATTCGCGAGAGCGGGACCACCACACCTGCCGCCACGACCGCGAGCAGCACCACGACCGGCACCACACCGCGGGTACGCAGCGGTCTGGCGGTGGCGGAAGCTTTGGACGAGGGTGCCTTCGACGACGGCGACATGATCCCTATCGTAGGAAGCGGGTATCCCGGGGTCCGATTCGCGCCTGCTCTGCGCACCCCCGTGACCGGCGACGTTTCATGCGGGCCGTCCACCTGCCGGCGGACTACCGGGCCTGCTCGCATGCGCCCACTCGGCCGCCGCTCTCTCGGACTCCGGGCCTCAGCTGATCAGACAGTCTCGGGTTCGGGCGGTGATCGCGTGGGTCGGCCAGCCTGCCGAGGCCTTCAGGGTCGTACCTTCACCCGCATTGGTGGCCGTCTCCGCGCCCGCCGATCCCTTTCCTGCCGCCGCGCCGAGCAAGTCCGCTGGCCGGACCCGCACTACCCATCGTGCAGAAATGTGAACCGTTCATCTCCGGCTCGTAGCGGGTCAAGCGTGTCGGACTGCGGGAGATTCACGGTCACGCACGGCGGCAGTCTCCAGTTGAATGGTGGCATGGTCAATGGAGACGGGGAAATGCTCCTTGACGCAGGTGAGGATCTCCTCCAGGATCTGCGGGGCGTGACCGGATTCGAAGCACTGATCATCGATCACGACATGCGCGGAGATGACCGGCAGGCCGGTCCCAATCATGGATGCGTGCAAGTCGTGCACGTCCCGAACATGGTCCAGCTCCAGTATGTGATCCCGAACCTCATCCAGATCGAGCCCCGTAGGCGCGTACTCCATCAGCACCCGAACCGTCTGCCGCAGAAGCGTGAACGCGCGCGGGATGATCAAGGCGGCGATGAACAGCGCGGCAATGGTGTCGGCTCGCTGGAAACCGGTGGTGTTGATGACGATCGCCGCAACGATCACCCCCACCGACCCCAAAGCGTCGTTGAGCACCTCCAGAAATGCCGCCCGCATGTTGAAGTTGTCGCCTCGCCTGGAGGCCAGCACCACAATGGCGGCGATATTGGCGATCAGGCCGATCACGCCGAACACCAGCAGTTCGGTACCGGGCACGTCCGCCGGCTCGAAGAGTCTGCGGACGCCTTCGATCGCGGCATAGCTACCGACGACGATCAGCAGGACAGCTTGCCCTAGTGCGGCGATGACTTCGATCCGGGCGAATCCCCAGGTCCGTTTACTGCTCGGTGGACGCAGCATCATCGTCGCGGCTATGACCGCAACCAACAATCCCGACGCATCAGCCAATGCATGAGCGGTGTCGGTCAACAACGCGAGACTGCCAGTGACCACGCTGCCCACCGCTTGGGCCACCACGATGATCGCGGTGATGCAGAACGCGATCAGCAGCCGACGACGCGTCCCGCGATCGGCCTGGGGAGAAGTACTTCCATGGTCGTGACCGTGGCTATGCCCCATCTCGACTCACTCCTGCCCGAGGTCAAGGTCGGGGTGGTCCTGGTGATCGCGCAGCGACGGCGACACCCCGGACGCACTCAACAGCGCATCGGCGGCTTCCACCAGGTCCGCCAGCCGGGCCGGCTCAGCCAGCGAGAACCACGAGGAGCGCCCCTCGATCCGCATTCTGACTAACCCGCAATCCCGCAGGCAAGCCAGGTGCTTGCTCACCGTGGACTGTGCCAGATGCATGTGATCGACCAGATCCCGAACCCGATGCTCACCACTGACCAGATGCTCCAACAACGCCAGTCGAGTTGGTTCTGCCAGAGCATGGAACAACGCTGCATAGGTGTTTCGATCCTCGAACGTCACTGAATCGGGCACCCCATAATTGATCGCCATAGAGCGATGTTAGCACGAACCGTCGATAAGTTCGGGTGGGTCTCGGCCATCGGTGTACGCATTGTTCTTGCTCAGTCGTGCCTGGCAGCTGATGCCCTCCCGTCGATGCCGGGGCGCAGCGCAAGGCCGTCCGGTCGATACCGAGTGTTGTGATGGTTGCCGTCGTTTTTTTCCGGCGGTGTGCGGTGCGGGGCACGCGGGCACAGTGTCAATGAGGGAGCGGTGCCAGCTGGTGCATGTGCCGGCTGTCGTCGCGGTCGGCAGTTCTTGGGCTCGAGGGTCGCTCGAGCTGCCTGGTGCGTGCGGCACGCAGGCCATTGAGTATCACGAAGACTTCGGCGACCTCGTGGACCAGGACGACCGCTGCGAGTCCCAGAATTCCGGTGATCGCCAGTGGAAGCAGAACGATGATGATCGCCAAGGACAGGATGATGTTCTGATTGATGACGCGACGACCGCGGCGGGCGTGGTCTATGGCGCGCGGGATCAGTCGCAAGTCATCGCCGGTGAATGCGACATCCGCCGACTCGACCGCTGCGTCGGAGCCGGTGGCCCCCATGGCGATTCCGATGTCCGCCGAGGCGAGCGCGGGGGCGTCGTTGACACCGTCGCCGATCATCGCCACTGGCCCCCGGCCGTCGGCACGCAACTCGGCGATTGCCTGCGCCTTGTCCTGCGGACGCAGCTCGGCACGCACGTCGGTGATCCCCGCCTCGACGGCCAGTGCATCAGCGGTGCGGGCGTTGTCGCCGGTAAGCATCGTCACGCCCATACCCCTCGACGCCAGCGACGTCATGGCCTCGCCGGCCTCTGGACGCAGCTCGTCGCGCACCCCGATGGCCCCGACCGGGTGGTCGTCGCGGTGGACGACCACCACGGTGATGCCGCGGGCCTCCATCGCGTGAACGTGATCTGCCAGAGGACCTGGGTCGAGCCAGCGCGGGCTGCCGACGGCGATGTGCGCGCCATCGATAAGGCCGGCGATTCCCGCGCCCGCGGACTCGGTGACCGCCGATGCGGCGGGGACCTCGGTAGCTGCGGCGGTGATCGCTGCGGCCAGCGGGTGGGTGCTGTGGGTTTCCAGAGCGGCCGCCCAGCTCAGGACCTCGTCCTGGGCAGCGTTGCCAGTGGTGAGGACCTGCGTGACGGTGGGCTGGTTTCGGGTCAAGGTGCCGGTCTTGTCCACTGCCACATGCCGGAGGTAGCCCATGCGCTCGAACGCGGCACCGGATTTGATGATCACCCCGAACTTGCTGGCCGCACCGATCGCGGAGACGACCGTAATCGGCACCGAGATCGCCAGTGCGCACGGCGAAGCGGCGACCAGTACCACCAGTGCTCGCTCGATCCACAGTCCGGAATCTCCGAAGATCGAGCCGATCAGGGCGACCAGAGCAGCCAGGATGAGAACACCCGGCACCAGCGGGCGGGCCAGGCGGTCGGCGATACGTGCCCGCTCCCCCTTCTCTGTCTGTGCCTGCTCAACCAGTTCGACCACTGTGGTCAAGGAATTGTCTGTCCCTGCGGCGGTGGCCTCGACCTCCAGGACGCCGGAGGTGTTGATCGAGCCGGCCAACACCGCGTCACCGGGCCCGACCTCGACGGGAATGGATTCACCCGTGATCGCCGAGACATCCAGGCTGCTCTGCCCGACACGAACGATCCCGTCGGTGGCCAAACGTTCGCCGGCGACCAGACGCAGCACATCGCCGCGTTCCAGAGACTCAACGGGCACGGTGCGGGTGCCCCCGGTGGCGCCGAGGACGGTGGCACTGGAGGGAATCAGCGCCAACAGGGCCCGCAAGCCCGAGCGGGCCTTGTCCATCGCCCGATCCTCCAGCGCCTCGACGATGGAGTACAAGAAGGCCAGAGCGGCGGCCTCCTCGATGAACCCGAGCCCGACCGCACCGGCGGCGCTGATCGTCATCAGCAGCCCGATACTCAACCGACCCCGGACGAGCAGACCCCGCACCGCGCCTGGAACAAACTGCGAGGCGCCCAGAAGGAGAGCGGTCCAGAACAGCCACGCCGCTGCAGTCTCCGCCCCGGGGCCGTTGGCGAGCCACTCGAGGATCACACCCAGCAGGAGCGTCAGGCCAGAGAACACCGGGATGAGGACGGCACCGTTGCGCCACCACGAAGCGGACTCGTCAGGGCCGGCCACTGGCCCGGCCGGCTCACAACCACACGCGGACGTTGTCACCGCCGACCCCCTTCCGAACTGCAGCAACCCTCGACCGGACACTGCATGTCCAGACAGGGCGCGTTCTCGTCAACGGCAAGAGTCGTCTCGACCAAGGCGTTCAACGCACGTGCCAGATGGGCATCGACGATCTCGTACCGATTCTGCCGACCCTCGAGTTCAACCACGACGATCCCGCAATCCCTGAGACAGGCGAGATGATTCGACACATTTGAACGCGTCAACCCCAGCTCCTGGGCAATCTCGGCGGGATACACGGGCCCATCCAGCAGCCTCATGAGAATTCGAGAACGAGTCGGGTCGGCCATCGCACGACCGAGTCGGTTCATCACACCTTGACGCGAAGCAACAGTCAGCATGCACTGAATAGTACAGGACTCAGTGAACTGTCCCTGGCGGTGTGACCACGCATCTAAAGACGACGAAACCGCAAGGCCAACACAGTCAATGGGCACAGGTGTACCTGGCCTACCCCCGGAACCCACCCGCTTGCCGCGCCGTTCTGGGGCGTTTAACAGGGCGGATAGTGGCTATGGCACGATCGGACAGCGGGAACATCTCGCCAGTGCCGGTCACGTCACTGGTGTTCGAGAGAGCCACCCCGTGCGGCACCGCCGGTTCGGAGCCGAGGGGGCAATGACCCGTCGCAGACCGGAGTGAAAAGCATGGGCAGTATCCGAGCAATCGGTTTCCGCGCGCGCCTCCGGGCGGCCCTGTGTGCGGGCGCCTTTGTCCTCTCCGGTTGTGGGAGTGGCACCGATGCGGTCGCGCAGGGCGGCACGTTTGAGTTCGTCAGTCCAGATGGACAGCTGGAGATCCACTACCCCGAGGAAGAACGGAAACCGGTTGCCGAACTCGCCGGGCCGGATCTGCTTGACCCAGACCAGACCATCGGGCTCGCTGACTACAAGGGCGAGGTGGTGATCCTCAATACGTGGGGCCAATGGTGTGGGCCTTGCCGCACCGAGGTCGACGATCTTCAGCGCCTTCAGGAGGAGTTCGAATCCCAGGGCGCCACCGTGCTCGGGATCAACGTGCGTGATCCCAATCGCGATAAGCCGGTCGACTTCGTGCGCGACAACGGCCTTACCTACCCGTCGATCTGGGACCCGTCCAACGCGGCCGTAGGTGCACTTCGCGGCTTTCCCACCTCGATCGTGCCGACAACCCTCGTGCTTGACCGGCAACACCGGGTGGCCGCCGTGTATTTGGCGGCGGTCACCGATTACCAACTTCGGGACGTCATCGCCGAATTGGTGGCCGACGAGGAGAGTGCCACGCCGTGACGAATGTTGCCGACCTCGTCTTCGCCGGTGCCATGCCGCCGATGGACGGCCTGGTGCTCGCGCAGGGTATCGGTTCGGCGTTCCAACAGACAGCGGCCAGCGGACCCCTTCTGCTCGCCCTCGGCGCCTGCCTACTAGCCGGTCTGGTCTCGTTCGCCTCGCCATGTGTGGTCCCGCTCATCCCCGGCTATCTCGCCTACCTCGCTAGCGTCGTCGGCGCCGAGCGACCACCGGTCACCGTGGCGCAGGCCGAACAGCGCCACAGCGAGTCGCGAACGATCACTCTCGAGGAAAAGAAGGCCAGACAACGCTCGCGCTACCGGGTCGTCGGGGCATCTCTGCTCTTCGTTGGCGGGTTCACCGTTGTGTTCGTCTCGCTTAGCGCAATGGTCCTCGGAACGGTTCAATACCTCGCACCACACGAGGAGTTGCTCCAGCGCATCGGCGGGGTCATCACCATCCTCATGGGTTTGGTCTTCATCGGCTTCGTACCGGTGCTGCAACGAGATACCCGATTCCAGCCGAAGGCTGTCTCTACCTGGGTCGGCGCGCCTCTCCTGGGCGGAGTGTTCGCCCTCGGCTGGACACCCTGCCTCGGACCAACGCTCGCCGCCGCACTGTCCGTCGCCGCCGGAAGCGGCTTCAGCGGCACGCGCGGTGTCATGCTCATCGTCGCCTACTGCCTCGGGCTGGGGCTGCCATTCATCCTCGTCGCCTGGAGCTCCACCTGGGCAATCCGAACCGTCGGCTGGCTACAACGCAACACTCGACGAATCCAGATCATCGGCGGCCTCCTACTCATCGCAGTGGGCATAGCACTGTTCAGTGGCGTGTGGGCACTGTTCATCAGTTGGCTACGGGACTTCGCAATCACCGGCACGACGCTGCCGATTTAACCTTCTGCGCGGCCCTTCCGGGGCGGTAGCGCCCGAGTCACAGAGCCCAGAAATGTCTAACCTGTTCAGACGCCCAGTCAGTTCAGCGCCTACTGTACAGTTCAGTGAATGCTGACTATATCGTCTTGTGTGGATGTGATGAACCGGTTGGGGCGGGCGATGGCCGACCCCACCCGGTCGCGGATACTGCTGACCCTGCTGGAGCGGACGGCCTACCCGGCGGAGCTGGCCCGCGATCTGGAACTGACGCGTTCGAACGTGTCGAACCATCTAGCGTGCCTGCGCGACTGTGGCATCGCGGTCGCCGTGCCCGAAGGCCGCCAGACCCGGTACGAGATCGCTGATCCGCACCTGGCGCGGGCGTTGGCCTCCCTGGTCGAGGTCACCCTCGCAGTCAATGAAAACGCCTCCTGCCTGGACCCGGCCTGTTCGGTGCCGGGTTGTTACGCCACGGAGGTGCAGGGGTGATCCTGTCCTCAGCCCTGCAGGCGATCGGTCTGTTCATCGCCACCAATATCGACGACATCATCGTCCTCTCACTGTTCTTCGCCCGCGGCGCAGGCCAACGCGGCACCACCGCACGCATCCTGGTCGGCCAGTACCTTGGATTCCTAGGCATCCTCGGCGCCGCTGTGCTCGTGGCCTTGGGCGCCGGGACGTTTTTGCCCTCGGAGGCCATCCCGTACTTCGGGCTGATCCCATTAGGCCTGGGACTATGGGCCGCGTGGCAGGCCTGGCGTGGGGACGATGACGACGACGACGCCAAAATCGAAGGTAAGAACGTGACCGTGTGGACCGTGGCCGCGGTGACCTTCGCCAACGGCGGGGACAACATCGGCGTCTACGTCCCAGTCTTCCTCAGCGTCGGCCCGGGAGCCGTGGTGGCCTACTGCGTCGTGTTCCTGGTTCTGGTCTCGGTCCTGGTGGGCCTGGCCAAGTTCGTGGCCACCCGTCGGCCAGTCGCCGAGGCTTTAGAACGCTGGGAACACATCTTGTTCCCCATTGTCCTGATCGGCCTGGGCATCTTTATCCTGGTCAGCGGCGGAGCCTTCGGACTCTAATCACGGCCGGCCCTCCCGCCGCCCACTCTCACTGCCACTGCCGACCAGGATCGTCAGCGACGTGAGGCCGAAGGCAAGGCCCTGTCCCGAGGAGGACGAACAATGATCACGTGGCTGGAGCGGTGGCAGATACCCCTGTACCTGGTGGCCCTGGGGGTCGGTGCCGTGTTCGGGCTGGCCACCCCTTCCGCCGCCCCGGGTCTGGAGCAGGCAATCAACCCGGTACTGATGGTGCTGCTGTACGCCACATTCCTGGGCGTGCCGCTGACCCGGCTCGGTCGCGCGCTGCGTGACGGCCGGTTCCTGGCCGGGCTGTTGGTGCTGAATTTCGCCATCGTTCCGGTCGTGGTCTACGGGCTCTCCCGGTTCGTCGCTGACGACCAGGCCCTGCTGCTGGGTGTATTGCTGGTGCTGCTTGCCCCGTGCATCGACTACGTCATCGTCTTCTCCGGGTTAGCTGGCTCCGCGCACGACCGGCTACTGGCCGCGGCCCCGCTGCTGATGCTCGTGCAGATGCTGTTGCTGCCTGCCTACCTGGGCCTATTTATGGGCCCCAGCCTGTTCGAGGTCTTGGACGTCGCCCCGTTCCTTGAGGCCTTCCTGTTATTGATCGTCACACCCTTGGTTCTGGCGGCCATCACGCAGTACCTGGCCGCACGGTCCGCCTCCGCCCGGAAGCTCATGGACGCGATGGAGTCACTGATGGTGCCGCTGATGATGGCCACCCTCGCCGTCGTGATTGCCTCGCAAGTCGACGCCGTCCGGACGGATCTGTCCTCACTGCTGCGGGTCATCCCGGTCTATGTCGGCTTCCTCGTCGTGATGATCCCCTTGGGAATCCTCACCGGCCGGGTCTTCAGCCAGGATGCCCCGTCGACACGGGCGTTGGTCTTCTCCGGGGCGACCCGCAACTCGCTGGTCATACTGCCCCTCGCCCTGGCCCTGCCCGACCCATTTGCCCTGGTCGCGGTCGTCGTGGTCACCCAAACCCTCGTCGAACTCGTCGGCATGGTCACCTACGTCCGGCTCATACCCCGCCTCATTCCACACCACCCTGGAGCCCGCTCCCTAACAACTTCGCCAGCTCCCAAGGGCAACCCGCCCTGATGTCCGCACAGGCCCTGTGGGGACCGACACCAGCCCAGGGCGCGTAATAACCAACGGGAGGGATCCGAGCCCCGCCGAACTGGCGGCATAGCTCGCACTCCCCTCACCCCCGAGGGAGATCACTCTGGTGGTGGCTGCGCCTATTTCACGGTTCTGCCAACTGATGCGGCGATTCTCCGGGCAGCCTGTTTGGCATAGGGCCCCACACCGGTGATCGTTGCCGCTCCGGGACCGGTCCAGTCGCCGTAGCCGACCACATGGAGGCCCGGATGCTTTGGTCGACCGTGGTCGAGCAACCGGCGTATCGGCCCGATCGCGGAGCGAAAACCCGTGCACCAAATCAGGTGATCGGCGTCGATCTCATCCAGTGAGGTGAACATCGGCGTGGCCTGCAGCCGTCCGGTGTCCCGAGCGCGGCGCACCTCTGGCAGGACGACGATGTCTCCTAAGGCTGAGTCTGTCCCGGGGTCGGGCTCGCCGCGCTGCAGGGCAAGGGCACGTAGTCGGTTGCGGCGGAACAGCACCCGTCCGTCGACCTCGTCGGGCATCCAGCGTGGTGGCTGACGGGTGTACCAGGTCACCTCGGCGACGCTCGTGAGTTCTGCGGCGATCTGGGCGCCGGAGTTCGCGCCGCCCACGACCGCGACTGTGGTACTTCGAAAGGGAGTTGTACCGGGGTAGTTGGCGGAATGCCACTGCGTGCCGGCGAAGGTTCCTGGGTGGGAGGGAACAAAGGGGGCGGACCACGTCCCGGTGGCCGCGACCACGTTCTCGGTCGTCCACGACTTCGTGCCCGCCCAGACGTGGTAGGTGCCCTTCTCGTAGATCACCTCGTTGACCGTGACGGGACGCTGGACCGGAATCCGGTAGCGCCGTTCATAGGCAGCGAGATAGTCCACGACATGGCAGGCCGGTGGAAACCCGTCATAAGGGGGCATCGGCCAGCCCGGCAGATTGGAGAACTCAGCGGTGGAGAACAGGCGCAGGGACGGCCAGACGTGTAACCAGCCCCCACCCGGGTTGGGTTGATTATCCAGAACGAGGGTGTCCACGCCTGACCGGGGTCTGTCAACTTAACGGTGTATCTCTGCTTGTGTAGTGGGTTAGTTGCGGTGGGCTGAGAGTCGGCCGTCGAAGGCGATGTCGAACGCGTTGAGTGCTTGCTTCCAGCGTTGGGTCCACCGGGCTCGGCCCTTGCCAGTGGGGTCCAGTGCCATCACGGCGAGGTAGACGCACTTGAGCGCGGCCTGCTCGTTGGGGAAGTGGCCCCGGGCCCTGACGGCCTTGCGTATGCGGGCGTTGACCGACTCGATGGCGTTTGTGGTGCACACGATCCGCCGGATCTCGCGGTCAAACTGTAGGAAGGGCACGAACTCGGCCCAGCTGTTCGACCAGAGTCGGACGATCGCCGGATACTTCTGCCCCCATTCCTCCTGGAATTCCAGGAAGCGTTCCTCGGCCTCGTCAACGGTCGCGGCCTGGTAGACGGGCTTGAGAGCGCGGGAGATCGCGTCCCAGTCCTGGCGGGCGGAGTAGCGGAAGCTATTGCGCATCAGGTGCACGATGCAGGTTTGCACGATCGTGTCCGACCAGACGGTGTTCACCGCGTCAGGCAGACCCTTGAGCCCGTCGCAGACGAGCATGAGGACGTCCTCGACGCCGCGGTTCTTGATCTCGGTCAGCACCTGCAGCCAGTACTTGGCGCCCTCGCCGCCGTCGCCGGCCCACAGTCCGAGGATGTCGCGGTTACCGTCCACGGTCACGGCCAACGCGATATAAATGGGCCGGTTAGCGACCTGCCCGTCGCGGACCTTGACGTTGATGCAATCGACGAACACCACCGGATACACCGGGTCCAGAGGGCGGTTCTGCCACTCGGCCATCCCGTCCAGGACCTTGTCGGTGATGGTGCTGATGGTCGTCTTCGACACCTCCGAGCCGTACACGTCGGCCAGGTGCGCCGAGATGTCACCATGTGTCATCCCACGGGCCGACAGTGAGAGCACGATGTCCTCGATCGACCCGAGCCGGCGCTGCCGCTTGCGCACGACCACCGGCTCGAACGAGCCAGCACGATCCCGCGGCACATCGACCTCCACCGGTCCGGCCTTGGTCAACACCGTCTTGGACCTCGTACCGTTGCGAGCGTTGCCTTCGTCCACGCCCTTGGACCGCTCGTGCTTGTCGTAGCCCAGGTGAGCGGTGATCTCGCCCTCCAGGGCCGACTCCAGGACCAGCTTGGTCAGCTGCCCGAGCAGACCGTCCTCGCCCTCCACGGACAGTCCCTGCCGCTGGGCCTGGCCTACCAACTGCGCCACCAGCTCCTTGTCCACCACCGGTGACTGCTCACCCGCCGTCGTCGACACCGGCTGCTCCTTGACCTCCGTCGCGACCGGCGCCAGCGCCGGCTCAACCTGCTTACTCATCGTGTACCTCCTAGATCGGAGTTACACCGTTGAAAGTACAGTCCCGCAAATGGCCACGAGCCGAATTGCTAGGTGTGACACTTGGAAAACGCCCCAAGGTGGAACATACTCATCCAGTATTCTCCGACGAGGGTACTGGTTCGATGGGGCAACGGGAGACCAACCGTTTGGCTACGATAAGGCACGGGGTAAGCACTGGGTATGGAACAGAAACATATGGAAGGCGACGGTAGGAAACGCGGGGGGCTGTAACGAGTCTCAGTCGAATCCCACCGCTGGAGTATTCACAAACTGGTTCGACCGCTTGACATGTCGTGTCATTAACTCAATTCCCGTCGATTGCAGTCAATGGGAAAGTAAGCGGGTTCGCTCTATCGAAGTGCGATCAACCACCCAGAACACCCCGCCTGGCAGCGAGATGCTAGGCAATCTCAGTATCTACTGTGAGAATACGCCGCCTAGCGACCAACTGTGTCCGATTTGGGTAGGCTACGCAGTCCCTCCACATCCTGACGATACTCCGCCACCGTACAACTAACTAGGTAACCCGTCGGGGCATCGCAGTTGAGCGATGCCCCGACACCGGCGTTGCCCAGGTTACGCTTTTGTGCGACAGATATTGAATCCTAAAGTTACCATTACATTAGAGCGGCAAAGTTATGAACCAAGACGGGCCAACCGAGAACCACTGGACTGACACGTTTTCAGAAAATGAGCACTCGCGGGCTTTTCCATTCATCACCCAATGCCATCGCGAATTGCAGTCGCGGTACTGCGACGACGCCAACCGAGATATGCCGTCGCGCTTCCTTTGTTACTTGCTGAACGAGATTCGCACTAACACATTAACCGAATGCTGGTGCGTAGGCGTACGCGACGCTGGAGTACTTGGCGATGGCAGCGCATGGATCAAATATAGTTTTGGCGAATTGAAATTTGCTATTGCTCTTCGAATTGACGCCTCCGTTATCAAGGCGCACACCGACCACTTAGCGAGGTATGCAAGCGAACTTGCAGCTTTCACAATTGGAGAGCCGGGCATCAACTTGGCAAATTCAGAAATCGTGGACGGCACCTACTGGTTTAGGGTGGACAGATAGTTAACCGTTCTGTGTACGCTATTCAGGGCAGTTGGTGGGCAGTTCGGCGAGGGCGTCTGGGTATGCGCCGTGGCCGTTCAGGGCGAAGCCCGCGAGGCCAACGACGTCGCGGCGCCAGCGCAGGAGCCCGAGGAATAACGGCTCCCCTACTTGGTTGGCTGCGTGGCGGCTGGAGCGTGCTCGCCGACGGCGACTCCCCCATCCGTTCGGACTTGGGTCGGGGAACGCCGGAAACACGTAACGTTTCCTGTTCCCGGATGCTGTGGATCTGAGTGCGGTGACGACGGACGCAACGCTGGCATTGCTGCCGCCCAGAACTGCACCCGTTCTGGGCGGCCACTAATTGATCCGACAGACATTGCGGAAAAGCGACACCGCCCGGGACGCCCGGGCCAAGGGGCGCACCGCCGAGGAGTCCGCTCGAGAAGGGCCTACTCCGCGGTCATCGGGTCATAGTTTTCGTGATCGGCCGGGGTTGTGCGATCGTCCTCGAGTTCTCCTTGTAAGGCAGAGCGGAGCCAATCATGATCGACCTCGGCGTCGACTGCGTCCGCGAGAACCGCGACCTGCTCGGCCACGGGGAGCTGAGAGACGTCAGGCGCCAGGTCCCCCGTGTACTCCTCGGTCACGTGACTGGACTCGGAGGACAGGTTCTCGGTCGCTGCCCGCGCCGTCGGAGAGGAACTCAGGGAGCCGGACCCTCCACCGAAGAGGCTGACCTCCCATTGCCTCGTGCCGTAGTAGAGCGTCTGGCCATTCACCTGCGGCCACGCTGACAGCAGCATTTGCGCACGGCCCAAGTTGCTGTACGGATGGATCGCCGGCGCGTAAAGGGCTGGCTGCTCGACTCCGGTGACCTGAATGGCGGGCATCGTCCATAGGCCTTCCGGGCGAGGAGCGGTCCGGGTGACGGCGCCAAGGATGCCGTCGCAGTACGAGAGCACGACTCGTCCGTCGATGACTTGAGCGGAGAGCTCGCCGATGGCGTTGTTAGGAACCGTGGGGGTGAGGATCGGGGTCGTGAAACCACCGCGGCGCCATGCCCATGTTCCGCCGCCGTCTCGACCCCAGAACTCATAGGTTGAACGGTTCCACATGCTGCGCCAGTCCACGCGCACGAGATGGATGCCGCCGCCGTTCCAACGGCCCTCGTTGGTGCCGTAGATGTAAACCCAAGGTTCGCCGGGGAGCATGAGCATCGTGTTGTTCTGGAAGTGACTCCACTCCCCCACGTTAGGGAAGTCGAAGTTCTCGCGATTGACCTCCAGATCCCACGTGCGTTCCCAGTTCTCGGCGTGGGCTTCGGTCGAGGTCCACATGCGCGAGTGGAAGGTCGCCCAGCTCCCGCCGGGCGAGATCGGATCCCAGGACCGGATCGCGAAAGTTGTCATCATGTACCGGCCGTCGGGCAGGTGGATCAGGTCGTTCGGAATGTTGGTGAAGCCGTCCGGGAGCTCGCCAGCATGGACCGTTCCGCGGTGCTGATAGTTGATCATCTCTTTGGCGTAGGCGCCGCCGATGGCGTTGTCCCACCGGATGCCGTTCTCAATGTCTGGGTTGGACTGGCGAAACCCGACTGGAGACCTCCAGCCGCTGCCGCCGACGTGGTCGACGAAGGTGTCGCCGAAGATCGTGATCGTGTACCCGTGGTTGGTGATCGCCGGGAACCCGAGATCGGTTGCTGAGGCGCCCCAACGCCCAGTTTCGTTCGGGCCTGTCAGCTCTTTGACCAGTCGTGCCATCGTCATGCCTCCTGTGTCGAGAAGTCGCCTTGGCGACGAAGTGAGCAACGTCAGTTTGCGTCGTTCACATCCACCGTGCCATGCGGGTACGACACGAAACTGAACGATTAGTTCACGAAGGAGGTGAATCTCGTTAGAGTCCGGGGATCATGCCCGGGTACAGGAAGACGTTGGACGCTGGAGTAGACGATCCAAGGCCCAGAATGGGGCGCAGCTTGTGTGGGTTCCCGGCTTGGTCGGCCTGCCAGCAGTTGTCGTACCCGCGGAACCCGGTACACACGATCTTCGTGGTCGTGCCAAACGGCGAGATGATTCTCGGCAGGCCGATGAAGGGATTGTAGAACTCCAGACGGTCAGGGGTGAGCGCAAAGCTGGTCACGTCGACTGGCCGGACGGGAGATCCCTGCCCGGGATCAACGGGCCAGGCGTCCTGAGCGTTCGCTTGTCCCACACCGACAAGCATTGATGCAGTGGCCAATGTGACGGCGGCGAGCGTGGCAAGGGTGCGGCGCATAATCAATTCCTTGCTGGGAGGGACGGTCTCAACCCGGTTATCGTCGCAGAAGTCGTATGCGTTAACAACGGAGCAAGCTGGCGTTCTCAGGCGCTCAGCGCTACTGGGAACTTGAGGGTGCACCCATCCAGGTGAACCGGTGACCGGTCGGATGGCCAGTTGCACCGCCTCAGGCCTGAAAGCGTAGGTGCCACTCGATGGCGTCGCCCACCACCAGAGTCGTGACGTGGCCGTCCTCGGCCACGAACCGGACGCTGACTCGGGAAAGTGGAGCATCGGACATGCGCCGAGCGTAGCCGCGCCAACGTGCACTTCTCGAAGAGAGCCGTGCCCCCAACATCTCCACCGGCGGGCGTCTCCTCTCTCTCCCCCGCCCCCGATTCCTAAGAACTGCGTAGGCCGTCCCAGTTCCTTGGTTGTGGGACGGAGACTGTCGACCCGCAGTTTCGGTTTGTGAGTCGCAACGCGCTACACATCGTGCTTGTTCACGAAGACCAGGTGCGCCGCCGAGAGAGAAGGTCCGGGTTGATGACGCGGACCGCTTGAATCAGAGCGATGCCCAGTAGTCCGTAGATCCACACGGAGTACGACCACGGGCTGTGGGTAACCATGCTGACGCGGGGGTCGTCCCTGGTCCAGTAGGTGCAGCGAACCCCGGCGGGGAGCAGTTCGTACCCATGGGACCAGTTGAGGTTGGTGTGAAATGTGCTGACCTGTTCCTGCGGGGGAAGCCGTTCGGGAGGAAAGCCGTCCGGCACGTGACCGTCGCGAAGGGCGCAGGTATAGCCGGGGTAGTCGTTGTAGTCGTCACTGCCGGCGAAGCCGAGGAACGCGATCGCTCCGCAAATCGACAGCACTGCAGAGACAGCGGCTGCACTTCGTCTGGCACCTCGCCCGGTCGCCTTGAAGGAAACCCAGACGGTGAAAATCCAGATCGCAAGCGACAGGGCTACCGGAGGCAGTAGCGGAATCAGGAATGCCTCCACGGGTACCTCCTAGTTGTCGCACTGTGCGGGATCGGGACAGGTACGCGTGTCAGTCGGTGGCTGCCGACGAGTTCCCCATCGCAAGACCCCTCGATTGCGGCGCTCAGTGGCGGGGTTCTGCCAGGACTGACTGGCAGCCCGGTGTCATGCTGCAGCACCTACCGCGAGCGAAAATCCCAGCGTCGCCACAGCTAGGACTGCGGGAGGTCGCGGATCAGCGGGACTACTTCCCACTGGATGTCGCTTCGCACCTCCTCGACCAGATCCGGCCTAGTCGAGTAGACCTCAATCCATCCTGTCTCCGGTTGAACCTCGAGGAACAGCGTCTCGTCGTCGGACCACAAGAAGGATGGTTCGGGGTAGAGGAACGGGTCCGTAAGAGCGGCGGTCGAGGCCGATACCAGCTGGTAGTCGTAGTCGCTGCCATAAGCGCTGTCGTCCACGATTTTGATGATGCGCGTGTCCTCGGGGTCTCCGATTGGATCACCCCACACCGTCCAGATCGCCGCCTTCCACTCCTGACAAGACGCGGTGCGAGAAAAGCGCTGCACGATCTCGATGGCAGGGCCCGCGCTGCACCCGACGAAACGATCCACATCCGTCGCTTGCTCCGGGGAGGTGGCGCTGTCGATCATCGCCGTCAATCCGCGGCGGGGCGGATACTGCGCACCCACCCACTCAGCAACCTCACGCCATGAACACCAACCGGCCACGTCACGGCCCGCACGGAGCGTGATCGGACACAGGATCCGCACCCCGTGCGGAAAGAGTTCTCGAACCGCGCTCACGGTCCGCGCCTCGAGCAACGCTGCGATGCGCCCCTCGACTCCGCATGGCACCCATCCGGTCACGCCGGTAATCCCCCTCCGGTCGACCGCGCGCCAGTGAGCGCCGATTCGTACTTACGCAGGACAGCCGGCGTCGCGCTGCTCACCGCGAGGTCGCCCGCCTGGCGTCGACTGCCCGGTGGAGGGCCCAGATGATCAGCCCCACGACGGGCAGGAGGAACGCCACCATGAACCATAGGAACGTCTCGGGCCACGGCGCTGCGCGGCGCCGTTCAGCGACGACGATCGCGACCGGGATCAGCAACCACACCAGGCCGGCGAGGAGCCATACGACGTCAAAGGCCAGCGGAATCACTGCATCCGCACTGTCTGCGGCGAAAGTAGTCATGCCGAGTCAGAGCCCCGTGATGCAGTAGTCGCGCTCAATACCTGCTGTCACTATCCCCCACTCACTGCCGCGAACCCGCTCCTGATGCCTGCGGAACGAAGCGGCGTCGTCGAAGACCTCCTCGACGCCCCACACCAGACGATCCTCGGTCCGGGTCACCGAGAATGACCTGCAGCCCTGCTCAGCTCGCGTCAACTCAACATGACATGGCAAGTGGGTGTCGACAAGAGCGGCTTCGCGTTCGTCGCGACACACCAATCGACCCTTCAGATGAACTTCGGTCACAAGTCCAGTATCGGCTACCCCTCAAGCGGCACGCCCTTGAACAGCGCAACGGGCCGACCATCAGCGGTCACGGTGCGCGGCGCTGTCACGGTGCGCGGCGCTGGAGGGCGCGATACAGGGTGGAGCGGCCTACCCCGAGATCTCGAGCGATCGCTGACGGCCCCTCCCCTGCCTCCACGCGGGCTCGGGCTTTACCGATCTGTTCGTCGGTCAGCACGCGTTTGCGTCCCCTGTATTTGCCTTTCGCTTTGGCGATGGCAATGCCCTCGGCTTGGCGTTCACGGATGATGGCCCGCTCGAACTCGGCGAACGCCCCGAGCAGCGAAAGCATCAGGTCTGCTCGTGGATCCTGGGCGCCGGCGGCGTAAGTGGCGCGTTCGTGGACGAACTCCACGCTCGCGCCTTTGGCGGTGATCTCGCCAACGATCTGCTTAAGATCCACGAGGGAGCGAGCGAGTCGGTCCATCGATGCAACGACGAGCTCGTCACCGTCCCGCAGGTACCTGATGCACTCAGCGAGCTTCACCCGGTCCGCGCGAGAGCGTGCGGACTGCTTTTCTATATAGACCTGATCGCACTCCCCAACCGCCTCGAGCTGACGCGCCTCATTCTGATCCGCGGCCGACACCCGCACGTACGCCACCCGCTGCCCACGAGGCCGCGAGGACCGGCGAGCCGGCTTCCGGGCCGGCCCCGATTCTCCCTCGACGATATTCTCCGAGTCCGTGGACTCGACTCGGATTGACCAGTCCAGCTCGTCCCGGCGACGGAACCTGGTACGCACGCTCCCGCGGCTGACGATGAGCACCTCCTCGCCACCGTCACCCGAGCGATTGAGCAACATCCCGATTCGATCAGCCATCGAAAGAGCCTTTCGTCCGGAATCTGTACCACTACACACTAGACCCGAAGGGACGGCGTTTCATAACTCTAGAAACCACCTTGTGACACAGCGACGATGGCGGACTCGTGCTCGTCCCCCTGGGGTGTACTCGACAAACCACATTGCTGCTAAGGAGTACTGGGGAGATCTACGAGCGTCGCCAGCGGTCAGTGGCGAGGATCAACCGGCTCTCCAAAAAACAGAGACTGACAAGCCCCTCTGGCAACCGACGCGTCTCCAGTCGGCAAAACCTGTCGGGCCAGGCGTCAGCCGAGCAGCCCCTCGGCCGCGATCCGCCAGTCCTCCACCGGCGGCGTCAGCACGTTCTCGCCGAGCACCTGCACCAGCACGGTCGAGGCCCCTGCGTCCAGGTGCTCCTGCACCCGCGCCCGCGTCGCCTCGACCCCGCGGGTGACCATCGCATGCTTGAGCCGATCGCTGCCCCCGCGCACGTAGTCCGACTCGTCGAACCCCTGCCGGGTCCACGAGTTCCGATAGTTCGGCAGGCCCGTATAGACGTTGAGGTGATCGTGGGCCCGCGACCGCCACACCTCGTTGTCGTCGACCCCCTCGGCCACCACCGCGGCGTGCTCCACGACCAGGGCCGGCCCGTCGTCGGCGGTCCCGCCGAGGATCTCGCGCGCCCGCGCGGTGTGCTCGGGCAGGGTCAGGTAAGGGGCGGGCGCCGGCGGTGCGGTCGCGCGACAACTCGAGCATCTTGGGGCCGAGCGCGGCGAGCACGACCGGCGGCATGGTGTCCTCGCCCGCCGCCATGGGCTGAGTCCGGTCGAGCGCGTCGAGGTACTCGCGCATCGCCGACAGCGGCCGGCCGTAGTGGTGGCCGCGGTGGCGCTCGACCAGCGGCGCGTGCGAGACGCCGAGGCCCAGGACGAACCGGCCCGGGTGCATCGCCTCGATCGTGCGGGCGGCCGCCCCCGCCGCCGAGGCGTCGCGGCCGTAGATGTTGGCGATGCCGGTGCCGATCGCCATCCGGCGCGTGGCGCCCAGGTACAGCTGCGCGGCGGTGAAGGCCTCCCGGCCGACGGCCTCGCCGAACCACAGCGAGCCCCAGCCCTGGTCGTCGAGTTCACCGAGCACGTCGGGGATCGCCGCCGGCGTCAGTCCCTCCAGCGAGCCGGTCCACAGGCCGATCCGGCCGAGCTGCTCGCGACCTGCGGGGCGGTGGCGGGTTCGGTGGGATGCACTGTCCTGGAGGGCACTCATGTCCCCGAGTGTGCCCGACCCCGTCGTCGCCGGGCCGGCCATTCGCCGCAAACGGCCGCGGCCGTCGACCCGGTCGCGACACACTGAGCTGACACGTGTTGCAGTGACACGCGGCACACCCCCGGGCACCGAGGAGACGAGACGCCGATGTACGAGTGGTCCGAGACCGACCTGATGATCCGCGACGCCGTGCGCGGCTTCATCGCCAAGGAGATCCGCCCCCAGCTCGACGCCCTGGAGAGCGGTGAGATCCCGCCCTACCCGATCATCCGGAAGCTGTTCGCCGAGTTCGGCATCGACGCCATGGCCCGGGACGGGGTCGAGAAGATGCTGGCGAAGGAGCGGGCGCGCGAGACCGTAGGCGCGGCCGCCGGGGGCGGGACCGCGGGCGGCGGGGCGGCGGGCGGCGGGGCTGCATCCGGTGACGCGCCGCGCGGTGTCGGCGGGCGGGGGGACGACGACGAGGGCGGCGATTCCGGCGGCGACCTCGCCAGCCGGGATTCCATGATGGCCGTGGTGACCAGCGAACTGGCCGGCGCGTGCATGGGGCTGGTCTCCGCGCTCGGCGTGAGCCTCGGGCTGGGCGCGACCACGATCATGTCCCGCGGCACGCTGGCGCAGAAGGAACGCTGGCTGCCGGGGATCGTGACCATGGAGAAGGTCGCGTCATGGGCGATCACCGAGCCGGACTCCGGTTCCGACGCCTTCGGCGGCATGCGGACCTACGTGCGGCGCGACGGCGAGGACTACATCCTCAACGGCCAGAAGACCTTCATCACCAACGGGCCGTACGCGGACGTGATGATCGTCTACGCCAAGCTCGACGAGGGGTCGGGTGGAGCGGGCAGCACGGGTCCGGCCACGGATGCCGACAAGCGCGACCGCAAGGTCCTGACGTTCGTACTGGACAAGGGCATGGAGGGCCTCACGCAGGGTGCTCCGTTCAAGAAGATGGGCCTGCACAGTTCCCCGACCGGGGAGCTGTTCTTCGACAACGTCCGCCTCGGCAGGGACCGGCTGCTCGGCGAGTCCGAGTCCGGTCGCGGGGGCGACGGCCGCGAGTCGGCGCGGTCGAGCTTCACCGCCGAGCGGATCGGGGTGGCCACCATGGCGCTGGGCATCATCGAAGAGTGCCACCGGCTGTGCGTCGACTACTCCCGCGAGCGCACCCTGTGGGGCCAGGAGATCGGGCGCTTCCAGCTGATCCAGCTCAAGCTGGCGAAGATGGAGGTGGCGCGGATGAACGTGCGCAACATGGTCTTCAACTCCATCGAGCGCGCGCGTGCCGGCAAGCCGCTCTCGCTCGCCGAGGCGTCGGCGATGAAGCTGTACTCGTCCGAGGCGGCCACCGAGGTGGCGATGGAGGCCGTGCAGTTGTTCGGCGGCAACGGATACATGGCCGAGTACCGCGTCGAGCAGCTCGCCCGCGACGCCAAGTCGCTCATGATCTACGCGGGCAGCAACGAGATCCAGGTGACCCACATCGCGAAGGGACTCCTCGCGCGCTGAGGTTCTGGGCCGTCCGATCGGTTGCCTCCCGCGCCCGCTCTCGTACCGTCAGTACATGGCCACCGAGATGTTGCACACGTACATGCAGGACCACCACGCCGGTGCCGCCGCCGGGATCGACCTGTTCCGCCGCGTGGCCGAAGACCACGAGGATCCGGAGACGAGGGAGATCGTCGCCCGCATCGGCGACGAGACCGTGGACGATCTGAAGATCCTCGAGGAACTCATGACGCTGGTGGGGACGTCACCCTCGATGCTCAAGGACCTGCCAGCCAAGGCCGCCGAGAAGTTCGGCCAGCTCAAGCCCAACCGGCGGGCCGCCGAGCGCTCCCCGCTGAGCGATCTGGTCGAGCTCGAGGCGCTGACCCTCGCCGTGACGGGCAAGACGCTCGGCTTCAAGGCTCTGCTAGACATCGACGACCCCCGGCTTCCCCGGCCCACGCTGGAGAAGCTGGTCGAGCGTGCGGAGCAGCACGGACGCGAACTGGAGAAGCTCCGTCTGCGGTGTACGGACGCGCTGAAGAAGCAGTGACCAGGCGGGGCGGCCCGGGGGTCTGCCGCCGGTTCTATCCGACTCCGCTGCAGGCCCCGGCGTTGGTCGTCCCCGACCTCGGTCAGACGTTCCGAATCGCGATCGACCGGGTGTTGAGATAGCACTCCATGGCCTGGGGACCGGCCTCGGAGCCGTAACCCGAGTCCCTCACCCCGCCGCCCGACGGCCGCCACGCGGACGACAGACGACCACATCCGCTACTCCCCCTCGGGATCCGCTACTCCAATCGGAATAGCGGATCCGTAGGACGGGTAGCGGATGTGGTCGAACGGGCGAACGGTCGAACGGGCGGTTCGGCGCGTCAGGCCCTGGCGCCCTGCTGATCCTTGACCGCGGCCAGGATGTCGTCGACGCGGTCCTTGGCGTCGCCGAACAGCATCTGGGTGTTGTCGCGGAAGAACAGCGGGTTCTGGACGCCGGCGTAACCGGCGGCCATCGACCGCTTGAACACGATGACGTTCTCGGCCTCCCAGACGTGGAGCACGGGCATACCCGCGATCGGGCTACCCGGGTCCTCGGCGGCATCCGGGTTGACCGTGTCGTTGGCACCGATGACCAGCACCACGTCGGTGTCCGCGAAGTCGTCGTTGATCTCGTCGAGCTCGAGCACGATGTCGTAGGGCACCTTGGCCTCGGCCAACAGGACGTTCATGTGGCCGGGCAGGCGGCCGGCGACCGGGTGGACGGCGAAGCGCACATCGACACCGCGCTCACGCAGGGTGCGCGTGAGGTCGGCGACCGGATACTGCGCCTGTGCCACGGCCATGCCGTAACCGGGGGCGATGATCACCCTCGAGGCATCCGCCAGCATCTCGGCCGCACCGGCGACATCGATCTCGGTGTGCTCGCCGTGGTCCTTGCCCTCGCCCGACGAGGCCTCGATACCGAAGCCGCCCATGATGACGGAGAAGAACGAGCGGTTCATCGCCTTGCACATGATGTAGGACAGGTACGCACCGGAGGAGCCGACCAGCGCGCCGGTCACGATGAGCAGATCGTTGCCCAACAGGAAGCCCGTGGCCGCGGCGGCCCAGCCGGAGTACGAGTTGAGCATCGACACCACGACCGGCATGTCGCCGCCACCGATGCTGGCGACCAGGTGCCAGCCCAGGGCCAGCGCCAGGGCGGTGACCACGATGAGCATCCACAGCGCGGGGGAGATGACGAACCACACGGTCAGCGCGACGAACGCCACGAGGATGCCGAGGTTGATCAGGTTCTTGCCCGGCAGCACCAGCGGTGCGGACTTCATCTTCCCCGACAGCTTGAGGTAGGCGACGATCGAACCGGTGAAGGTGACGGCACCGATGAACACGCCGATGAACACCTCGGCGTGGTGGATGCCGAGCAGCGAACCGGTGAGCTCACCGTGCAGCTCGGGCTCGAGGTAACCGTTCCACCCGACCAGCACGGCGGCCAGGCCGACGAACGAGTGCAGCAGGGCGATGAGTTCGGGCATCTCGGTCATCTGCACGCTACGCGCGCGCATCAGGCCGATGACGGCGCCGATGGCGACGGCCACCACCATCAACACGATGCCGATGGTGGCCGGCTGGTGGTCGATGACCAGCGCGACGGTGGCGACCAGGGCCAGCGCCATGCCGGCGATGCCGAAGGTCAGGCCCCGGCGGGCGGTCTCGTGCTTGGACAGCCCGGCGAGCGACAGGATGAACAGCAGTGCGGCGACCAGGTAGGCCGCATTGGCGGCGGTCTCAACAGACATCTGCTCAGGCTCCCTTCGAGAACATGCCGAGCATGCGACGCGTCACGGCGAAACCGCCGAAGACGTTGATGGACGCGACGAGGATCGCGATGGCGGCGAGCGCCAGGCCGAGGGTGTTGTCGATCCCGACCTGCAGCAACGCACCCACGACGATCACTCCGGAGATCGCGTTGGTCACGGACATCAACGGGGTGTGCAGCGCGTGGTGCACGTTGCCGATGACGTAGTAGCCGATCACGATCGCCAGCACGAACACCGTGATGTGGCGCGGGATGTCCCCCGGCGCGACCGCGGTGAGCAGCAGCAGCAACGCCATGCCGGCGGCGATCAGGCCGAGCTTCGCGCCGGCCGACATCTTCTTCTTCTCAGGCTTGGGCTCGACCGGTTCGGGGGCAGCGGCCGCCGCGGGGGCGGCACTGACCTGCACCGGCGGGGGCGGCCACATGATCTCGCCGCCCCGTGTCACCGTCACACCGCGCTGGACCACGTCGTCCATGTCCAGCGCCCACGCCCCGTCCTTGTCCGGGGTGACCAGCTTGGTCAGGTTGACCAGGTTGGTGCCGTACAGCTGCGAAGCCTGCGCGGGCAGCCGCCCGGCCAGGTCGGTGTAACCGATGATCGTGACACCGCCCTCGGTGACGACGACCTCGTCGGCCACACTGCCCTCGACGTTGCCGCCCTGCGCGGCCGCCATGTCGACGATGACCGAGCCGCGCTTCATTGTCGCGATGTCGGCGGCCGTGATCAGGCGCGGTGCCTGCCGACCCGGGATCAGCGCGGTGGTGATGATGATGTCCACGTCGGCTGCCTGCTCCGAGTAGAGGTTCGCCGCGGCCCGATCGTAGGCCTCACTGGTGGCCTTGGCATACCCGTCAGTGGAGACGACCTTCTCCTCCTCGGGCACCTCCACGGGCAGGTACTCGCCACCGATGGATTTGACCTGGTCGGCCACCTCGGGGCGCGGATCGGTCGCGCGGACGATGGCGCCCAGGCTCGAGGCTGCCCCGATCGCGGCGAGACCCGCCACGCCGGCACCCGCGACCAGGACCTTGGCCGGCGGGACCTTGCCCGCCGCGGTGACCTGGCCGGTGAAGAACCGTCCGAAGTGATGAGCGGCCTCGATCACCGCGCGGTAGCCGGCGATGTTCGCCATCGACGACAGCACGTCCATCGACTGCGCCCGCGAGATACGCGGGACCGCATCCATCGCCAGCGCGGTCACGCCGCGCTCGGCGAGCAGACCGAGGAGATGTTCGTTCTGCGCCGGCGCCAACAGCCCCACCAGCGTCGCGCCCGACCGGACCCGCGCCACCTCGGCCTCAGTGGGCACGGCGACCTTCATCACCACGTCCGCCGACCACGCGGCGTCACCATCGGCCAGCTCGGCACCGGCCTCCGCGTACGCGGCATCCGCGAACTCCGCGCGCGTACCGGCGTCGTGCTCCACCACGACCCGGTAGCCCAGGTCGATCAGCTTCGCCACCGTCTCGGGCGTCGCCGCCACCCGGTTCTCCGCCGGGTTGGACTCGGCGACCACACCGATCACCGACGGCGCGACACCGGCATCCCGGACATCGGAGTCCGGCTTCATATCAGGGATCTCTTCAAGGCTCGAAGCCATAGGGCATCCTTTTACTGCGTTGTGAGCGAGCCGACGCGTGTGCGCCGGCTCTGACGTCTCGAGTTTTGGCGTGTTCTACGTATTCTCCACAGGCCCGGCACGTGTGTGCCCGGGGTGCGCTCCAGTCACCGATCCGAGATCAGAGCTCACGAAGCGGCTCGGGGTGGGATGGTTACCCCTGCTTCGTCCACCGTTACGGCGTCGTCCTCCGGCGCGGGCAGGGTGGCGCCACGTCCACCGGAAGAACTTCCGGCAGAGCCTACGGGACACAGTGGACCGCGAACGAGCCGGTGGGATCGTTTTCGGGGACCTTGTGACACATGCCATAGGCCCCGGATGCTTAGTGGCGTGAAGTTGGTGCGCAATAAAAAGCACCCCGGACCGTCAGAGACGATCCGGGGTGCTCCCGATGTGTGGGCGAAGGGGGACTTGAACCCCCACGTCCCGAAGGACACTGGCACCTGAAGCCAGCGCGTCTGCCATTCCGCCACTCGCCCGAGTAACGCCCGAATACGTTAACACGCGGCGTTCCGACCGCACTAATCGGCTGGTGAGGGCTTCCCTGCGGCTGGAAGCGTGCTTCCCACCGCCACCGCCTCTATGATCGACCGGATGCCGCCGCGGGCGGCGCGAGGACAGCCAGGCCGGCAAGATGGCCGGGCCCACCACGAGGAAGGAGGCGAGGCGTGGGGATCGTCGGAAAGTTCGAGCGCACTCTGCAGGGCGCGGTCGGCGACGCGTTCGCCCGCCTCTTCGGCGGGAGAGTCGTGGCGGCCGAGGTGGAGTCGCAGCTCCGCAAGCAGGCGGAGGCCTCCCTCAAGGTGGTCGACGGGCACCTGTTGGTGTCCAACAGCTACACCATCACCCTGGCCCGGTCGGACTACGCCTCCTTCACCGAGGACGAGGCCCTGGCCGTCAAGACCTTCTCCCGCCACCTGTCGGACCACATCTCCGAGCAGGGCTGGGAGACCTACGGCCCGGTCACCGTGACCTTCGTGGAGCGCGATGACCTCCACACCGGACAGATGCGTATCGACGGGGTCGTGGACCCCGACGCCGTCCCGTTCCACATCTCGGCCGCCGCACCGGCGCCGGCGCCGGATCATCCGGCGCCGTCGTCGCCGGGTGGGGACCGACGGGGCGTGGACGAGCCGAGTGCGAGCAAGGAGAACAGCGACATGCAGGCACCCGCTTCCAACTACCCGGTCTCGACCGGCCCCGGAGCCCGGGGCGCGGGCTGGGGTGGCCCGTCGGACGCCCCGACCCAGATCACCCAGGGCCGGGCCTCGCTGACGGTCACGCTGCACCTCGAGGACGGCTCGGGGCGCACGTTCCGCCTCCAGCGGGGCTCTAACCTGCTCGGACGCGGGCAGGACGCCGCGTTCCGCCTTCCCGACACCGGGGTGTCACGCCAGCACGCGGACATCCATTTCGATGGTCGGGAAGCGGTTCTCACCGACCTCGGCTCGACCAACGGCACCACGGTGAACGACGGGCCGATCCAGGACTGGCAACTCGCCGACGGCGACGTCATCAGGGTCGGACACTCGGAGATCACCGTCCGGTTCGACTAGCCTCGACACGGATGACCCCCGGAACCACCGGGGGCGGCCACACGTTGTCCGAGGTGAATCGGCGGGCGAGGGGAGGACGGCACCAGTGCAGGGACTCGTTCTGCAGCTCTCGCGCGGCCTGTTGCTGGCGCTGTTGTGGCTGTTCATCTACCTCACCCTGCGGGCGCTGAAGACCGACGTCTTCGGCAACGTGGGGATGCGGTCGTCCGGCCGCGGCGAGCGTCGGGGCGGGATGTTCGGCCGCGGTTCCCGGGCGATCCGGCATCTCGTGGTCACCCAGGGCGCGCTCGCAGGTACCCGGATCACCCTGTCCGAGCAGCCGGTCCTGGTGGGCCGGGCCGACTCGTGCACCCTGGTGATCGACGACGACTACGCCTCCAACCAGCACGCCCGCCTGTCCCCGCACGGCCCCGACTGGTTCCTCGAGGACCTCGGCTCGACCAACGGCACCTATCTGGACAGATCGCGGGTGACGACCCCGGTCAAGGTGGACGCCGGCACGCCGATCCGGATCGGCAAGACCGTGATCGAGCTGCGCACGTGACCCCGGCGCTCGTCTACACCGCGCGCTCACATCTGGGCATGGTGCGGGAGAACAACGAGGACTCGGCCTACGCCGGACCCCGGCTGTTGGCCCTCGCCGACGGCATGGGCGGCCACGCCGCGGGTGAGATCGCCAGCCAGTTCGTCGTGGCGGCGCTGGCGCGGCTCGACGAGGACGAACCGGGGCAGGATCTCACCGGGGCCCTGACCCGCGCGCTGACGGTCGGCAACGAGGCGATCGCCTCCCACGTCGAGGCGTACCCGGAGACCGACGGCATGGGGTGCACGGCCACCGCGCTGCTGTTCGACGGCCGCCGCATGGGCCTGCTCCACGTGGGTGATTCCCGGGCCTACCTGCTGCGTGACGGGACGCTGACCCAGATCACCAAGGACGACACCTTCGTCCAGTCCCTCGTCGACCGCGGGGAGCTCTCCGCCGACGAGGCCCACACCCATCCGCGGCGCTCGCTCATCCTCAAGGCGCTGACCGGGGAGCCGGTGGAGCCGACCGCCGTCATCCGCGAGGCGCGGGTCGGCGACCGCTACCTGCTCTGCTCCGACGGCCTGTCCGACCCGGTGAGCACCGAGACGATCGCCGAGACGCTGGCCACCGGCACCGTCGAGGAGGCCGCGGACCGGCTGGTCCAGCTGGCGTTGCGCTCGGGCGGGCCGGACAACATCACGGTCGTCCTGGCCGACGTCCTGGACTCCCCGCGCGACGCGCCGGTCATCCCGGTGGTGGTGGGCGCGGCGTCGGGCGACGAGCCGGGCCAGATCGACCCCGCCGCCGACCCCTACTCCGACACCGCGGCCGGTAAGGCCGCCGCGTTCTCGCGCGCCCAGGTCGCCTCACGCGGGGGAGCCGCCGGCACGTCCGGGGCAGCCGGCGCGTCGGGTGACGGGCGTGGGAACGGATCCGACGACGACGAGGTCGACGCCGCCCCACCGCGCGGCAGCAGATGGCGTTTCGCCCTGAGCGTCGTCGGGGTGCTCGTACTGCTGGCGGGGATCGTGGGCGTGTCCGCGCTGCTCGTCCGCAGCAACTACTTCGTCACCGAATCGGACAGCCAGGTCGTGGTGAAGAGGGGCATCTCCGGGGAGGTCTTCGGCATCTCGTTGGCCTCGGTCATCCAGGTGGGGTGCCTGACCCGCGAGGGCGACCTGACCATGCACTCCCCCGATGCCATCCCCGCCGGGTGCGACGTGTTCACCCTCGGGGATCTCCGCGAACCCGCCCGGGAGACGGTCCGCGCCGGACTGCCGTCGGGCAGCCTCGCCGAGGCGGGCGCCCAGGTCTCCCGGCTCACGGAGGACAACCTCCTGCCGCCGTGCGAACCCCGTGAGCAGCAGGAGCGCCCGCGCGAGCAGACCTCGTCGTCGTCCTCTCCCACCGGGTCCCCCTCTCCCACCGAGACGCCCTCTCCCACGGGTTCCCCCTTACCCACCGGGTCGCCGTCGCCCGGCGAGCCCGCCCCCACGGACGAACCGGCGACTCCCCCCTCCCCCACGACCCCCGCACCTGTGCCCGGGGAGACCTGCCGGGCGGTGAGCTGATTCATGTCCTCCCCCGCATCAGCCTCACCATCGTCGGCCTCACCCGCATCCGATCCCCGCGGCCAGGCGGTGCCCGACAGCCCGCGCCGGGGCAAGGAACTAGTCCTGCTCGTCGCCGCCGCGGTGATCGTCGGGTTCTCGCTGCTGCTGGTCCAACTCGCCCAGGAGCAGGAGCTGTCCCTGGCGCTGCTGTGGATCACCCTGGCGTTCCTCGGCCTCGCCGGCGGCGCCCACCTGCTCATCCGCTGGCTCGCCCCCTACGCCGACCCGGTGTTGCTACCGGGCGTCGCGCTGCTCAACGGGCTGGGGCTGGTGCTCATCTACCGGCTCGACCTGTCGTACGCGGCCAACGCCGCGGCGGCCGGGAACGACCCGCCCGGCATGGACGTCACCCGGCAGCTGCTGTGGACGTTCCTCGGCCTGGCCGTGATGGCGGTCGTGCTGTACTTCCTGCGCGACCACCGCGTCCTGGCCCGGTACGGCTACACGATGGGGTTCGCCGGCCTCGCACTGCTGGCGATCCCGGCTCTGCTCCCCTCCCGGTTCTCCGAGATCAACGGCGCCAAGAACTGGATCATCCTGCCCGGGTTCACCATCCAGCCCGGCGAGTTCGCCAAGATCCTGCTCATCATCTTCTTCGCCTCGATCCTGGTGGAGAAGCGCGAGCTGTTCACCACCGCCGGCAAGCGCGTGCTGGGCGTGGACCTGCCGCGCGCCCGCGACCTCGGGCCGATCATCGTGGCCTGGTTCCTGTCCCTGGGCGTGCTGGTGTTCAACACCGACCTCGGCATGGCGCTCCTGCTGTTCGCCACCGTGCTCACGCTGCTGTACGTGGCCACCGAGCGGGTGAGCTGGCTGCTCATCGGCGTGGTCCTGGTCGCCGTGGGCGGCGTGCTGGCCTACGCCCTGTTCGGGCACGTTCGTGTGCGGTTCCAGATCTGGCAGGATCCCTTCGCGTTCTTCGACACCGGCGGCTACCAGAGTTCGCAGGCCCTGTTCGGCCTCGCCTCCGGCGGCATGGGCGGCACCGGGCTCGGCAACGGCCGACCCGACCAGGTGCCGTTCGCGAACACCGACTTCATCACCTCCACCATCGGCGAGGAACTGGGCCTGATCGGCCTCGCCGCGGTGCTGATGGTCTACGCGATCCTCATCCTCCGCGGCATCCGGGTCGGCCTGACCATCCGCGACAGCTTCGGCAAGCTCGTCGCCGTGGGCCTGGCGTCCACCATGGCCATCCAGATGTTCGTCGTGGTCGGCGGCGTCTCCACCCTCATCCCCCTCACCGGCCTGACTCTGCCGTTCATGGCCTACGGAGGCTCCAGCCTGTTGGCCAACTACGCACTGGTCGCCATCCTGCTGCGCCTGTCCCACGACGCGCGCCGGCCGCTGCCCACCCCACGTCAGGCACCGGCGCTGGCAGAGGCCGCCACCGGCATGATGCGGGCGCCCAAGCTGCGCGCGCCGGGCCGGAGGAACGGGTGAGCGCCGCGTGAACACCGCCATCCGACGGGTCGCGATCGCCGCCATGGTCATGGTGGTGGCGCTGCTGCTGCAACTGACCTGGGTCCAGGTCTTCCGCGCCGACGAGCTCCGTGCCGACCCCCGCAACACGCGGATGCTCCTCGACGAGTACTCCCGCCAGCGCGGCCAGATCACCGCCGGCGGACGGGTGCTGGCCATGTCCCTGCCGTCGGAGGGACGCTTCGAGTTCCAGCGCACCTACCCCACCGACCCTGTCGTCTTCGGCCCCACCGTCGGCTACTACTCGCTGCAGTTCGCCACCGCCGGGGTCGAGCAGACCCAGGACGCCTTCCTCAACGGCTCCGACCCGAGACTGCTGTCCCAACGGATCACCGGTCTGATCTCGGGCCGCACCCCGCAGGGCGGCTCGGTGGAGCTCACCCTGGACCCCACAGGCCAGGAGGTCGCCTACGAGGCCCTGCGGCGCGGCGCGGGCCAGGGGCCGTTCGTGGGCTCCGTCGCCGCCGTCCGCCCCTCCACCGGTGAGGTGCTCGCACTGGCCTCCAGCCCGTCCTTCGACCCGGGCGCCCTGTCCAGCCTGGACCCGGAGGTCCGCGCGCAGGAGATGGCGCGCATCGAGCAGAGCCCGGACCGGCCGCTGCTCAACCACGCCACCCAGCAGTCCCTCCCGCCCGGCTCCACGATGAAGGTCATCACCACCGCCGCCGCGCTCGAGCAGGGCATGGGGCCCGAGACCCCCGTCTCCGGCGCCGACCGCACCCTGCTGCCGGGCACGTCCACCTACCTGGAGAACTACGCCGGCCAGACCTGTGGCGGCAGCACCGTCACCCTGCGCACGGCCCTCGAGAGGTCCTGCAACGTGCCCTTCGTCGAGCTGAGCCAGGAGATCGGCGCGGAGGCCTTCACCGAGATGGCGGAGAAGTTCGGCGTCGACGGCACCGCCCCGGATGACTTCGGCATCCCGGTCGCACCGTCGGGCCTGGGGCAGATGGAGGACGACGCCCAGCTGGCGATGAGTTCCATCGGGCAGAGCGACGTCCGGATGACGACCCTGCAGAACGCCATGGTGGCCGCGACCGTCTCCAACGGCGGGGTCCGCATGAAACCGCAACTCATCAAGACCCTGACGGCGCCCGACCTCTCCGTCGTCCAGGGCTTCACGCCCCGCGACGCCGCCCGCGCCCTCACCGACGAGCAGGCCGGCACACTCACCGAGATGATGGTCGCCGCCGAACAGGGCGCCGGGGGCGGTCTGCCCGGGGTCACCGTGGCCTCCAAGACCGGCACCGCCGAGCACGGCGTGGACTCCTCCGAGTCCATCCCCTACACCTGGTATATCGCGTTCGTCCCCGGCCGTGACGTGGCGGTGGCAGTGGCGATCGAGTCCGGGCCCGGGGTCGATCGCAGCACCGTCGGGTCCACCTACGCCGCACCCATCGGTCGCGAGGTCCTGGGCGCGCTGCTGGGAGGGACGCCGTGAGTCTGAACTCCGGCGCGGTCCTGTCCGGCCGCTACCGCCTCCTGCGCCTCATCGCCACCGGCGGTATGGGGCAGGTGTGGGAGGCCGACGACGGCGTCCTCGACCGCCACGTCGCCGTGAAGGTGCTCAAGGCCGAGTACTCATCCGACCCCGAGTTCGTCGAGCGCTTCCGGTCCGAGGCCAAGGTCACCGCGAGGATCTCCCACCCCGGTATCGCCACCGTCTACGACTACGGCCAGATCGACGACCCCGCCTCCGGGAACCCGCTGTCCTACCTTGTCATGGAACTCGTGGTGGGCGAGCCGCTCTCGGACGTCCTGGCCCGCGAGGGCACGCTGCCGATGCGGCACACCCTCGACATGCTCGAGCAGACCGGCCGCGCCCTCAACGCCGCCCACGCCATCGGTCTGGTCCACCGCGACGTCAAGCCGGGCAACATCCTCATCACGCCCGCCGGGCAGGTGAAGCTCACCGACTTCGGGATCGCCAAGTCGATGGGCGCGTCCGCCGTCACGCAGACCGGGATGGTCGTGGGCACCGCCCAGTACATCGCGCCCGAGCAGGCCATGGGCAACGAGACGTCCCCGGCCGGGGACGTCTACTCGCTCGGCGTGGTGGGTTACGAGTGCCTGGCCGGTCGACGGCCGTTCGTCGCCGACTCGCCGGTCTCGGTGGCGATGATGCACGTCCGCGACACCCCGCCGCCGCTCCCGAACTCGGTGCCCGGACCGGTCCGACGCGTCCTCGCCGAGGCCATGGCCAAGGACCCCGGTCGGCGCTACCCGGACGGCGAGGCCTTCGCCGAGGCGATCGCCGACCTCCGGGCCGGACGCGACCCGCGTCTCCCGGGCGCGTTCATGGCCGCCGGCGCCGCCGCGGGGGCTGCCGCAGCGGCCGCCGGCGCCACCGCCGCGACCACGGTCCTGCCCGATGAGGACCCGGGCGGCGTGTACCGGAACGGGGGTTCGCCCGACCCGACGCGCGCCTACACCCGCACCCACCCGGGCGCCGCCGGACAGCCGCGCACCGAGGGAGCGCGGCCGGCACGCCCGGCGCATCCGCCCCGACCGCAGCCCGCGCCCGCCGCGACCCGGCGTCAGCCCGCCCCGCCGGTCACCTCGCGACCCCCGCACCGCGGCCGCGGCGGCTCCGGCTGCGTGGGCTGGTTCCTCGTGGTGTTCGTCCTGGTGGCGGCGCTCGCGGTCGCGGCCGTCATCGCCCTGTCCAACGCCGGGGTCTTCGGCCCGGGCGGGATCTTCGGCCGGACCACCCCCACGACGCCGCCGTCCACCGCCCCGGTGACGACCACCACCACGCAGGCGCCCGCCCCGGCACCCGAGCCGCCGCCGACCCCGACGCCGACCCCCGAGCCCGCACCGTCACCGACCGGGGTCCCCCCGGCCCCCGACCTGCAGGACATGCTGGACTCCCTCACCTCGGAGTTCAGCTCGCTGATCCCGCCCGAGGGGCAGCCCGGTCGGGGCGAGGGGCGAGGTCAGGACGAGGCGCAGGGCCAGGACGAGGGGCAGGGACGGGGCCGAGGCCAGGACCAGGCGCAGGGCCAGGCCCGGGGCGCGGCCGGTGACGCCGTGCCCGTTCCCGCCCGGTGGGCAGGTGTCGACGGATGACCACACCATCCGTCCTGGCCGGGCGCTACGAGATCGGTGAGCCCCTCGGATACGGCGGCATGTCCGAGGTCCGTCGCGGGCGCGACACTGTCCTCGGCCGGGACGTGGCCGTCAAGATCATGCGGCCGGAACTGGCCCGCGACGAGACCTTCTACCAGCGCTTCCGCCGGGAGGCCCAGAACTCGGCATCGCTCAACCATCCGTCGATCGTGGCGATCTACGACCAGGGGGAGGAGCACACCGCCGACGGTTCGCTGCCCTACATCGTGATGGAGGTGGTCGAGGGCGACACCCTCCGCGACATCGTCAGGATGGACGGCCCCATGGAGGTCGAGCGTGCCCTCGGCGTGATGGCCGATGTCTGCGGTGCGCTGGACTTCTCCCACAAGAAGGGCATCGTCCACCGGGACGTCAAGCCGGCGAACATCATGATCTCGCGCGACGGCGCGGTCAAGGTCATGGACTTCGGCATCGCGCGCGCCCTCAGTGACTCCAGCTCGACCCTCACCAACACCTCGTCGGTCCTCGGCACCGCCCAGTACCTCAGCCCCGAGCAGGCGCGCGGCGAGACCGTGGACGCCCGCTCCGATCTGTACTCCGCGGGCTGCGTGCTGTACGAGATGGTCGCCGGCGTACCGCCGTTCACCGGCGAGTCCCCCGTGGCGGTGGCCTATCAGCACGTCCGCGAATCCCCCGCGCCGCCGTCCGCGGTCAACCCGGAGGTGAGCCGCTACGTCGACGCGGTGGTCATGCAGGCGATGGCCAAGAACCCCGAGAACAGGTACACCTCCGCGGGGGAGATGCGCACCGACCTGCTCACGGTGCTCACCGGCGGCCGCCCGGCGGCGCCCCTGGTGCTGACCGACGACGAGCTCGACGACGACCAGCGCCCCGACGCCCCCCACGGGTTCACCGGCGCGGGATACGGAACCGGCGCGTCCCGCTGGTCACCCGGTGATGCGCCCACCGAGGCACACGACCTGCCGGAGCTGGCCGGTCGTGCCGCCGGCGCGGGTGCTCCTGCTGGCGCAGCCGGTGCCGGTGCCGGTGCCGGTGCCGGTGCCGGTGCCGCGCGTCCCGCCTCCCATCGCGGAGACGCCCGACGCCGCGACGCCCGACCCGACGACGCTCGTCGCGGGCCACGCGGGGTGGCCATCGCGCTCGCCGCCCTGCTGGTGCTGGGAGGGATCGCGACGGTGTCGATCCTGGCGACCTCGGGCGACCGCGGCGGTGTCGCGCAGCAGCAGGAGGTCACCGTCCCCGAGGTCGCCCAGCGGCCGGTCGCCGAGGTGGTCGAGGAACTCACCTCGATCGGGCTCGAACCCGTGCAGACCCCGGCGCCGCACCCCCAGATCCCCGAGGGGCACGTCATCTCGTCCGACCCCATCGCCGGCAAGCGTCTCGCGGTGGGCTCCGAGATCAGCCTCGTGGTCTCGACCGGCAAGCCCATCCTCTCGGTGCCCAACGTGATGGGGATGTCCCCCGCCGATGCCCGACTGGCCCTCGAGGAGGCCGGGTTCCAGGTGGTCCAGGAGAACGAGGCCCGGCCGTCGACACCCGAGGACCAGGACAAGGTCGTCGACACCGAGCCCGGACCGGGTGCACAGGTACCCTCCGACCGGCCGGTCCGGCTGACGGTGGGCTCCGGCCCCGAACAGCTCGCCGTGCCCGATGTCGTGGGGCAGTCCGCCGACCCCGCCCGCGCGACCCTCGAGGCCGCCGGCTTCCGCGTGGACACCCAGCGGGTCGACGGCACCGCGCCCGAGGGCCAGGTCGTGGGCCAGTCCACGGCCGCGGGTCAGACCCAGCTCAAGGGCGCGACCATCACGCTCCAGGTCTCCGCCGGGAACCGGTTCGTCATGCCCAACCTCGTCGGCGACACCGTGGAGGAGGCCCTCGGCAAGCTCGAACGGGCCGGCTGGCGGGGCGACCGCGGGCAGCTGGTGGAGCTCCCGCAGAACGACCCCGACCTCAGCCGGGTGGGCCAGATCTGGTCGCAGCAGCCGCCCGTGGGCGAAGCCGGCGTCAACGACCAGGTCGTCGTCCGGGTAATCCGGTTCGGGCTGGTGCCCGGCCCGGGCTGACCGGGCGAGCTGCCCAGCCGGTCAGGCCAGGGCGGCGCCGCGGGTCCGGTCGAGCTCGGATTCCAGCCGCACGACCAGCGTCTCCGAGGGCCGCTCGCCGCACATTCCCAGCCAGTTCGCGAGCATCCGGTGCCCCCCGTCGCTCATCACCGATTCGGGGTGGAACTGCACCCCGTGGACGGGCATCTCGCGGTGACGCATCGCCATGACCAGACCCGAACCGGTCCACGCGGTGGGAACCAGTTCGTGCGGGATCGTCTCCGGCAGGACCGTCAACGAGTGGTAGCGCGTCGCCGTGAACGGGCTGGGGATACCGGCGAGGACTCCCGAGTCGTCGTGCGTGACCTGACTGGTCTTCCCGTGCATGAGCTCGGCGGCCCGGTCGACCGTCGCGCCGAAGGCCTCCCCGATCGCCTGGTGGCCCAGGCACACTCCCAGCACCGGGACGCCCGCGCGTCCACAGACCCCGATCAGCGGGATCGTGGCCCCCGCCCTGTCCGGCGTTCCGGGACCCGGGCTGAGCAGGACTCCGTCGTACCCGCTGACCACGCTCTCCAGCCCGGCCACGTCATAGCGGCCGTCCGGGCCGGCGAGCCTGGGGTCGTCGTTCCGCCACACGTCGCACTCCGCGCCCAACTGGCCCAGGTACTGGACGAGGTTGTAGACGAAGCTGTCGTAGTTGTCGACGACGAGGATGCGCATAGACGCAGCGTACTGCCGTCGCACGGGTGAGCGTCGGGGGCGGGCTTGGTAGAGTGGCCCTGACATCCCCCACCAGTTCGAGGACTCCATGCCCAAGTCAAAGGTCCGGTCCAAGACCGAGTACACCGACGCGGCCGTCAGCCGCACCCCCGTCAAGGTCAAGGGGACCCCGACCGCGCGGTGGTACCTGGTGCTCATGCTCGCGCTGATGATCCTGGGCCTGCTCTGGCTGGTGACGTACTACATCGCCGGTGAGCGGATCCCGTTCATGGCCTCGCTCGAGACGTGGCAGAACTTCGCGATCGGTTTCGGTCTCGCGGTCGTGGGACTCCTCATGACCATGAACTGGCGCTAGCCGGCCCGCCCGGCCGCTCTCCCCGGGCACGTTCCGCCTGTTCCACAGGTTTATCCACAGGTTACCCCCCGCCCGACGCGGGGGGTGACCTGCATTTTCTCTGAGAACGGTGCATCTATGCAGGTCACAGGGGCGGCGGCGCCCAATGAGGGGACCCGACCGGCCTGATCCACACCCCTCACACGCTGTGGAGAACTTCCTCCACACTGGGGATAACGCCTGTGTGTTGACGATGCCGACGACGCCGCAGGTCGGGACCGCGTCGACTCGAACGGCAGTCGAACTCCACCCGTGTTATTCATCCACAGTGTGGATAACGCCTGTGGATAGGGGAGGATGTGCGGCATGAGTGGTGACACCGTGTCGGGAGCCGGGCCGCGGGCGGCGTCGTGGTCACCCGGGGCCCTGTGGCCGGGCGTGCAGATCCTGCTCGGGGTGGCCCTGGTGGTGATCGGCCTGCAGCGGCAGGATCCGCTCGCACTGCTGCTCACCGGCCCGGCGGCGCTGTTCCTCACCCTGTCGGGTGTGTCCCACCTGGTCCGGCGGCCCCGACTCGAGGTGGTGGACGGGCAGTTGGCGATCAAGAGGCTCCGCCGCGTGGACTTCGTCCCGCGGTCCGAGGTGGTGGAGGTTCGCCTGCTGGGGGTCTCCCGATGGGGGGCGCGGCAGCACCTGCTGCGACTCGAGTACACGGACGAGCGGGGTCGCGAACGACTGGACGTGTTCACCCGGCTCGATCTGGGGGCGGATCCACGGGACGTGGTCGACGCGCTGCACCGTCTGGGATTCGGGGCGGTCGGCCACGGCCGGTGAGGGTCAGACCGCTCCCGGCGGACGACGCGGGGGTCGGACGATGTGGGGGTCGACCGACGCGGGGTCAGACGCCGGTGGGAATCAGCGGGTGACGAGGAACCCGAACGTCATGGTGTCGGCCGCGAACCACCCGGCGGCACCGACCGACCCGACCACGACGAGGAAGCCGGCCCACGAGACGACCTCGCGGCCCGTGCGGCCCACACGCCGCGGCATCCGGCGTGGCACCACCACCAGAGCGAACGCGGCGACGGCGCCGGCCGCGAGCCCGCCCAGATGGGCCGCGAGCGAGATGCCGGGCACGAGGAAGCTCACGCCGACGTTGAGGACGAGCAACACCCCGATCCCCCTGACGTCGAGGCGCATCGACATCGCCACGATCGCGTACGCGCCCATCAGGCCGAAGATCGCCCCGGAAGCGCCGGCCGTGAGGGCGCCCTGGCCGTAGAACATCACGGCCACCGACCCGCCCAGCGCCGAGCCCAGGTAGAGGGCGAGGAAGCGGACGTGCCCGATGCTGCGCTCGATCCCCAGTCCGAGGATCCACAACATGTACATGTTGAGCAGCAGGTGCATCGGGCCGAAGTGCTGGAACGCCGAGGTGAGCAGACGCCACCACTCGTCCCGGGCCGCCACCAGCGGCGGGAAGAGCGCCGTGGCCTCGAACAACGGCGACGCGTTGTTGGTCAGGAAGCTGCGCGCCTGCACGACGGTGGCGGCGTAGACGGCCAGGTTGGCGGTGATGATCCACGCCGTGACCGGCTGGAGGCGGAAGAATCTCGCGACCGCGCCACCGCGTCGGGTCTGGGTGCTCATGTCTCCCGGTTATCCGTGCTGCGTCTCGTTCGTGCTGCTTCTCGTCCGTGCGGTGTCCCGTCCCCGCCCTGTCCCCGCCGCGTGCCGGCCCTGCCGCGCTGCGGACAGACCGGCGGCGCGGGTCCGGGAATCCGGAACCCGCGCCGCCGGTCGACCGGGACCGCTCGGTCAGGAGATCTCGATCGACTCGATGACGACGTCGTCGGTCGGCCGGTCCATCGCACCGGTCTTGGTGGTCGCGATGGCGTCGACGACCTTGCGCGACTCCTCGTCGGCGACCTTGCCGAAGATCGTGTGGCGGTTGTTCAGGTGCGGCGTGGCGCCGACGGTGATGAAGAACTGCGAACCGTTGGTGCCCGGGCCGGCGTTGGCCATGGCCAGCAGGTAGGGCTCGGAGAACTGCAGCTCCGGGTGGAACTCGTCCTTGAACTGGTAGCCCGGTCCGCCCCGGCCGGTGCCGGTGGGGTCGCCGCCCTGGATCATGAACCCGGAGATGACGCGGTGGAAGATCGAGCCGTCATAGAACGGTCCGCTCTTCTCACCCTTGGCGTTGGCCTGGGAGTAGTCCTTGGAGCCGTCGGCGAGACCGACGAAGTTCGAGACCGTCTCCGGGGCGTGGTTGCCGTACAGCTCGATGACGATGTCACCACGGTTGGTGTGGATGGTTGCCTTCTGCGTTGCGATGCTCACGCCACCCATCCTGCCACGCCGCAGGGACCGATGTCGGCGAGGTGGTGGTCGGTGTCGGGCCGCTGTGCCACCATCTACCCATGAGCAAACGAAGCGATCGCGCCGACGAGCGTAAGGCCGTCAAGCAGGCGCAAAAGGACCTGGACAAGGCCGGCACCGCCGCCCGGAAGGCGTTCGACCTCAAGGACCCCCGCTTCCTGGGTGAGGCAGCAGTCGCCGCCACCCGTGGACCGGTCGGCCTGGCCCTCTTCGGTGCCAGCCGCGGTATCCAGGTGATCCGGGATCGTCGCGCCGAGCAGGCCGAGCTCCTGGGCGATCTCGCCGCGGACGCGAGGCAGCACGCCTCCGCGCTGCGCGAGCAGACGTCGGCTCTGGCCACGCCGCCCCAGAAGCGCAACCCGCTGCGCCGCTTCGCGCCGCTGTGGATCGTGGGCCTCGCCGGCGGCGCCGCCGTCGCGGGTGCCACGGCCTATTTCCTTCGTGGCCAGGGCTCGCCCACCTCGCCGTCGGCGCCCACCCCGACCCCCGCCCCGCCGCGGACACCCACCCCGGCAGAGGCGGCCGCCGAGGGGCGCGACCAGACGACCGGCTCGGCGCCCGCGGCCACGACCGGCCCCGGCGTGACGGGTGACCCCGTGGGTTCAGAGACCGGTGAGGACCTGACGATCGAGTCCGCCGATCCCGAGGGGCCCTCGGACCAGTCCGCCGACACCTCCCCCGCCGCGGGCAGCGCGGTACCCGGTCCGGCGGCCGGGTCCGCACCGCAGCCCTCGGACGACCAGCCGGTCGGCGAGGCGTCCACGGACGGGACCGCGACCGACAAGTGATCGACCGGGACCCGATCCCCGACGACTCCACAGCCG
Organism: Dietzia sp. Die43; assembly: GCF_024519835.1. Classification (NCBI taxonomy): domain Bacteria; kingdom Bacillati; phylum Actinomycetota; class Actinomycetes; order Mycobacteriales; family Dietziaceae; genus Dietzia; species Dietzia sp. Die43. The sequence continues at coordinate 75,966 of NZ_JALJRF010000009.1, read as the reverse complement.
ACGACACCGCCCTCGACGACACCGCACTCGAGGCCATCGCGTCGAGCCTGCCCGAACTGGGTCCCCTGGACGTCCACGCGCTGTACAAACTGCGTGTGGACGTCTTCGTCGCGGAACAGGACTGCCCGTACGCCGAGATCGACGACGTCGACGCCGATCCCGGCACGATTCACCTGCTGGCCCGTGCACCGGACGGCGCGGTCGTCGCGACACTGCGGGTGTTCGGATCGGACGCGGGCGACGGGGTCATGCACATCGGACGAGTCTGCACGACGCCCGCCTGGCGGGGTCGGGGCATCGCGGCGCGGCTGATCCGCCGGGGGCTCGTGCTGTGCCGGGACCGGCCTGTGGAGATCGGAGCCCAGGCCTATCTGGAGAGGTGGTACGAGCAGTTCGGATTCGCGCGGTGCGGGCCGGACTATCTCGATGGGCGGATCCCCCATCTCCCCATGCGGCGCGACCTCCTAGGATGAGACCCGGCTCACCCCCTTCGATCCCTCCCGAGGACACACATGACGTCTGACGCTCCCTCCGGCTCGCTGGTCAAGGCTCTCCTCCCGGAGAGCGAGATGCCGACGCACTGGTACAACATCCAGGCCGATCTCCCCGAGCCCATGGCACCGCACCTGCACCCGGGGACCAGGGAGCCGCTCGGTCCCGAGGACCTCGCCCCGCTGTTCCCGATGTCCCTCATCGAGCAGGAGGTCACCCCGGAGCGCTACATCGAGATCCCCGAGGCGGTGCAGGAGATCTACCGATTGTGGCGCCCGTCGCCGCTGATCCGGGCCCGCCGCCTGGAGAAGGCGCTCGGCACGTCGGCGCGGATCTACTACAAGTACGAGGGCACCAGCCCGGTCGGCTCACACAAGCCCAACACCGCGGTCGCACAGGCCTACTACAACGCCGCCGAGGGCATCACCAAGCTCACCACCGAGACCGGCGCCGGCCAGTGGGGCGCCTCTCTGGCGTTCGCCGGTCAGGCCTTCGGCATCGAGGTGGAGGTGTGGCAGGTCAAGGCTTCGTTCGAGTCCAAGCCGTACCGCCGGATGCTCATGGAGACCTTCGGCGCCTCGGTCCACCCGAGCCCGTCGGACCTGACCGAGGCGGGGCGCTCGTTCCTCGCCAAGGACCCCGACACCCCCGGTTCTCTCGGTATGGCGGTCTCCGAGGCCGTCGAGGTGGCCGCCGGCGACCCCGAGGCCCGCTACTCACTGGGGTCCGTGCTCAACCACGTGTGTCTGCACCAGACCGTCATCGGCGAGGAGGCCCTCAAGCAGCTGGGCATGTTCGGCGAGGACGCCCCCGACTACGTGTACGGCTGCGCCGGTGGCGGCTCCAACCTCGCCGGGTTGGCCTTCCCGTTCATCCGCGAGAACCTCGCCGGCGCGCGGACGCAGATCATCGCCGTCGAGCCCACGGCGTGCCCGTCGCTGACCGAGGGCGAGTTCCGGTACGACCACGGTGACGTCGCCGGCCTGACCCCGCTGATGAAGATGTACACCCTCGGTCAGGACTTCGTTCCGGACCCCATCCATTCCGGTGGCCTGCGCTACCACGGCATGGCGCCGCTGGTCAGCCACGTCAAGCACCTGGGCCTGCTCGATTCCATGGCGGTGGAGCAGAACGTGGCGTTCGCCGCGGGCGTCGAGTTCGCCAAGGCGGAGGGCATCGTCCCCGCGCCCGAGTCGACCCACGCCCTCGCCGGTGCGATGGCCAAGGCCCGCGAGCACACCGGTGAGGCCGGCACCGGACCGTCGATCGTGATCGGCCTCTCCGGTCACGGCTTCCTCGACCTCCCCGCGTACGAGTCCTTCATCCGCGGTGAGATGGGCTGACGCCTCCGAAGACCCCCCCGACCGTTCCACACCCTCGATCACAGGAGCCCCCCTATGACCAAGACCATCGACTTCACCGACCGCGTCGCGATCATCACCGGCGCCGGCGGCGGCCTCGGCCGCGCCTACGCGCTCGCGCTGGCCGAGCGTGGCGCCAAGGTCGTCGTCAACGACCTGGGCGGCGACGTCCACGGCGACGGTGGCACCCCCTCCCTGGCGCAGCAGGTCGTCGACGAGATCACGGCCGCCGGTGGCGAGGCCATCGTCGACGGCAACGACATCACCGACGAGGCCGCCGTCGCCTCCCTCGTGTCGACGGTGATCGACAAGTGGGGCCGCATCGACGTCCTCATCAACAACGCCGGCATCCTGCGGGACAAGTCGTTCGCCAAGATGGAGATGGACGACTTCCGCAAGGTCCTCGAGGTGCACCTCATGGGATCGGTCAACTGCACCAAGGCCGTGTGGCCGCACATGGCCGAGGCGGGCTACGGACGCATCCTCATGACCGCCTCCACCTCCGGTATCTACGGCAACTTCGGCCAGGCCAACTACGGCGCCGCCAAGTCCGGACTCGTCGGTCTGATGAACGTCCTGGCGATCGAGGGTGCCAAGAAGAACATCAAGGTCAACGCGATCGCCCCCACCGCGGCCACGCGGATGACCGAGGATCTGCTGCCGCAGCGGGTGCTCGACATCATGGGCCCGGAGACCATCGCTCCCGGCGCCCTGTTCATGGTCAGCGACGACGCCCCCACCAAGACCATCCTCGGTGCCGGCGCCGGCGTGTTCGCCGTGTCCCAGATGGTCGAGTCTCGTGGCGTGTACCTCCCCGACGACGCGCGCACCCCCGAGGTCGTCGCCGAGCGCTGGAACGAGATCGCGGACGTCACCGACGCCAACCCCCTGGAGTCGGCTTTCGAGCAGACCTCCAAGTACGCCGCGCTCGCCGCCCGCGAGCTGGGCCTGCACCTGGAGAGCTGAGGAAGGGCCGCCGCCGCGACACCCCGTCACCCCGGCACCCGCCGGAGCCCCCGCCGTCGAGAAGAGCGCTGGGCGGCGCGGCCAGCGCGGGCGGGGCGGGCTGGGCGGCGCGGCCAGCGCGGGCGGGGCGGGCGGGGGTCACTCCTGGTCGGCGAACTGCGTCTCGTAGAGCTCCGCGTAGCGACCGCCGGCGGCGAGGAGCTCGGCGTGCGTGCCCGACTCGACCACCCGGCCGGCCTCGAGGACGAGGATCGTGTCGGCGGCGCGCACCGTCGACAGCCGGTGGGCGATCACCAACGACGTGCGATCGGCCATCGCCTCGCTCAGCGCCTCCTGGACGGCGGACTCGTTGGTGGAGTCCAACGCACTGGTGGCCTCGTCCAGCACCACCACCGACGGGGCGGCGATCAGCAGCCGCGCGATGGTCAGTCGCTGACGCTCACCTCCCGACAGCCGGTAGCCGCGATCGCCGATGACGGTGTCGAGACCGTCCGGCAGCGACCGCACGAGATCCTCGAGCCGGGCCCGGCGCAGCGCGTCCCAGACGAGGTCATCGGAGACCTCCGGCCGCGCGAAGGTGAGGTTGGAGCGGATCGTGTCGTGGAAGAGGTGGCCGTCCTGGGTGACCATGCCCACCGTGCGCCGCAGCGACGACGAGGTGACCCGACGCACGTCGAGTCCCGACACCCGCACCGCACCCGAGTCGACGTCGTACAGACGCGGCAGCAGGGAGGCGATCGTGGACTTGCCCGCGCCGGACGACCCGACCAGGGCGATCATCTGTCCCGGTTCGGCGCGGAAGGAGATCCCGTGCAGGACCTCCTGGCCGCCGCGGGTGTCGAGGACCGCGACCTCCTCGAGCGAGGCGAGGGAGACCTTGTCCGCCGAGGGATAGGAGAACGTGACGTCGTCGAACTCGATGGTCGCCGGGCCCTTCGGGATGGCGACGGCGTCGGGGGCGTCGGAGATGAGCGGTTCCAGGTCGAGGACCTCGAAGACCCGCTCGAAGCTGACGATGGCCGTGACGACGTCCATCGGCGCGTTGGCCAGGGAGGTCAACGGGCCGTACAGGCGGGTGAGAAGCAGCGCGAGGGCCACGACGGACCCCGCGTCGAGGGCGCCGTTGAGTGCGAACCACCCGCCGAGCCCGTAGACGAGCGCCAGCGCCAGCGTGGACACCAGGGTCAGCGAATTCATGAACACACTCATGAGCAGCGCGGTCCGCACGCCGATGCCGCGGACCCGGCCCGCGCGGGCGGAGAACTCCGCCGACTCCGTCTCCGGACGTCCGAAGAGCTTGACCAGGGTCGCGCCGCCGGCGTTGAACCGCTCGGTCATCTGGTCGTTCATCGACGCGTTGAGATCCGAGGCCTCGCGGCGGAGCCGCGCGAGCCGCTTGCCCACGTAGCGGGCCGGGAACAGGAAGATCGGCAGCAGCAGGACGGACAGGACGGTGAGCTGCCAGTTGATACCGGCCATCACGGCCAACGTGAGTACGAGCTGCACCAGGTTCGACACGACCCCGGACAGCGTGTCCGAGAACGCCCGCTGGGCACCCATCACGTCGTTGTTGAGGCGACTGACCAGCGCGCCGGTGCGGGTGCGCATGAAAAAGGCGACCGGCATCGTCTGGACGTGGTCGAACACCGCGCGGCGCAGGTCGAGGATGAGCCCCTCCCCGATCCGTGCGGACCACAACCGGGTGACGACCGCGACGATCGCCTCGATGATCCCGATCGCGGCGATGGCGAGCGCGAGGCCGATCACGACCCGGACCGGCGAGGCCTCGACGATCGCGGTGACCACGCGGCCGGCGAGCAGCGGTGTCGCCACGGCGAGGGTGGCCCCGAAGACGGAGAGCACCAGGAAGAAGACGATGCGCCGGGTGTGCGGGCGGGCGAACTGTCCGATCCTGCGGAAGTTCTCGCGGGTGAACACACTGCGGTCCAACGCGATGTTGTTGTTCTCGGCCCGCATCAGCGTGCGCATGGCGGCCTGCTGCATCGTCACGTAGCGGTACTCCTCCCGCGCCGGAGAGGGGCCCCGACGACCGTTCGGTACAACCCGGCACGGGGCCCACGTATTCCGGCCCGCGACCGCGGTGGCGTTCCTCGTCGTCGTCGTCCCGATCCGGTCTTTGGACAAAATCTGGGGTGATGTCTAGACACGGCGGGGGCATTTGTCTAATGTCAGGGGCAACACAGTGGCATACGCCACATCCTGTTGACCCGGAGGTCGTCTGCGATGTCCAGCACCGAGTACATCAGCCCCACCGACGGGGCACCGCACACCCACCACGAGGCGGACGCCGCCGTCGAGCCCTACGCGTGGACCGACGCCAAGCGGTACCTGTGGCTGCTCGGACTCATCCCCGCGATGGGTCTGTTCGTGTCGATGCCGATCGTCGCCGGCTTCAACGCCCTCGGCTGGGGCGTGGCGGCCACCGTCGCCTGGTTCCTCCTCCCCTTCCTCGTCTACGTCGCGATCCCCCTCGGGGACCTCGCCGTCGGCGCCGACGGTGAGAACCCGCCCGACGAGGTCATGGACAAGCTCGAGGCCGACCCGTTCTACCGGTGGTGCACGTACCTGTACATCCCCTTCCAGTACGCGTCCCTCATCGCGGCCGCCTACCTCTGGTCCGCCGACGACCTGTCGTGGCTGGGCTACGACGGGGGACTCGGGATCGCCGCCTCGATCGGCGTCGCCTGGACCGTCGCGATCACCGGCGGGATCGGGATCAACACCGCCCACGAGCTCGGGCACAAGATCGCCGGCAGCGAGAAGTGGCTGTCCAAGGTCGCCCTGGCCACCACCGGCTACGGACACTTCTTCATCGAGCACAACCGCGGACACCACGCGCGTGTCGCCACTCCGGAGGATCCGGCCAGCTCGCGCTTCGGTGAGTCGTTCTGGGCCTTCCTCCCGCGCAGCGTGTTCGGGTCGCTGACGTCGGCCTGGCACCTGGAGTCCGAGCGGCTCCGGCGGCTGGGCAAGAGCCCGTGGACCCTGCGCAACGACAACCTCAACGCCTGGCTCATGACGGTCGTGCTCTTCGGCGGACTCATCGCCGTGTTCGGCTGGGAGATCGCGCCGTGGCTCATCGTGCAGGCCGTCTTCGGCTTCTCGCTGCTGGAGGTCGTCAACTACCTCGAGCACTACGGCCTGCTCCGCCAGAAGACCTCCGCCGGCCGCTATCAGCGCTGCCGCCCGGAGCACTCGTGGAACTCCGACCACCTGGTGACCAACATCTTCCTCTACCACCTGCAGCGTCACTCCGACCACCACGCCAACCCCATGCGTCGCTACCAGGTACTGCGCAGCTTCGAGCAGGCCCCGCAGCTGCCCTCGGGCTACGCCACGATGATGGTCCTGGCCTACGTGCCGCCGCTGTGGCGCAAGGTCATGGACAAGCGCGTCCTGGCCCACTACGACGGCGACATCACCCGCGCCAACATCCAGCCGTCCAAGCGCGAGAGGATCCTCGCCCGGCACGGCGCCGGGTCGACGGCGGTCGCCGAGCAGATCGTCGCGGACACCGACATCGCGACCGATCAGACCTCACCGACCGGTGAGTACGTGTGCCCCAACTGCGGGAACCACTACTCGGAGGCCGCCGGGCTGCCGCGCGAGGGTTTCCCCGCCGGGACCCCGTGGTCGGCCATCCCCGACAGCTGGCGGTGCTCGGACTGCGGCGTCCGCGACAAGGTGGACTTCCTGCCCGTGAAGTGACCCCCGCGTGCGGGGCTCCGATCGGCCCTCCGCCGCCCGGCCCACGGGATCAGGAACAATGGACACCATGCCCCGTCACCGCCCCACAAGTGACCGACGCTCCCCCGGCGACCCCCGCGGGGAGCGTCGGTCACTGCGCTCCACCGTGTTCGAGGCCATGCACGAGCTGCTGGGCTCGCACGACTGGTCCTCGGTGACCATGTCCGACGTGGCCCAGGCCGCCGGTCTCAGCCGGCAGACCCTGTACAGCACCTTCGGCAACCGTCAGGGACTGGCCCAGGCGTACGCACTCCAGCTGTCGGAGACCTTCGCCGGGGAGATCCGCGACTCGATCATCCGCCACCCGGGGCAGATCGACACCGCGCTGAACGAGGGGATCAACGGGTTCCTCCTGTCGAGCCGGAACGACCCGCTGGTCCGCGCCCTGCTCACCGGCGACATCAAACCGGACCTCCTGCGCCTCATCACGACCGAGGCCGGGCCGCTCATCGAACGGGCCACCGAGGTGCTCACCCCCGCCCTGTCCGACAGCTGGATGCGCATCGAGGAAGCCCAGGCACGGCTCGCGGCGTCGATCATCGCCCGGATCGGCATCAGCTTCATCTCACTGCCGCCCAACGACCCCGACCAGCTGGCGTCGGGCCTCACCGAGGTCATCGCCCCGTACCTCCAGAAGGTCATTCAGGTCGACGTCCAGGGGTGAGCCCCCGGCCCCGCGGGGCCGGGGCGCTCTACGCGCCGTCGGCGATGGTCGACCGCGCACCCGGCTGTCCCGGCACCGGGACGCTCGCCTCGAGGAACAGTCCCCGCGCCTCCACGCACAGCCGGTCGCCGGCGTGGATGGTGGCGTGCGTCCACGTCTTGCGGCCGTCGACCTCGTGCACCCAGGCCCGGAACGTCAGCGGCTGGAGCAGCGGCGTGGGCGAGCGATAGTCGATCTCGTAGTGCGCCGTCATCCCGAAGCGGCCACCCCAGTGGTTGGCGAAGCCCATCATGTGGTCGATGACGAGCGCGCTGATCCCCCCGTGGACACACGCCGGCGGGCCCTGGTAGACGGGACCGAGGGTCACCTCCGCCATCACCGACCCGTCGTCACAGCCGTGGAACTGCACCGGCGGGGCGATCGGGTTCTCTTGCCCGCCGACCGGGTTCGAGCGACGGGTCCCGGCACCCGTCCACATGTTCTCCAGCCGACGTGAGGGCGATGGGACTCGCGGCTCCAGCAGATCAGCGACTTCGGCCAGGCGGTCGGCGATGTCCCCGAGCTCGACCTCGGAGTGCGCCAACGCCGCCGTCGCCTCCCGCAACCTGCGCAGTTCGGCCACCGCGCGGTCCAACTCCGGGTCCGCCGGCGGCAGCTCGGGGACGGGGATCGGGTCGAAGGAGTCCCCGAACCGGCTCCGCGCGGCGTCGAGGGAGAACTGGTCCGGATCCAACCCCGGGAGGGGTACTCCACCGAATCCGGGACGATCGCTCTGTTTGGTCATACTCTTAGAGTATGTCGACACCTGTCAATCCGAAGCCGTTCGATCCCGTTACCTATGGCCCGTGGGCCCTCGTCGTGGGCGGAAGTGAGGGCGTGGGCGCCGAGATCGCGTTCCGCCTCGCCGATCAGGGCGTGTCCTCCGTGCTCGTCGCCCGCAAGGCCGGGCCCCTCGAGGAGACCGCCGAGGCCGTCCGCGCCAAGGGCGTCGAGTGCCGGGTCGTGTCCGTCGACCTCACCGAGCCCGGCGCCACCGAGGGCATCGCCGCGGCCTGCGAGGGCCTCGACCTGGGGCTGCTCGTCCTCAACGCCGGCGCCAACACGTACGGCTCCGAGTTCGTCGAGTCCGACATGACCCAGGTTCAGAAGGTCATCGACCTCAACATCACCTCGCCGATGCAGATCATCCGGCAGTTCGGCCCCGCCCTCAAGGCCCGCGGCCGCGGCGGCATCGTGGTGATGGGCTCGATGGCCGGCTACCTCGGCCACGCCGACATGAGCGTGTACTCCGCGGCCAAGGCGTTCAGCCGGGTCTTCGTCGAGGGCCTGTGGCTCGAGATGCGGGAGCACGGCGTCGACGTCGTCGAGGTCATCCTCGGCGTCGTCCGCACCCCCGCGATGATCCGCGCCGGCCTGGACATGGACCTGCCCGGCTTCACCGTCAGTGAGCCCACCGAGGTCGCCGAGGAGGTCCTGGCGTCCATCGGCAACGGCCCGATCCACGTCTGCGGCGGCGAGAACAACCGCAAGGGCGTCGAGTTCTCCTCCGGCGTCGACCGGGGACGGATCGTGGCCGGATCCCACAAGCGGATGACGGCGCTGCGCGGGAACTGAAGTCCGACGCGACGCACGCGTCGGTGCCCGGCCGCGGATGCTCCTATGGATGTCAAGCGGCTTTGGCGAGGTCGGCGGTGGTCGGTGCTTTGGTGGCGGGGTCGCGAGCCTGTAGGTCGTTGATCAGGGCATGGTAGATCTCGCGCGCGATGTGGCGTTTGAGGCAGCGCATGATGTCTTTCTTGGACAGGCCTTGCGCGGTTCGTCGGTCAACGTATGAGCGGGTGCGTTCGTCCCATCGCATGCGGCTCAGTGCGATGGTATGCAGGGCGTGGTTCGCGGCCCGGTCGCCACCGCGGTTGAGTCGGTGTCGGTCTCGTCGTCCTGAAGAGGCAGGGATCGGGGCCACGCCGCACAGGTGCGCGAACGCCGCTTCGGAGCGCAGCCTGTCTGGGTTGTCGCCCGCGGTGGCCAGAAGCTGCCCGGCGACGTCAGGTCCCACGCCCATGCGGTTCATCAGGGTCGGAGCCGTCTGCGCGGTCAGGGCTTTTAGCTCGACGTCGAGGTCGGCGATCTCCTCACTCAGTGCCAGGATCCGGCGGCTCAGAATGCGTAGTGCCGCCTTGGTCGCGCCGAGGGGACTAGCGAGGTCGCTGGGACGGAACCGGGCGCAGACTACGGCCAGCTCGCGGGCGGGCAGGCCACGCAACTGGGCTCGCAATTCCTCCGGAGCGGTGATCACCAGCTGCCTGGCCTGGTTGATCGCTTGGGTGCGGGCCTTGACCGCGGAGCGCCGAGGCACACGCAAGGCCCGGACGGCCTCCACGATCCCGTCGCGGGTCTTCGGCACGCCAGTGGCACGCCCGGAGGCGACCGCGGTAGCAGCGGCATAGGCGTCTATCGGGTCGGACTTGCCCTTCATCCGCCGGGTCTTGCGGTCGGGTCGGTCGACTTCGACCACCGGTAGTCCGGCCCGGGCCAGCACCCGAGACAGCTCGGCGCCGTAGGCTCCGGTGCCCTCGACCCCAACGGCCTGCACGGTGCCGTGGCCGCCGAGCCATGAAAGTAGCTGCCGGTACCCGGAACCCGTGGCCGGGAACTCTCGGTCGGCCAGATGCCGCCCGAGGGAGTCGATCACCGCCGCGTGATGGGTCTGGCCATGCGTATCCACTCCGGCGATGACATGCACGTGCTGATCGGACATCATGGTCACTGCTGCCTTTCTCGTTGATCCCGGTGGGGCAGCACGCGCCGGCCAGGCGGGCGGACAAGACAGTGGCGGGGCTTCTGAACCAAGCTTCTATGAGGTCACAAACGCCCGTCCGGTCGCGTGCGTAGCGATCCCCCGAGCGGGCCGACAAATCCGCTTCTAGTCAGCCACCGCGACGGTCAGCCCGTGAGTCAGACCCGCCCGAAGAACCACTACACACATCATCACTGTCAGCCCTCGATGGGCCGGCCGCGGTCGGCGTCCCGGATACCCCTCGGCTCGATGAACAACGCCTCAGCCGTCGCGCAGAGGGTCTCGCCGGTGTGGAGGGTCGCGGTCGCCCAGATCTTGCGGCCCTCCACCCGTTCCTGCCGCGCCTCGAACCGCAGCGGGGCGAACAGTGGCGTCGGCGACTTATACGAGATGCGCAGGTCCGCGGTCATGCCGACACTCTCCGACGCGGCGTTCGCCAGCCCCAGCATCTCGTCGAAGATCAGCGCGACGATCCCGCCGTGGACGCAGCCGGGAGGCCCCTGGTACTCGATACCCAGGGTGAGGTCGGCCCGCACGGTCGCATCGGGGAACACCACCGGCTCCAGCGGCGGGGACACCGGGTTCCGGCTGCCGGTCGCCGGGTTGGCCGCCAGGTGCTCCGGCACACCCCAGGTGGCGTACTCCGACGGCCGCACCACGGTGCCCACGGTCTCGAGGTGCTCGACCAACCCGCGCACGGTGGCCACGGCGTCGTGGACGTCCTCGTAGACGGACCCGGCGACCAGGCCGCGGAGTCGGCGCAGCTCGCGGGCCAGCTCGGTCGCGCCGGACGCATCGGGGTCCTGGCGCAGGAAGGGAGTGCCCTCATCGCTCGCACCGGCGGGGTCCGCGGTGCCGAGGGGGCGGTCGCCCGGGGCGGTGGGGTCGGAAGGGCCGGAGTCGGTCGTCACGGCAACAGAATCTACTCTGCGCCCCGGCGTCAGCCCTCGCCCGCGCCCTCATCCCGGTGCTGCCGGTACGCCGCCACCCACTCCGCGGGCATGACGAACAGCCCCTCGGCGGTGGCGCAGAGGCGATCTCCCGCGTGGACCGCGCCCTGCGACCACACCTTCCGGCCGTCCACCCGGACCTGACGGGCGGTCACCACGATCGGCTCGAGGATGGGCGTGGGGCTGCGGTAGTCCAGGTCCAGGTACATCGTCATCCCGGTGGTCCCCGCGTGGTGGTTGACCCGGCCCAGCGCCGCGTCGAACAGCAGGGCCACGACACCGCCGTGAACACACCCCGGGGGCCCTGGTACTCCAGCCCGAGCGTCATCTCGGCCCTGAGCGTCCCGTCGTCCAGCAACTCGAACTCGGCCGGCGGGGCGAGGACGTTGGACCGGCCGATGATCGGGCAGTTGGAGGCGTACCGACGCTCCCGCCAGTTGACCTCCTGCCGCTGCTCGGGGCTCGCCGACGCGGCCTCCAGCTCGTCGGCCACCCTGCGGATCCGATCGGTCAGCGGGCCCAGGTCGGTGTCGAACATGCCGCCGGTGGTGAGCGCGCGGATCCGGCGCACCTGCTCCACCAGGGCGTAGAGGCCGGCCTCGTCGTCGTCGTCCCTGTCGACCGGACGGCCAGTACCGCGCGCCGGGTCCAACGGCCCCAGATCCACCGTCGGCCGGTCGCGCCGCACGACGGTCACCGGCTCGACAGTCCCCGGCTCGACGGTCACCGGGTCGTTCATGCCGGCGCCGACCCGGTCACATCGCCGGCCGCCACCGTGTCGGTGACCCCGGCCGCACCGCGGCCCGCGCGCCGGCCGAAGAACGAGCCGTCGCCCAGAGAGGTCCCCGAGATGTAGCCGTCGCCGTGCAGACCGTGCGTGCACCGCCCGGCCGCAAACAGGCCCGCGATGGGCTCGCCCGCGCGGTCCAGCACGCGCGACTGCAGGTCCGTGTGGAGTCCCCCGAGCGTGAACCCCTGCGCCTTGAGGGGCAGGCCGTTGAAGGTGTCCGGCCCCCCGGCACCCGTCGGGTAGGCACCGAACGGCGGCTCGAGCGGGCGCACCCACCGGGCGTTCTTGCCGAACTGCGGGTCCTCGCCACGCTCGGCGCCGGCGTTGTAGCGGCGCAACTGGTCGGCCAGCGCATCGGCGGGCAACCCGCAGTCGGCGGCGAGCTCCTCGATGATCTCGGCGGCGTGCATGGGCTGCATACCCCACAGCTCGGACTCCGGGACGTCCTCGATGCCCTTCTCGTCGATGATCACCCACACCGGCGGGCGGCGGTGATACACGGCCGCGTGGCAGTACAGGCCCGGGTAGACCTCCTCGTTGATGAAGCGCTGCCCGTCGCCGTCGACGAGCATCGCGCCCACCACCAGGCGGGGGATGACGAGCATCGCGGTCTCGGTCTGGTGCATGCGGCGCACGGCCGCGCCGGCCTCGATGCCCATCTCGATGCCGGAGCCGTCGTCGCGGCCGTCGGAGACCTTGTCCTTGCCCAGCTGCTGCGGCGCCCACTGTTCGAGCATCCGGTCGTTGTCCACGAACCCGCCCGTCGCCAGCACGACGCCGCCGGTGGCGCGGTACTCGCGTTCCTCGGAGAACTGCGTGGCCCGGACGCCCACCACGCGTCCGTCCTCGACGATGAGCGAACGCGCCTTGACGTCGCACTGCAGGTCGACGCCGGCCTTCTGCGCCGTGGCCACGAGGGAGTCCATGAGCACGTTCCCGGCGAAGTTCGGGGCGGGCGGCCGGTGACCGCGCGCTGCCGGGGTGGCCAGGGACGCATAGGGCTCCGCCCGCTCCCCCATCCACATCAGGCCCGAGTCGTCGCCCGGCATCCAGGTGGGGGTGTCCCACAACTTCCGGTTGAACACCGCTCCGTGCGAGACCAGCCAGTCGTGGTGCTCGACGGCCCCCGCGCAGTAGTCGGCGATCTTCGCCTCGTCGGCGTTGGGCCCGAGCGCGGCCAGGAGGAACGCGCGCATGTCCTCCTCGGTGTCGGCGATGCCCAGGGCCTGCTGGGTGGCCGTGCCGCCCCCCAGGTAGACCTCGCCGCCCGACTGCGCCGAGGAGCCGCCCGGTCCGGAGGCGCCCTCCAGCGCGATGACCGTCGACCCGGCCTCGGCGGCCTCGATCGCCGCGCAGGCGCCGGCGATTCCCATCCCCACCACGATGACGTCCGCCGTCATCACGGCGGGACGGTTGTCTGCACTCTTGTCCGTCATGGTGTGCACACTACTTGTAACGTGTTTCAGTTAGTGCATTAATGTCGGGTTCATGATTGATGGTTCCGACACCGCCCGTCTGGACGCGCTCGAGGCGAGGCTCACCTCGACCGAGACCGGTCTCGCCACCGCACGGGCCGAGCTGGCCCGCGCGGCCGATGAGCTGGCCGTACTGCGCCTACTGGCCTCCTACTCCCCCCGCGTCGACTCCGGCGACGCCGACGGCGTGGCCGAACTGTGGACCGACGACGGCGTCTACGACGTGGACACCGGCGTACTCGAGGGGCACGAGGGTCTGCGGGAGATGGTGCACGGGGACGCGCACCAGGGGCTCATCGCGCACGGGTGCGGGCACGTCCCCGGCCTGCCGGTGGTGCTCCTGGACGGGGACCGCGCGGTGGCGACCGGCTACACCCAGCTCGTGGTGCGCTCGTCGCGCCCCGGGCGCTACACGGTGATGCGGGTGACGGCGAGTCGGTGGGAGCTGGAGCGGCGCGGTCGGGTGGACGCGCCGGACCGCGGGTGGCGGGTCGTGCTGCGCACCGCGCGCGCCGTGACCGACGACGGCGAGGGTCGGGCCCTCCTGGGACGGTCCCGCGAGAGGTAGCGTGGCAGCCATGTACCGCCGACGCCCCGCGGCCGCGGGCCCCACACCGGACCCGATCCTGCGCGCGGGCCGCCTCGCGCTGCTGACCACGTCCGCGGTCCACCTGGGGTTCCAGTCGATGGTCACCTCGGTGGTCTATCCCCAGCTGTTCGACGGTTCCACCCACGGCATCGCCGAGCGCCAGGCCGATCACGCCCGCCGCATCGCCCCCGTCGCCCTCACGCTGTACGCGACGGGCCTCGGGGCGGCGGCCTGGGCGGCCTACGGGTCGGTCCGCTCGGCCGAGCGCAGCGGTCTGGGGGCCACCCTCCTCGCGTGCGCCACGGGCGTCGCCGTCCCGGCCATCACCGCCGGAGTGGTCCCGCTGCACGTGGGGATCGCCCGGGAGCAGGTCACCGGGCCGCGCATCAGGGCGCTGATGGCCACGGACCGGCTCCGCACGGGACTGGCGGCACTGGGGCTGGCGGCGGCCGCGCAGGCGCTGAGCAGTCGCGACTAGTCGCGGGACCCCGACCGCCGGGCCCGTCCGCCCGCTCCCGGCCGCGCCACCGCGACAAGTGCACCCACCGCGATCACGCCGACCGCGAGCGCCAGCACGTGGTACGCCGGGATCAGTCCGATGCCCTCGGCGATGACCGCCGCGATCACCGCCGGCACGCCGAGCGAGATGTAGGCCACCACGAACAGGGCCGAGAACACCTGTCCCCGCACCGCCTGCGGCGCGCTCTGCGCGACCAGGGTGTTGCCCATGAGGAACAGCAGGCCCATCCCGAGGCCGGTGAGCCCCGCGGCGGCGATGAAGCCGACGACCGTGCGGGCCTCCAGGGAGACCGAGGCGAAGACGAGCCCCGCGACGAGCGCGAGCACGCCCAGGACCACCCCTCGCCGCCACCGCGACGGCCCGGACCGCAGGTTCCACACCAACTGCGCGACCCCGGCCGCCGCCTGCAGGGCCGCCACCACCAGGCCGGTCACGAGGTAATCGGACGCACCCATGAGGTCACGGGCGATCGCGCCGCCGAGACCGAGGAACACCCCGCCGACGGACCACGAGACGATCACGCACACCGCGGCCAGCGCGAAGACGGACCGGACCTGGGGCGGCACCGACGGCGGACGCACCCGCAGCGCGTCGCGCAGGGTCCCCGATCCACCGGCGGTCTCGGGAACGATCGTGGCCACACCGATGAGCAACGCGACCGTGGCGGCCCCGATCACGAGGTAGGGGTGGACGAGGGGTGACGACGACGAGGTGGCCACCACCCCGGCGAGGAGCACTCCGGCCGCGATGCCGAAGTTGGTGGTGGAGCTGCTGGTCAGGGCGCCCACCCGCGAATCCCGGGTCGGATGGAGCTCGATCAGTGCGGCGGTCGCCGACCCGGTGATGAGACCCACCGCCAGACCCTGGATGACGCGGGCCGCGATCAGCCAGGCCACGGATCCGGCGGCGGCGAGCATGCCCATGCTCACCGCGAGCAGCGTCAGGCCCGCCAGGATGACCGGGCGACGCCCGATCGCGTCGGAGACCCTCCCGAGGAACAGCAGGGGGACGAGGACCGCGAGGGCGTACACGGCGTAGACCACGGTGATGGCGGTGCCACCGACGCCCCAGTCCTGCTGGTAGTCGACGTACAGCGGTGACGGGGTGGCGCTGGACGCGAGGGCCACGGTCACTACGAGGGCCATGAGCACGAACGGGGGCCACGACGCGCGAGGGGTGGGGTGCACGGTCTCCCTATCCGCCGGGGAGGGCGCCTGCCGGGCGGGCGCGCCGGGCGGCGGGTGAGTGGAGCCTAGGGGATTCGAACCCCTGACATCTGCCTTGCAAAGGCAGCGCTCTACCAACTGAGCTAAGGCCCCGTACCTCCAAGCATAAACGCCGGACCGCATCGAGCGGATCCGGCGTCTGCCTGGCGGAGTGGGCCTAGGAGGACTTGAACCTCCGACCTCCAAATTATCAGTTTGGCGCTCTAACCACCTGAGCTATAGGCCCTCGTACCGAGAGGTCAATCTACCCGACGTCCGCGCCACCGCCCAAATCGGCACCCTCGGCCGGGCGCCGGGGGCACCGTCAGTACCGGGGATCGGCGAGCGTGACCTGCACGCCGCCGCTGGTCAGGCCGGCCGCGAGGTTGTAGATGAACACCGCGAGCGTGGCCAGGATCGACAGCAGGAGCACGTTCAGCAGTCCCACTCCGCCGCTGTAGAGGAAGATCGTCGACGGCCCGATCACGGCTGCCGACTCGTCGCCCGCCACGCCGGACAACAGGCCCCCGAGCCGGTCCCACACGCCCATCCCGGACAGCAGCAGGTACGTGACCCCGATGGCCACCATCCACACCAGGTAGAGGGCGAACATCAGCCCCAGCACGGTGGTGAAGGCCGACCACGGGTCGATCCGGCGCAGCACCAGGACCGACTCCATGGGGCCCCGGCGCTCGGTGGGCGGGACGATCGGTGCGGCTCGCCCGGCCGCGCCCCCCGAGTGCGCCTTGGAGACGCCCCCGTTCGCGCCCTCGGCGCGATGCTGGGTGGCCACCGGGAAGGCGGTGGTGGCCGACGTGCCGGCGTCGCCGGTGCCGGCCCCCGACCCGCCGTAACCGGGCGCCGGGGACGACCCCCCGTGCGCTGGGCCGTCTGTGACCGCGTCGGACGTCTCGGTCGGGTCGGTCCGGTCGGCTGGATCGGTCGGCTCGGTCATCGCCTACTCCTCCTTGGCGGACTCGGCCGCGGACCGGTCCTCGTCGTCGGGCTCGTCGGCGTTGCGGGCGATGGCCAGTAGCGAGTCGCCCTCGGCGAGGTTCATCAGCCGCACGCCCTTGGTCTGTCGGCCCGCCTTGCGGACCTGCTTGGCGAACGTGCGGATGACACCGCCGCTGGAGGTGATGGCGTAGAGCTCGTCCTGCAGCTCCACGATCGTCGCACCGACGAGCTTCCCGCGCTTGGGGTCGAACATGAGCGTGAGCACGCCCTTGCCGCCCCGGCCCTGGGCCGTGTACTCGCTCAGGGCGGTGCGCTTGGAGTAGCCGCGTTCGGTGGCCACCAGGAGGAAGTACTTCTCCTGGTCGGACGACTCGGCTCGCACGACGGACATGCTCAGCAGGGCGTCGCCGTCGTTGAACCGCATGCCCATCACGCCGGAGGTCGCTCGGCCCATCGGGCGGAGCGTGTCGTCGTTGGCGTGGAACCGGATCGACTGGCCCTTCTCCGAGACCAGCAGCAGGTCGTCGTCGGGTCCGGCCAGCGCCGCCCCGACCAGCTCGTCGCCGTCGCGCAGGTTCACGGCGATCAGACCGCCGGAGCGCGGCGAGTCGTAGTCCTCGAGCCGGGACTTCTTGACCAGCCCGTTGCGGGTGGCCAGCACCAGGTACGGCGCGTCCTGGTAGCCCTTGATCCGGATGACGCCGGCGATGCGCTCCTCCGGCTGGAACGCCAGGAGGTTGGCCACGTGCTGACCGCGGGCGGTGCGGTTCGCCTCGGGCAGCTCATAGGCCTTGATCCGGTAGACGCGGCCCTTGGTGGTGAAGAACAGCAGCCAGTCGTGGGTGGAGGAGACGAAGAAGTGCCGGACGATGTCGTCCTGCTTGAGCTCCGCGCCGCGCACACCCTTGCCCCCGCGCTTCTGGGCGCGGTACAGGTCGGTGCGGGTCCGCTTGGCGTAACCGGTCTCCGTGATGGTGACGACGACGTCCTCGCGGGCGATCAGATCCTCGTCCGTGACGTCCCCGTCCGCCGGGATGATCCTGGTCCGGCGGTCGTCCCCGTACTTCTCGACGATCTCGCGGAGTTCGTCGGCGACGATCGCGCGCTGCCGATCGGGCTTGGCGAGGATGTCCTTGTAGTCGGCGATCTCGAGCTCGATCGAAGCGAGCTGGTCGACGATCTTCTGCCGCTCGAGGGCCGCGAGGCGGCGTAGCTGCATGTCCAGGATGGCCTGCGCCTGGTCGTCGTCGATGTCGAGCAGGTCCTTGAGACCCTCGCGCGCGACCTCGACGGTCTCCGAACGGCGGATGAGGGCGATGACCTCGTCGAGGGCGTCCAGCGCCTTGACCAGGCCGCGCAGGATGTGGGCGCGCTTCTCCGCCTCGTCCAGCAGGTACTGGGTCCGCCGGACGATGACCTCGATCTGGTGCGTGACGTACAACCGCACGAGGTGGTTGATGGCCAGGGTCCGGGGAACACCGTCCACGATCGACAACATGTTCGCGCCGAACGACGTCTGCAGCTGCGAGTGCTTGTAGAGGTTGTTGAGCACGACCTTGGCCACTGCGTCACGCTTGAGTGTGACCACGATGCGCAGGCCGACCCGGTCCGAGGACTCGTCGTCGATCTTCGAGATGCCGGCGATCTTGCCGTCACGCAGCTGTTCGGCGATCGACAGGATCATGTTGTCCGGGTTGACCTCGTAGGGCAGCTCCGTGATGACGATGACCGTCCGGTTGCCCTCCTCCTCGATGGAGGTCTTGCCCCGCATGCGGATCGAACCGCGGCCGGTCGTGTAGGCGTCCCTGATCCCCTGCTCGCCCACGATGAAGCCGTGGGTGGGGAAGTCGGGACCCTTGATCCGATCCATGCACGCCGCGAGGGTCTCCTCCTCGTCGGCGTCAGGGTTGTCCAGACACCAGTAGATCGCCTCGGCGACCTCGCGCAGGTTGTGCGGCGGCATCTTGGTGGCCATACCGACCGCGATGCCGCTGGAGCCGTTGACCAACAGATTGGGGATGCGCGACGGGAGGACGACCGGTTCGGACGTCTTGCCGTCGTAGTTGGGCTGGAAATCGACCGTGTTCTTGTCGATGTCCCGGACCATCTCCATGGCCAGCGGGGTCATCTTGCACTCGGTGTAGCGCATGGCGGCGGCGCCGTCGTTGCCGCGCGAGCCGAAGTTCCCCTGGCCGTCGACCATCGGGTAGCGCATCGCCCACGGCTGGGCGAGGCGCACCAGGGTGTCGTAGATCGCCGAGTCACCGTGGGGGTGGTAGTTACCCATGGTGTCGGCCACGGGCTTGGCCGACTTCACGTAGCTGCGCTCCGGCCGGTACCCGTTGTCCCACATCGCGTAGAGGATCCGGCGGTGGACGGGCTTGAGCCCGTCCCGGACGTCAGGTAGCGCTCGTCCGACGATGACGCTCATCGAATAGTCGATGTAGCTTCTCTGCATCTCCGCCTGGATGTCGACCGGCTCGATCCGGTCGTGACCCCCGGCTTCGGGCGGCAACGTCGTGTCCGTCATGGGCTCCTCTTCGTCTCGCGCTCGAAGCGGCACCACGAGGGCACGCTCCGACCCGGCCAGTCTATAGGTCCAGCGAAAACACCGGCACGGGCGCGCGGGGGGTCGGCGACTCGGGGGCCTCCCGAGGCCCGCGCACCCGCCTCGCGGGCCCCGGAGGACCCGGCGCCGCGGTCGACTCCGTCGGCTCCACCCGGCCGGCCGGCTGCCGGACGAGTGACCCGATCGGGGGGAAGCCATGCCCGGCGCGTTCGCCCCCGGCCCGTCGGCCGCCCGCGACGTGTTCTTAATGGTCGAGCGTCCAGCATGTCCCTTCGTAATGATTTCCTCATTTTTGCTCATGAGAACGTACGACGCCGGGCGTTGCCCGGAACGCCGTGAACATCGTGCTCACACTGGTTGACCGCCCATCATTGGCCATTGACACGTCCACCATTGCCACGTGGTCCCCGCCCAGACGACCGCCGCCAGCCAAATAATATTTGTCTTATAGTGAACGGATTTTCTAGGGCAACTTTTCTATCTCAGGTGTTGTATGAGCCCCTGCTCACGCGCACACTTCCTTTGTCGCACGGATCACCGTGCGAGGAGATCGGGTGATGAGCCCGATCTTCGGGGGACGCCGCCACTCCCGAGGGGGATCGGGAGTGGCGGCACTTACAACGGGGAATTACATGTCCATCACCACCCATGGCGGTGGCTCGGGCCGGGGGCTCTCGCCCCTTCAGCGCACGAGCTTCCGCACCGTCGCCGCCCTCGCCTTCACCGGGGCGATCACCGCCCCGCTGGTCGGCATCGCCGCCGCCCAGACGGGCTCACTCGGATCGTCCGGCTCGGGCGGCTCCGTTCCGCCGACGTCGAGCACGGCTCCGACGACGACGCCACCGCCCACCGCGCAGGAATCGACAGTCGAGCTCCGCGTCCTCGTGCTGGACGACGGTTCCTATTCGGCGGAGGCGATGGCCGAGCGGCTCGCCGCGGAGGGCGTCGAGGTCGAACGGTTCCCGGTGACGCAGCCGGGGCGTCCGCAGATCAGCAGGGAGATGCTGGCGGACGACGCGACGACGACCGCGAACTACATGGGGATCGTGTCCGTGTCGGCCGATCGCCCCGGGCTCACTCCCGACGAGAACGCCGTGATCGACGCCTTCACCGCCGACTACGGGATCCGCGAGATGGTGGCATTCACCTCCCCGAACGAAGCCGTCGGTATGATCTCGGCGACGAACGGCCTGGCGCTGGACGGCACGAGCCCCACCCTGACCTCCGCGGCCCTCGGCGATGAGTGGTCCTACCTCGACGGACCGGTCGAGTTCGACGACCTCGACGCGGAGATTCCCGAGTCGTGGGCCGTGCCCAGCTCGCCGGCGGCAGACGGCCCGGAATCGACCTTCCGACCCCTGCTCACCATTGCCGGCGGCGGTACCGAGGGCACCATCATGGGCGTCCACACCCAGGGCCCCCGCGAGCGCCTCATCATCACCGTCGCGATGAACAGGTACCAGGAGCAGTTCAAGGTGCTCTCGCACGGGATGATCTCGTGGCTGACCCGCGGAGTGTCGACCTCGATGTACCGCAACACCTTCAACGTCCAGATCGACGACGTCTTCCTCGCCGACGACGAGTGGAACCCCGAGGGCGACTGCACGTTCGGGGCGGGCTGCAACGTCGAGCCCGGACCCGGCGACCTGGCGAGCTCCCGCATGACCGAGGACGACGTGCAGACCGCCCGGACCTGGGAGGACGCCAACGGTATCGAACTCGACATGACGTTCAACGCCTTCGGCGCCCGGGACGGCGACGCGCTCACGGACGCGCTGCTCGCGGCCAGGGACGAGTTCCGCTGGATCAACCACACCTGGGACCACACCAACCTCGACAACCTGAACGAGGCCCAGATCACCGAGCAGATCCAGAAGAACCTCGACTGGGCTCGGGACAACGACGTGCAGGTGGACCCGTCCGAACTGGTCACCGGTGAGCACTCAGGGCTCGCATCCGGCCCGGCCAGAGTCGACAACCCCGCGCTCGCGGCGGCGATGGAGACCACCGGCGTGACCTGGGTCGGCGCCGACGCCTCCGTCCAGCCCGCCCAGCGCCGGGTCGGGACCGCACTCACGGTCCCCCGTCACCCGATGAACATCTTTTACAACACCTCGACCAAGTACAACGCGGCCGACGAGTACAACTGGATCTACACCACGCGCGCCGACGGCGGGTCCGGGATCTGCGAGGACAACGATGCCGCCACCTGCATCGAACCGCTCGACCCGGCGACCGGGTTCGACTCCTACATCGCGCCGCAGGAGGCCCGCCACGCCCTGGGCCACGCCCTCGGGATGGACCCGCGTCCGCACTACGTCCACCAGTCCAATCTCACCGGCGACCAGATCCTCTACCCGGTGCTGGACACACTCGTCCGTGACTACCGGGATCTGTTCGCCGACTCCACTCCGTTGGAGAACCCGTCGCACGCGGAGCTCGGGCTCGAGATGCAGCGCCGCGCGGCATGGGCCGAGTCCGTCGACGAGGTCACCGCCACGGTGAGCGGCCGCACGCTGGTCATCACCAATGCCGGCGGCGCCGCCGTGGAGGTCCCGGTGACGGCACCTGTCGGGTCGAACCTGACCGGTTCCGACTACGCCGGAGCGAAGTCCGGATGGGTCAGGGTGGCCCCCGGCGGGTCGGTGACCATCGACCTCGGGGCAGACGCCGGATTCCTCACCCCCACCGGAGACGAGTCCGAGCCGGGCGTCGCGGCGCGCATGCTCCCGCAGACGGACAGGGTCGGTGTCGCATCCGCTCCCGCTGACGTCTCCGTCGTGATCCCGCCTGTCAACGACGCCACCAGGGTCGGCGCCATGGGCGAGGGCCCGTCCGCGATCGGTTGAGAACATGCGAATCGCTCTGCTCAACGAAGGCACCTACCCGGTCAACACGGGGGGCGTCAGTACCTGGTGCGACCAGATGATCAAGGGGATGCCGGACCACACCTGGGAGGTCGTCACCCTTACCGGAGCCAGCCGCACCCCGATCACCTGGGAGGTCCCGGCCCAGGTGCGAGCCACGACGCTGTATCCCGTGTGGGCTCCGGTCCGGGCGGGTCTCCCGGAGGGCCAGCTCCTGGCCAGGCGGCGACGGGCCCGGGTGCGGTCCGCCCTCCGGGAGATGTGGGCGGCCATCCTGCCGCCCGCGGGGACGATCGCCGTCACCGACGGAACCGTCCACCACGATCCCGGCCGGCTGTCGGCGGCTCTCCGCGAGCTCATCGACGCCGGCCGGGGCGATCTCTTCCGTCTCCTGGGAACGGAGAGCTCGGCCGAGGCCCTGCTCGACGCGTGGTGGGCCCACTCCCCCGCGCTGGACCGGTCCGCCCGGCTCAGCGTGGGGGACGCGGTGGAGGCCGCGACGCTCGTCGACCGCGCGTTATGCGCCACCGACGTCAAGTTCGGAGAGGTGGACCTCGTCCACGCCTCCTCGAACGGTAGCGCCGCGCTGGTCGGACTCGCCCGGAAGTGGCGGGACGGTGTGCCCCTGGTCCTCACAGAGCACGGGGTGTACCTGCGGGAACGCTATCTTGCGCTCGCCGGCACCCAGCTGGGGTGGTCGGCCCGCTACGCCGTGTGCACGGCCCTGCGGGCCCTGTGTGTGCTCGTCTACGACGAGGCGGATCTACTCCTTCCGGTCAGCGATTTCAACGCGAGATGGGCGGTTCGCCTGGGAGCGGACCCGGCCCGGATCCACACCGTTCGAAACGGGGTCGACACCTCCACCATGACCCCCGTCGGACCCGAACCCGAAATCCCCACGATCAGCTTCGTCGGACGCATCGACCCGCTCAAGGACCTGGAGACGCTCGTCCGCGCGTACGCCGTCGTGAGGGCGGCCCTACCGGAGACCCGCCTGCGGATCTTCGGTCCCTGCCCCGCCGGCAACGCCGGCTACAAGCAGGAGATCGAGGCGACCATCGACGAACTGGGAATCGGCGACGGGGTCACCTGGGAGGGGCCGACCGCGGGCCCGCGACCCGCGGTCGAAGCGGGGAGCGTCGTCGCCCTGTCCTCCGTGTCCGAGGGACTCCCGTTCACCACGATCGAGGCCATGATGTGTGGCCGGGTCACCGTGAACACCGACGTCGGCGGGGTCTCCGAGGCCGTTGGCAGCGACGGCCGGCTCGGCGGCTTGGTGCCACCACGGGACCCGGACGCGTTCGCACAGGAATGCCTGCGCTTCCTCACCGACGACGCGTTGCGCGAGGAGACCGGCAGACGAGCCCGCGAGCACGCCCTGCAGTCGTTCGCGCTGGACAGCTGTATCGACGCCTTCCGGGAGTGGTACGAGATCGCCGTCGATCTGCACGTCGCCCCCTCGACCAGCGATGACCTCGCCTACGTGGCCGGCATGGCGTCATGAGTGAGTCATTCGCCGCACCCGGCACCGTCGCACGGTCGCCACTGCCCTCGAGGCCGCTGGTGGTCGCCCCGGTCCCGCTCGACGACCACCACGACCTGGTCGGCCGCGCGGTCGACCGGTTCGACGTCGCCGCCCACCTGGAGGCATCGGGATTCGGCGACGCCCTCGCCCGCCGTCACGGGGCGCGGGACGTCTACGAGTACGCCCGCACGCTGCCCACTCTCGCTCCCGGGGCATCCGGGACGGTGAGCCTGCGACCACGGGCCCACCGCCAGGGATGGATCCGCGCCATCCTCCTTCTCGCCGGCGCCGTCGTCATGGCACTCTGTGCTCCCGCGGCAGTGGGAACGGGACCGGATCTGTCGCTCGCGATCGTCGCCACCGGGCTCTCCGGCTGGATCCTCGGACAGCTACTCGGATTCGTCACGTGGCGAAGATCGGGCCTGGGTGACCTTCCCGGGGCCGCACGGGTATCAGTCGGGGTCGCCCTGCTCGTGGCTACTCCTCTCGTCGCCGGGGTGACCCTCGCGACGGCCCATTTCGGGAACGCACCACTGATCCCCACGGCGGCGCTGTGCTCCGCCTGGACCCTGTACGCCGCGTCCCTGACCATCGTGTCCGTGCTCGGCGGACTCCGATTGCTCACGGCACTCGCCGGCGCGTGTGCCACCGTCGCGGTCGCCGCCTCACTCCTGGGTGCCGCCCTGGTGCCGGTCATCGCACTCGGCGTCCTCTCCATCGGAGGGGCCCTGCTCGCCGCCCGCACCTACAGGGCCACGACCGTCGACCCACCGACACTGCCCTCCCGTGAGGACGCCCGCGCGGCATTCGACGGAGCCAGCCAGGCGATCCTCATGTCGAGTGCCCTCCTCATGGCCCTCAACCTCGCGGACTCCGATGACCGCATCCCGCTGTCCATCGCGGTCATCCTCGCCGCCGCCCTGTGCGATCCGGCGATCGAGGACCTGGGCATCAGGCTGAAGTCGCTGTCCTACCGCTCCGGCCGCTGGCGGTCCGTCCTCAACGGTGTCCTCGTCAGAACACTGATGTACCTCGCCGCCATCGCGGCGGCGACGATAGCCGCGACCTGGATCGTCGACCGGATCCTCGGGGTCGCCGACGACCCCGCGTCCGGGCTCGTTCCCGACGTCGTCGTGCTGGTGGTGGTGGCGCCGGTCTTCGCTGTGTTCGCCTTCGGCTCCGCGATCGTCCTCAGGGCCGGTCGCGTCGCCGAGGCCGTGTGGATCTCGGGGCTGGCGTGCCTGGGTTTCGCCACCCTCAGGTTCGGGTTCCCCGTCCCCGTCGGCGTCGCCATGCTCTGCGGAGCCTGCCTGCTCGCCGTGTACCACGCCGTCACCGCCGCGCTCCACCCCCACAGCTGGTGAGCGCTCCACGGGCCGCGGTCCCGCTCTACGTCCATCCCGTGGTGGATTCCGCACTCTGGGAGCGGGTGCTCCGTCCAGGCGCCGCCGACCTCGTCGTCGTCAACGTCGACTCCGGCCCGGGCCACGCACCCGACCCGGTCTTCGCCGAGGCCCTTCACGCCCGCGACCACAGTGCCCGCGACGACAATGCCCGCCACGACAATGCCCGCGACCACAGTGCTCCCGCGACGCTCCTCGGCTACGTCGACACCGATTACGGACGTCGTGACGTGCACGACGTCCGGGCGGAGGCGCGACTGTGGCGTGACCGTTACGGCGTCACCTCCGTCTTCCTCGACCAGGTGATCTCCGGCACCGGGCCCGACGGGCGCGTCGACGTCGACGCGCTCCTCTTCTTCACCGACCTGGCGAACGCGCTGCGCCGTGACGGTGTGGCGATGCTCGCCGGCAACCCGGGGACGGTCCCGCATCCGAGGGTCCTCCGGTTGCTCGATGTGACCTGCGTGCGGGAGACCGACCTCGAGACCCATCTGACGGCACCCGCGCCCCCGGTGCCCGACGTCGATCCCGCGAGACTCTGGCATCTCATCTATGACTGCCCTCCGGAGCGGGTCCGGGATGCCGTGGAGAGGTCTGCCGAACTCGGCGCCGGCTTCGTGGGTCTCGCTGCGGACGGGTTGCCCCACCCGTGGGGGTCGGTCGAGTACCTCAACGCCGACCGGCCCACGATCAGCAGTGCCGGCTGACGTACCCGGGCTCGCCCCGCGGTACGACGTCCCGGTCGCGCAGGAGGATCGAGATCCTGTCACCCCGGGCCCGGCACGCGGCGTCGAACTCCCCTGAGCCGTCGGTGTACTCGATCTCGATCACGCGGTCGCCGTAGACGGACAGGTAGCGGTCGCATTCCGACAATCGTCCCCAGGAGTACCTCTGGCAGTCCTCGGCGATCGCGAAGTCGAAGCCGATCCGGCGGATCTCGTCATCGGTCAGTTCGGCCGCGTTCTTCTGCGCCACGGCCAGACCACGGGCGTGGGCCCGCTCCACCACGAGGCGCGCGTACTCGACCGCATCATCCCTCTTCAGGAGCCCGGAGGACCGCGTCCACGAGTCGAGGTTGTCGGGCTCCACGGCCCGGAAACCGCGCTCGGCGCAGCCCGCCAGCCACCCGTCCACGATCTCGACCAGCCGTGCCCTCTTCGCGTCCGTGGAGATGTCCAGCAAGGGTTCGCCCCAGTCCTCGTCCTCGACAGCGTCCCCGACCCCGTCCCCGGCTCTGAGGATCAGATCCGGATGGCGCTCCTCCCAGAACGACGCCTCGTGGGGCTGGGCCTGGAAGGCGTTGACGTAACAGATCGAATAGACGCCGTCCGCCGGCTGGCCCGAACGGTCGCGGATCACCACGTCGACGTCCGACGCGGGAGGGTAGGAGCCGCCGATCTGGTAGTCGACGACTACGCCCGCCGGCGGCGGCGCGACTCCCTCGACCGGTGTCCCTCCACCCGGTTCGGCCCCCACGTACGGCATACCCGCGGTCGCGTCCGGCTCGGTGTCCAGGGACCCCTGTCCCGAGACGTCGTCGCCGCAGCCGGTCAGTACCATCGCCGCCGTGCACGAGAGGATCACCGCGGAACGGCGGAGGACGATGAGAGCGGCGTGTGTCACCAGATGATCATGCCACCCCCGAGGGCCCGGGACACCCGGGATCCGGCCGGATCCCCGTGGTCACGGCCAGCATTCCCGCTTCTCTGTGCCCGTTCGTTTCTCGTGCCTCCCCGGCACGCCATCAGACGTCGAGGAACCTCACATCGCGTGCATTGCGGGTGATGAAGTTGCGGCGCGCGTCCACGTCCTCTCCCATGAGGATCGAGAACAGCTCGTCCGCCGCGGCGGCGTCGTCGAGGGTGACCTGGCGGAGCGTGCGGACCGCGGGATCCATCGTGGTCTCCCACAGCTCCTTGGGGTTCATCTCGCCGAGGCCCTTGTAGCGCTGGATGCCGTCGTCGACGTTGATCTTGCGCTTGTTCTCAAGGCCGATCTTGAGCAGTTCGTCCCGCTCGCGGTCCGTGTACGCGAAGTCGGGCTCACCCTTGCCCCACTTGAGCTTGTAGAGCGGCGGCTGCGCCAGGTAGACGTACCCGTTCTCCACCAGCGGCTTCATGAACCGGAAGATGAGTGTCAGCAGCAGCGTGGAGATGTGCTGACCATCGACGTCGGCATCCGCCATCAGCACGATCTTGTGATACCGCAGCTTGTCGATGTCGAATTCCTCGTGGATGCCGGTTCCCAGCGCCGTGATGATGGCCTGGACCTCGGCGTTCTTGAGAACCTTGTCGATCCGCGACTTCTCGACGTTGATGATCTTCCCGCGCAGCGGCAGGATCGCCTGGAACATCGAGTCCCGACCCGACTTGGCCGAGCCACCGGCGGAGTCGCCCTCCACGATGTACAGCTCGGACTTCGCCGGATCCTTGGAGCGGCAATCGGCGAGCTTGCCGGGCAGGCCGCCGATGTCGGTGGCCGACTTGCGCCGCACCATCTCGCGGGCCTTGCGTGCTGCGACGCGGGCCTGGCTCGAGGCGATCGCCTTGTTGATGATGACCTTGGCCTCGGCGGGATTGGCCTCGAACCAGTGTCCGACGTGCTCCGACACCTGTCGCTGAACGAAACCCTTGACCTCGGTGTTGCCGAGCTTGGTCTTGGTCTGACCCTCGAACTGCGGATCCGAGATCTTCGCGGAGAGCACGGCGGCCAGGCCCTCGCGGATGTCATCTCCCGTGAGGTTGGGGTCCTTCTCCTTGATGAGCTTCTTCTCGCGCGCGTACTTGTTGACCAGGGAGGTCAGCGCGGCGCGGAAGCCCTCCTCGTGGGTGCCGCCCTCATGGGTGTTGATGGTGTTGGCGAAGGTGTGGACGGACTCGGAGTAACCGGAGTTCCACTGCATCGCGACCTCGACCTCGTGGCCGGGCCCCTTGCCCTCGAAGTAGAGGATCGTGGGGTGGATCGAGGTCTTGGACTTGTTGATCGCCGTGACGTAGTCCTTGAGACCGTCCGGGTAGTGGAAGGTGCGCTTGCGCTCGCGGACCTTGACCGGCTCGACGTGCGTCGCCTCGACGGCGTCGGAAGCCTGCGCGCCCTCGGCGAACGCCTGCTCGGCATCCACCGCGTGGGCGAGATCCGACCCCTCGTCGGAACCGGGCGCCGCCTCCGCGCCACTGCCCTCGCTGTCCGCGATCGCGTCCAGCTCGGCGGCCTTCTCGGCACGCGGCCGCCGGTCCGTGAGCGTGATGGTGAGTCCCTTGTTGAGGAACGCCATCTCCTGGAGGCGGCGTGCCACCACGTCGAAGTCGTACTCCGTGCTCTCGAAGATCGTCGGATCCGCCCAGAACCGGACCCTGGTCCCGGTGCCCTCGGCGGGGCCGGCGTCGACCAGCTCGGCCGGGACCGCCATGTCGAAGTCCTGCTTCCACAGGCGTCCGTCGCGCTTGATCTGGACCTCGACCCGGGTGGACAGGGCGTTGACCACGGAGATGCCCACACCGTGCAGACCACCGGACACCGCGTAGGAGTCCGAGTCGAACTTGCCGCCCGCGTGCAGCTGGGTCATGACGACCTGGACGGTGGGCATGCCCTGCTCGTGCATCTCCACGGGGATGCCTCGGCCGTCGTCGATGACCTCGACGCCGCCGTCCTCCAGCAACGTGACCTTGACGCCGGTCGCGTGACCCGCCATCGCCTCGTCGATGGAGTTGTCGACGACCTCCCAGATCAGGTGGTGCAGTCCCCGCGGTCCGGTGGAGCCGATGTACATACCCGGCCGCATCCGGACGGCCTCAAGCCCTTCGAGAACGGTGATCGATGATGCACCGTATTCCTTGGGCCCGCTGTTGTTGGCCTTGCTCTTGGCGTCCGCCACGTGCGAACTCCTCGCGTCTCGGGGGTCTGGGACCGGCCCAGTCTACCTGCGATAACCGTCACGGGGGCCACGGGCACGCCCGGCCCTCACCCGTATGTGTCACGGGGGCCGCGACCGGACACGTGCAGGGGCCCCTTGCGCCAGCTCGGTTTCTCGGGCCCCTCCACCTTGAGACGACGGACGTGACCCGGCCCCATGGCGGCCGCGATCTTGCGGAGGATGTCGGCGGACATGAGCCGCAGCTGAGTCGCCCATGCGGTACTCGCCGCACGGACGTACAGGATTCCCTCTTCGAGGCGCTCCGGGGTGGCGTGCGCCGAGACGTCCTCCCCGACGATCCGGTCCCACTCCGCGAACAGACGCCCGGTGGTGACCTTGTCGTCCCAGCCCCGTTTCTTGGCGACCTGGCCCACGAGTTTGCCGAGGGGCTGTGGGTCCCACGGGTCGGCACCGGATCCGGTCCACCCGCGCTTGCGCAGCCGCTTGCCCGCCCCCACCGGGCCGGTCCGTCCCCGGCCGACCTGCTTGCCCTCCGCCCGGGCTCGGGCGCGGGCCTCCTCGAGGGCCTGCTTGGCGATGTCATAACCGCGTTGTGGCGGGTCAGACGGTGTTACGGAATCCTTGCCGGTTCGGTCCGTCACGGTGTTGCCCTGCTTCCGGTATCGGTGTTGTCGTCGTCATCCCCACCACTGTCCGCGTCGCTGACCCCATCATCCCCGCCGGCGCGCTCGCCCGCGTCAGCACCGTCATGCTGACGTCGTGACACCGTCATCGCCGAGTGACGATCCGCTCCCTCGCCCGTCATCACGACGTCATGACGGACCCCGCGCAGTGTGCCCGGGACGTCCTCGCCCACCGCCGCCGTGATGAGAACCTGTTCGACGCCGGACGCGACATCGGCCAGGGCGGCCCGGCGGTGCCGGTCGAGTTCGGCGAAGACGTCGTCCAGGAGGAGGACCGGTTCCGCCCCGTCGGCACGGAACAGCTCGAGCGATCCCAGTCGCAGCGCCAGGGCGAACGACCACGTCTCACCGTGACTCGCGAACCCCTTCGCCGGCTCGTCGCCGAGTCTCAGGATCAGGTCATCGCGGTGCGGTCCGACGAGTGACATCCCGCGGTCGATCTCGTCGCGACGGCGCCGCCCGAGCTCGGCGAGCAACACCGCCTCGACGAGTCCCGGGTCGGTCAACTCCGACTCGTCGGGCGCGTCCGTGACGCGGAACCGGTAGGTGAGATCGGCCGGGCGGGACTCCGGGGCCAGGCCCCGATAGGCGTCGACGACGAGGGGCCGCAACTGCCGGAGGAGGTCGATCCGACCGGCGACCACTCGTGCTCCGAGCTCGGCCAACCGCCCGTCCCACACGTCGAGGGTGTCCAGCACGGCCGCGGAATCCTCGGGCCTCCCACGCCGCAGTGCACCGGAGGCCGATTTGAGCAGGGCGGTCCGCTGGCGCAGCACCGAGGAGTACTCGCTGAGGTCACCACCCAGTGCGGGGCGCCGCTGGATCATGAGCTCATCGAGAAGCCGGCGACGCTCGGCCGGCTCGCCACGGACGAGCGCCAGGTCCTCCGGCGCGAACAGCACCGACTGGACCACCCCGAGGACGTCGGACAGTCGTCGGCAGGGAGAGGTGTTGAGTCGCGCCCGGTTGGCCTTGCCGGAGTTGAGCGCGAGTTCGACGGTCAGCTCACGGCCGGCGTTGTGTGCGAGTGCGCCCACCAGTGCGGTTCCGGCACCGGTCCTGATCATCGGCGCGTCGGTCGCCACGCGGTGGGACCGCAGGCTGGCGAGGACCCCGACCGCCTCGAGAACGTTGGTCTTACCGTGCCCGTTGCGTCCGACCAGGGTGGTGACCCCGGGCTCGAGCTCGAGTTCGAGCAGGGGCCAGGAGCGGAAATCGAGGAGCCTGAGGTGACGCAGGTGCATACCGGATCGGTTCCGGGGCGGGGCCTCAGCCCGGCAGGCGCACGGGCATGAGCAGGTAGGTGTGGTCGGAATCCACCGGCTGGATCGCGCCGTCCGCGCCGGGCTCCGGGAGGGTCTCGGGTGCCGGACGCAGCACGGCCGGGCGGCTGGGCTGGGTGAAACCGAAGGCGACGCGGCCTGCGTGGACACTGCCGAGACCGTCGAGTAGGTAGCCGGGGTTGAACGCGATGGTCAGCGGCTCGCCGACGAAGTCCACCGGAAGGGTCTCGTTGGCCTGGGCGGCGTCATCGCCTCCGGCCGACAGTGCGAGCTCACCATCAGAGAACGCCATGCGCACCTGCACGCCGCGGTCGGCGACGAGCGCGACCCGCTTGATCGCCTGGACGAGCGAGTCCACCTCGACGATCGCGAGTGAGGTGTGCTGCGGCGGGAGCAGCTGGCGGACCTTGGGGAATTCCGCGTCGAGAAGGCGGGTGGTGGTCCGCTGACCGGACACCAGCACACCCAGGATTCCCTCGGCGCCCACATCGGAGCCGGCTCCCAGGCTCAGATCCACGCGACCGCCGTGGCCGGCGGAACGGGTGACCTCGGACAGTGCCTTGGCCGGGATGAGCACCTCGACCGCGACATCCTCGCGGGCCGGCTCCCAGTCGAACTCCCGGATGGCGAGACGGAACCGGTCGGTCGCGATGAGCGTGACGCGGGTGCCCTCGATCTCCATCCGGATGCCGGTGAGCATCGGCAGGGTGTCGTCCTTGCCCGCCGCGACGACGACCTGGGACACGGCCTCGGAGAACGCGTCGACCTCGGCGGATCCGGTGACCTCCGGCATCGCCGGCAGCTGCGGGTAATCCTCGACCGGCATGGTCGGGAGCGTGAACTTCGCGGTACCGCAGGAGATGTACATCTTCTGCGCGGTGACGACGACCTCGACCGGACGGTCCGGCAGGGCGCGGGCGATGTCCGCCAGGAGTCGGCCGGACACCAGCGTGCTGCCGGGCTCGGACACCTCGGCCGGCACGGATACCTGCGCCGAGGTCTCGTAGTCGAACCCGGAGATCGTCAGTCCCGAATCGGCCTCGAGCAGCACCCCGCCGAGGATCGGGACCGAGGGACGCGAGGGCAGCGTACGTGCCACCCAGGCCACGGAATCCGCGAAGTCCTCGCGGGTGACGCGGAACGTCGGATCCGTGATCTCCATCGATGACCTCTTTCAGGCGGGGGTGGATACCGGGATCCGGTATCTGGACGATTGGTCGGTTCAAGCTCGTATTGCACGTTTCCGCCGCCGGGGGCGGAGCGTCTCCATGAGAGTAACCGCTCGGACCGACAGCGGACACACGGACTCGGCGTAACCCGGTCAAGCAGGCTCGCCGTTCCACATCCCTACTTCTAACAAGAACTATCTAGAGAGATAAGAGGTAGTAGTAGGTCCTGTGAAATTGTGAGCCGAGGCCTGTAATCACAGGTCTGTGCCGATTTCGTGGTGTGGACGCAGTCGTGCGATCTTGTGATTTGCCTCCCGACCCCGGTGGAATCACAAGAGTCCGTCCACCGTCTGTCCACCGTCGGTCCACAAGACTCCACAGGGTTGTCCACAGCTGTGAAGGGTGTGACAAAGGGTGTGTGGGGGTCCCGGATGTGTCGTACGGCGTGTCCTGATGTGTGCGGAATGACCCGTGATGAGGTCCTCGAATCGGGCGAAGTGTGCGCGACTCGACAGCGAGACCCGGGAGTCCCACGGTTCGTCTTCCGTCGGGCGGGGTCTTTCTCGCGAATCGGGGCGGGTATCCGTTCGGGGCGGGACGCCGGACTCGGCAGAGGGTCGCACAGGGCCTGTTACGGCCTCTCGCAGCGGTCCTGGGTCCGCGCACTCGGGCGTGCGGACGCCGTCGGGCGTCGATCTGTTGCTGTCGCTGTCGCCGTCGCCGACCGTCATCTGCGTCGCGTTCGGTGTCGGCAGAGGGCCGGCCGGAGACGCGGGGCGTCGATGGACGTCCGCGGGGCCGGGCACAAGCGGCGGCGGGCACATGAGGCGGCGCGAGCGCACAGCGTGGGTGAGTTCCGGCGTGGAGCTCAGAGGGACCGCGAACGCTCCTTGATCCGGGCCGTCAGCTCCTGGATCTGGTCGTACGTGCGCCGGTCGTCCTTGATCTCCTTGAGGATCTTGCGCTGGGCGTACATGACCGTCGTGTGGTCCTTGCCACCGAAGGTGACGCCGATCTTGGGAAGCGACAGATCGGTCAGCTCGCGACACAGGTACATGGCGATCTGGCGGGCCCGCGACAACGACCGGGTCTTGGAGGTGCCGCACAGTTCGTCGATGCTCGTGGAGAAGAACTCCGCGGTCACCGCCATGATGGTCGCGGCCGAGATCTGTAGGGAGTCGTCGTCCGAGACGACATCACGGAGCACTACCTCCGCGAGCGGCACATCGATCTCGTGGCCGTTGAGGGAGGCGAACGCCACCACCCGGATGAGAGCTCCTTCGAGCTCACGGATGTTGCGCTGGACCCGCGTCGCGATGAGCTCGAGGACGTCCCTCGGGACCACGTAGTTCTCGGACTTGGCCTTCTTGTCGATGATCGCGATACGCGTCTCCAGCTCGGGTGGCTGGATATCGGTGATCAGACCCCACTCGAACCGGGTGCGCAGGCGGTCCTCCAGTGGCTGCAGTTGCTTGGGCGGCCGGTCGGACGAGATCACGATCTGCTTCTGCGCGTTGTGGATCGTGTTGAAGGTGTGGAAGAACTCCTCCTGGACCTGTTCCTTGCCGATGAGGAACTGGATGTCGTCCACCAGGAGAATGTCCGCCTCGCGGTACCGCTTCTTGAACATGTTCTGGCGGCCGTCGCGGACGGAGTTGATGAAGTCGTTGGTGAACTCCTCGGTCGAGACGTACTTGACCTTCTGCTCGGAGTACATCCGAAGGGAGTAGTGCCCGATCGCGTGGAGCAGGTGGGTCTTGCCCAGACCGGACTCGCCCCAGATGAACAGCGGGTTGTACGCACGGGCCGGTGCCTCGGCGACCGCCAGTGCAGCGGCCCGGGCGAAACGGTTCGAATTGCCCTGGACGAAAGCGCTGAACGTGTAGCGCTCGTTCAACCCGGGCGCGGTCGCGGCAGACAACGCCTCGTCGCGGTCGCTGCCGTGGAGGAGTCGCTCGGCGGCGATCTGCTCCTCGGTCATCCGCCGGGGGCGGGTCGTGGCGGGCGGATGCTCGTCCTCCGCACCGGGGCCGTGGATGTCCTCCGCGTCGATGGCCGGGTGGTCGGCGTCGTCCGTCGGTAGTTGAGCCCCGGCGAGTGACGTGTCCACCTTGACGGCCAGATCGATCGGCTCCCCGAGCTGCGAGCTCAGTGCGCGCGTGATGGGACCGCGGAGGATGGACTCGATGTTGTCGCGGGCGAAGGCCGACGGGGCGGCGAGCATCGCGAAACCGTTGACCACGGCGATCGGCTGGACGAGCCGGAGCCACGCCTGCTGCTGGCGCGACAGGGCCGGATTGTCGTCACTGGCCAGTTCCGGATCGGTCAGCTTGTCGAGGACGGCACTCCACACGTGTTCGAGTTCAGGAGACACGGTGGGCGGTCTCCTCTCGTCGGGTGTCGGGCGTTGCTGGTGGTCCGGGTTGCCGGCGGGACCGGGAACCACACTCTATCCACAGGCTCCGACCCAGGTCCACCGAGGTATCCACATGGTTGTCCACAGCTGTGGGAAGACAGACCCCTCCCGTCGGTTCGCGGGTAGGTCATCGGTGGGGAGGGGTCGGAGGTGCTTGTTCGGATTCACGTCGCGTCTTGCAGCCCTGGTGGGGCTCGCCTGAGGAATGACGGTAACAACATGGTGATCCGGGGGGCAACCCTCAAGATAGACTGGAGGGCGGATGTCAAGCATCGCGGCCGTGGGCGTGTCGTTGTGGCCAGGAAACTGGTATCAGTGAGACGAATGGGATTACACGGTTTGGCGGCCGACGCCTCGGGCGCGTAATCTTGAGCAGTCTGTCGTGCGCCCGTGGGCGCCCGGCGCGTCGTGGTGCCGCCGTCCTTCGGTGATTCGACGACGTCTCGAACTCGATCGGGCGCTGGACACGGCGCCGACTTCACGTGAGGAGCCAACCATGGCCAAGGGCAAGCGGACCTTCCAGCCGAACAACCGTCGTCGTGCCAAGGTGCACGGCTTCCGTCTGCGCATGCGCACCCGCGCCGGTCGCGGCATCGTCGGCGCCCGCCGGCGTAAGGGCCGCGCGTCGCTGACGGCCTGATTCCGGCCGGGGTGGCGGGTGCTCCCCAGGTCGCACCGGCTCCACCGTTCCGCTGACTTCGCGACGGTGGTGCGCAAGGGTGCCAGGAAGGGCCGCCGCACCATGGTCGTACACGCCCACGTGGACTCCTCGGATGTCCGCGTGGGCGGTCCGCGTTTCGGGCTGGTCGTCAGCAAAGCCGTCGGGGACTCGGTGACTCGTCACCGCGTCAGCCGACGGCTTCGTCATATCGCGGGCGGCCTGCTGGACGAGGCCGGCGACGATCTCATGGTGGTGATCCGGGCCAACCCGGCCTCCGCGGGTGCGTCGCACGACGACCTCGTGCGGGACATGCGCGCGGGGCTCGCCGCTGCCGCCGCTCGCGCCAGGGGCACGTCGTGAGCACGGGGCGCCCGGGTCCCATCGCGCGGATCCTGTTGTGGATGCTCGACTTCTACCAGAAGGGCATCTCGCCCTGGACCCCACCGAGCTGCCGGTTCGAACCCACGTGCAGTAGTTACGCTGTCGAGGCGGTACGCGTCCACGGAGCCTGGTACGGCACCTGGCTCTCGGTGTGGCGTCTCCTGCGCTGTGGGCCGTGGACACCGGGCGGGTGGGATCCGGTCCCCCGGCCCCGTGCACCTGATCCACCGGGCCACGAGCCCCACGAGCACACCGACAATTCTCGAACGTAGCTAGGACTCCACCACCCATGTCGTTCATCACCAACCCGTTGGTCTATTACCCGATCTCCGGCATCCTCTGGTTCTGGCACAAGATCTTCGCGTTCCTCGGCGGTCTGCTCCCCTGGGTGGAGGCGCCGGATTCCAACGGGGTCATCTGGGCCCTGTCGGTGATCTTCCTCGTCTTCACCCTCCGCGCGATGCTGTTCTGGCCGGCGGCAAAACAGATCCGCTTCTCCCGCAAGATGCAGGAGATGCAGCCCAAGATGAAGGAGCTGCAGAAGCGGTACAAGAACGACCGCGAGAAGTTGGCGGTCGAGACCCGGAAGCTGCAGAAGCAGGAGGGGTTCAACCCCCTCCTGGGTTGCTTACCGATGCTGATCCAGATCCCTGTCTTCCTGGGTCTGTTCCACGTGCTGCGGTCGTTCAACCGGATGGGCTCGCAGTTCGGCGCGCTCGGGATGAGCGCCGAGGAGACGCGCAACACGGGCAACTACGTGTTCAACGCGGACGAGGTGCAGAGCTTCCTCGACGCCCGCCTGTTCGGTGCTCCGCTCTCGTCCTTCATCTCCCAGCCGGTCGAACAGTTCCAGGCCTTCGTGGAGCCGGGCGCGATGCTCGACTTCGCCCGGTGGAACATCATTCTCGTCGCCCTCCCGCTGATGATCGTCTCGGCGGTCACGACCCACTTCAACGCGCGGATCTCCCTGTCCCGCCAGTCGCCTGAGGCCGCGGCCAACCCGCAGGCCAAGATCATGAACCAGCTCATGCTGTGGGCCTTCCCCATCGGCATCCTGGTGACCGGTGCGTTCTGGCCGATGGCGATCCTCGTGTACATGGTCACGAATAACCTCTGGACCCTCGGCCAGCAGTACTTCCTGTACGAGAAGATGGCCAAGGAGGACGACGCCGCGGCTCTCCTGCGGCGCGAGGAGCAGAAGGCGCTCGCTCCGCGGGTGGGTGTGAAGCCCACCAAGCCCAAGAAGAACCGCGCCGCCGCGACGGGAACCGGCGTGGTGTCGGATCCGGCCGTGGAAGTGGGTACCGCGACGGTGGACGACGACGAGGTGATCGACTCCGACCCGGGGCCTGCGGTCGCTCCGGCATCCGCTCCACGCCCGGGTCAACGGCCTCAGGCTCCCGGCGGGCAGCGCAGTAGGCCGGCCCAGAAGGGATCGGGTTCGCGTCCCAAGAACAAGAAGAAGAAAAAGAAGCGTTGACCCGCTAGGGAAACGTGAGTGGACAAGGTCCCCGATGCTCCGGCGTCGGGGACCTTGTCCCATACTTGGGGTAGATATTCGTCGTACTCTCGGGGTTCGGCGATCGGCGGTCACGACGGAGGCAGGTCCATGTCCAAGAGGAACATCGAGGTGTCCGAGGAACGATTGGTCGAGGAGGGCGAGGTCGCTGGCGACTATCTCGAGCAGTTCCTCGACATCCTCGATTTCGACGGGGACATCGATCTGGACGTCGAGGGTGATCGAGCCGTGGTGAGCATCGTGGGTGGCGACGACCTGGATACGTTGGTCGGCTCGGACGGGTCGGTGTTGGACGCTATCCAGGAGTTGACGCGTCTCGCGGTGCAACAGGAACTCGGCGATCGGAGTCGGTTGATGCTCGACATCGCCGGCTGGCGTGAGGCGAAGCGCGAAGCTCTGACCGAATCCGGCCGCGTGGCAGCGCAGCGGGTTCTCGAGTCAGGTGAGTCGGAGGAACTCGAGCCCATGACGCCGTTCGAACGCAAGATCATCCACGACGCGATCGCGGAGCTCGATGGTGTCACCTCGGACTCGACCGGCGTCGAGCCCAACCGCCGGGTGGTGGTCCTGCCCGGGTGACGGGCGGCTCGGGGCAGGGGTGCGAGTCGTCTGGCTCGCACCCCTGTTCTGTGTCCGAGGATCTAATGACATCGATGTGATTCACCGACGGTGTTTCACGTGAAACAGCGGCTTTGCGGCCGCGAGAAGGAGCGCGAGACCATGAACGGACACACGGGCGACGAAGCGTCACGTGACAGCGAGGGAGCCGACGGGGCTGCGAGCGAGATGCCGGCCTCGCGGGACTCGACATCTGACTCCGGTGAGCTCCCCTCTGCGCCGCCCGCTGCAGCCGAGGTGTTCGGGGATCGGCTGGGTCTCGCGTCTCGGTACGTCGACTTCCTCGCGACGGCCGGGCTCGAGCGTGGGCTGATGGGTCCGCGTGAGCGCCCTCGGCTGTGGGATCGGCACGTCCTCAACAGCGCGGCTGCTGAGTCGCAGTTGGCGCAGGGCGAGTCCGTCGTCGATATCGGGAGCGGCGCAGGTCTCCCTGGTATCCCCCTGGCGCTCGCGCGCCCAGATCTGACGATCACTCTGGTCGAGCCACTCCTCCGTCGGGTCACCTTTCTCGAGGAGATCATCGGCGAGCTCGGCATCGATGTCCGGGTCATTCGGGGTCGCGCCGAGGAGAAGCCCATCATCATCGAGGCGGGGGAGGCGGATGTCGTGACGTCCCGGGCAGTGGCCCCGCTGGCGAAACTCGCGGGGTGGTCTGCTCCGCTGCTGAGGGTGGGTGGCCGTATGGTCGCCCTCAAGGGCGAGTCGGCAGTCGACGAGGTGGAGCGTGATCGTGCGGCGCTCCGCAAACTGGGGTTCGATGACGTTCGCGTCGAGACTGTCGCTGCGCCGGATGCCGAACCGACGAGGCTGGTGATCGGCACCTTGGCGACTAGGATGGGGGGCCGTGGCTCTCGATCCCGCGGACGCGGGCGTCGGTCTCACTGAGGCCTGACGGGGACGTGTTCAGTGTCGGTTTCACGTGAAACAATGACACCGACACGGCGGCAGGTTCGCCGCGCTCACGATGCAACTCGAAAGGTGACGGATGTCCTACGACGAGACCCCGATCTTCGCGGCCGCGCGGCAAGCGAACGAGGTCCTCCACGGGGATGCACCGGCACTCCCCCGTCCCGAGTCTCCGCGGATCGTCACGATCGCCAACCAGAAGGGCGGGGTGGGCAAGACCACGTCCACCGTCAACCTTGCCGCCGCTCTCGCCCTGGGTGGGCTCGGGGTGCTCGTGATCGACATGGATCCGCAGGGCAACGCGAGCACAGCGCTCGGTGTCGATCACCGCGAGGGCACACCGTCGAGCTACGACCTTCTGATGTGGGAGGCGTCCGTCGACGAGCTGATGCAGAAGAGTCCCCATGCCGAGCGGTTGTTCTGCGTGCCGGCGACCATCGACCTGGCGGGATCGGAGATCGAGCTGGTCGGGCTCCCCCAGCGGGAACGACGTCTCGCCGAGGTCCTCCTGCCGGAGGACCTGCAATCGCTTGGTATCGACTATGTCTTTCTCGACTGTCCGCCCTCGCTCGGCCTGCTCACCGTCAATGCGATGGTCGCTGCTCGCGAGGTCCTCATTCCGATCCAGTGTGAGTACTACGCCCTCGAGGGAGTGGGTCAGCTTCTCCGTAACGTCGAGCTCATCCAGCAGCATCTCAATACGGATCTGGAGATCTCGACCATCATGCTGACGATGTACGACGGGCGCACCAAGCTCGCCGAGCAGGTCGCCAGTGAGGTCCGGAAGCACTTCGGCGACACAGTGTTGCGGACGGTGATCCCGCGAAGCGTCAAGGTGTCCGAGGCACCGGGGTACGGGATGACCATCCTCCAGTACGACGCCGGGTCGCGCGGGGCGCTGGCCTACCTGGACGCCGCCCGCGAGATCAATGCACGGGGAGGGCCGGCCGGTCCGGGAGACCTCGTATCCACGCCCACCGCGAGTGAAGCTGAGGGCGTCGACCGCCCGGAGGAGAACTGATGAGCCAGCAGCGTAAGGGTGGTCTCGGGCGGGGTCTCGCCGCCCTCATCCCCACCGGCCCCGACGAAGGGCCTCGGCTCGGTAACGACGCCGCCGACCTGATCCTGGGGCCGCGTGGTGGCGGTCCGCGCACCACTCCCCCACGTCCGCGCTCGTCCGGGGCTGGGAATCGGGGTCCGGCGGATATGGAGCTCGCCGGTACTGCGTCATCGACGGCTCGCGGGGCCGACGCTGGCTCGCATGCCGACGATGGCGCGCCGGTTTCACGTGAAACAACCGAGTTGGTGGACCCCGGCGCCGTCTACCGGGAGATCTCCCCGGCCGA
The DNA here is from genome assembly GCF_024519835.1 of Dietzia sp. Die43. NCBI lineage: Bacteria > Bacillati > Actinomycetota > Actinomycetes > Mycobacteriales > Dietziaceae > Dietzia > Dietzia sp. Die43. Next base: position 36,212 of record NZ_JALJRF010000009.1, on the reverse strand, counting down.
GATCGACCCCAACCCGAAACAGCCCCGCACCCACTTCGACGAGGAGGCGTTGGCCGAGCTCGCTCATTCCGTCAAGGAATTCGGACTCCTCCAGCCCATTGTCGTTCGTGAGATGTCCGGTGGGCGCTATCAGCTCATCATGGGTGAGCGACGCTGGCGGGCGAGTCAGCGCGCGAAGCTCGAGACGATCCCGGCGATCGTCCGGCAGACCGACGACGAGGATCTGCTGCGGGACGCTCTCCTCGAGAACATCCACCGGGTACAGCTCAACCCGCTCGAAGAAGCCGCCGCCTACCAGCAGCTGCTGGAAGAGTTCGACGTGACCCAGTCAGAACTCGCGACGCGCATCGGCCGGTCCCGCCCCGCGATCACCAACAGCATCCGCCTGCTCCAGCTGCCGACAGCCGTACAGCGGCGGGTCGCAGCAGGTGTGTTGTCAGCGGGACATGCGCGCGCACTTTTGGGCCTCGAGGCGGGGGCGCCGGCACAGGACGAACTCGCCGCCCGGATCGTCGCCGAGGGCCTGTCGGTGCGGGCGACCGAAGAGCTCGTCACCCTCGCCAACCGCGATCCCGGGGACACCACGGACAAGCCCAAGCCCGCGCCCCGCGGACGCCAGCGTAACCCCGAGCTGGAGGCGGTGGCGGGTCGGCTGTCCGACCGTTTCGAGACGTCGGTGTCGGTGACGATGGGGCGCCGCAAGGGACGTATCACCATCGACGTCGGTGACACCGATGATCTGGCCCGGGTACTCGCACTTCTCGAGGGCGGGTCGACCGCAGCGCCGCGATGATCTCCCTCCGCCCGCTGGACCTGTCGGCGGTGGACCAGTTGGGTCCTCGCGCCCGGCGTTGCGTTTATTGGCAGACCGACGGTGAGCAGTCCCCGGGAGATCCGGAGTTCGAGAAGGAAGCGTGGATCTCACACGTATCCCTGGAATGGGGTGTTTGCGGCCAGCTCGCCACCTACGGGGACCGATCGACGGCTGCCGCCTTCTACGCCCCCCCGGGGATGGTGCCTCGGGCGACGTGCTTCCCGACCTCGCCCGTCGGCGCTGACGCTGTGCTGCTCGCCGGCATGAGTGTCGAGCACGGCGCACCGGCAGGGGTACTGACCGCGTTGCTCGACGCCGTCGTCGTCAATGTCCGAAGCCGCGGAATCAAGGCCATCGAGGCCTTCGGGGTCACGTCCGAGGACCCCGGGCATGTTACGTCACGTGACGGGTGCGGCGCGGACTCGTGTGTGCCGGGGATGAGCTTTCTCGTCGAGCACGGTTTCACGGTGGTGGCACCCCACGAGACCCACCCACGCCTCCGGCTCGATATCGAGAGCGAGCACTTGTGGAAGGCGGACGTGGAGCGCGCCCTCGATCAGCTCTTCGCCGAACACGGATTCGCCACCCGGCGGCTCGGGGTGCTGTCGGGCGCGTCGGCGAGCGCCGTCGCCCGGGGACTCTGACACTCGGAGACTCTGACGCCCGGGGATTCTGACACCCGGGACTCACGACACCCCGGACCCCGACTCCCCCGGGGTGGCCGGAGGCGCGATCAGTCTCGCTGGCGCTGCTCGTAGTCGATGAGGGCGTCGACGGACATCGACCCGGTGGGATGATCGTCCTCGTCGAGGAGGTAGAGACGTTTCACGCCCACGAGGATCGAGTCGATGATGGTGTCCTGGGCGGCACGATCGCCGAGGATCTCGAGATCCTGCGGGTTGTACGCGTAGCCCAGGTAGATCTGCACGGACGGCATGCGGGTCATTCGCAGCAACGGCCAGCTCCGGCCATGGGTCCGGCAGTCGCGAAGAGTGGTGCGGCTGACGATCTCCCGCTGGATGAAGCCGGACAGGGCCTCACCGAGCATGGACTCCGCGCCGAGCGAGTTTCCGAAGTAGAACGTCGCGACCCCGTTGCCCACCGGATTCGGGTGGCGGTCCAGGCGGAGCGAGATGATGAGATCGGCGTTGAACGCGTTTGCTATCTCGGCACGCTCGGGATCGGTCGGGATCATCGCCTCGGGCCGGGAGAGGAAGACCTCCACGCCGGCCTGGTTCATCCGCTCGGAGAGCCGCCGGGTGATGTCCCAGAGCAGTTCCGCGTCGGTGATGGTCCCGTAGGGGGTGTCGATCCGGATCGGGTTCTCGGACCCACTGGGGCCGGGATCGAGGACGATCCGTTTACCGGCGAGCATGGGACCGGAGGTGCGGGCCCGCTCCTTCTCGACGAGAGAGGCGACGTCCCCGCCCTTGAACAGGGTCGAGAACCGGCTCAGGGTGTCGAGGGTCTCGGCACCGACCACACCGTCCGCGGGGAGCGCGCAGTCGCGCTGGAAGTCGGTGACGGCCGCGTGCGTGAGGGGGCCGAAGGTCCCGTCCACCAGGCCGGCGTAGAACCCGAGCTCGCCGAGTCGGCGCTGCAGTTGGGCGATATCGTCCCCCGCCATCGGCCTGGAGACGATATAGCTCAGGTCCCGGGTCCCCAGCACGTGGCTGGCGTCGTGGAGCGCGGCCTGGGTGGCCGGACCCACGATTCCGTCGGAGATCAGCGCACGCGCCTGCTGGAAGGCCAGAACGGCCTTCTCCAGGTCGGCGTCGAAGACGGCGTCGGTACGCGCGAGCACTGACCCGGTCTCGGGCTCGGTGACCCCGACCGACTCGATGTTGTGCAGCAGACCCATGCCCGCGAGGGTGGCCCGGATGGCGGCCACCTCGGGCCCACGGTCACCACGCCTCCACGCCATGGGTCTCCTCCCGCTCTCCTAGTGTTGGGTACCCGGATGAACTTACCGCCTCACACGCGGACATGCCCCGTCCGCGCCGGGCGGTGGGGGAACGCCACGGGGGAGCGCCACAGGGTGGCGACACAGGGTAGCGACCCGGTGCCGCCGGCGTGTGTGTCAGGCGCCGAGAACGTCGCCCAGCTCGGCTCGGAGCGCCGACTTGGACTTGGCGCCCGTGATGCGCTTGACCGGCTGTCCCTCCGAGAACAACAGCATCGCGGGGATCGCGGTGATCTGGTACTCGGCGGCGAGTTCCTGGTTGGCTTCGACGTCGACCTTGGCCACGGTCAGCTTGTCCGCCTCCGAGCCCGCCAGCTCGTCGAGGACCGGCGCCATCATGGTGCACGGGCGGCACCATGTGGCCCAGAAGTCCACGAGAACGGGCTTGGAGCCGCTGGCGGTGAGCACGGCGTCGGCGAAGTCGGCCTCGGTGACGTCGATGATGTTGGGGGTGTCGGCCATGAGGTGGTCCTTTCGGGTGGGTGGACGGGGCCCGGTTGTTCCGGGCCCGGTGCGGGTTCAGGCCTGCTCGGCGAGCCAGCGCTCGGCGTCGATCGAGGCGGCGCACCCCGAACCGGCGGCGGTGATGGCCTGGCGGTAGCGCTTGTCGACGAGGTCGCCACAGGCGAACACCCCGGGAAGGGAGGTGGCGGTGGTCTGACCGGTGAGGACGTAGCCGTCCTCGTCGACCTCGACCTGGTCGCGGGCCAGCTCGGAACGGGGATCGTGGCCGATCGCGACGAACATGGCGGCGGTCTCGAGCTCACTGGTCTCACCGGTGACGGTGTCGCGCAGACGGAGTTTCTCGACCGAGCCGGTCGCGCCGGCCAGCACCTCGTCCACGGCCGTGTTGAGGACAAACGAGATCTTCTCGTTCTCCCGTGCCCGCTCGAGCATGATCTTGGAGGCGCGGAACTCCTCACGGCGGTGCACGATCGTCACGGAGGAACCGAACTTGGTGAGGAAGGTGGCCTCCTCCATGGCGGAGTCGCCGCCGCCGACCACGACGATCGGCTTGTCGCGGAAGAAGAATCCGTCACACGTGGCGCACGAGCTCACGCCCCGGCCGAGGAACTCCTGCTCCCCCGGGACCCCGAGGTAGCGGGCCGCGGCACCCATCGCGAGGATCACGGCGCGGGCGCGGTGTTCCTCCTCGCCGACCCGGACGGTCTTGATGTCCCCGGCGAGGTCCATGGACGTCACGTCCTCCATCCGGAGGTCGGCCCCGAACCGCTCGGCCTGCTCACGCATCTGCATCATGAGATCGGGGCCCATCATGCCCTCGGCGAAGCCGGGGAAGTTCTCGACCTCGGTCGTGGTCATGAGCGCACCACCGAACTGGGAGCCCTCGAAGACGACGGGCTTGAGCTCGGCCCGCGCGGAGTAGATGGCGGCGGTGTACCCGGCCGGGCCGGATCCGACGATGATGACGTCGTGGACGGTGTCGCTCATGAGTTCTCGGGGCTCCTCGGGCGGTTGGTGGCTCGTGAGTCGGAACCGGCATCAGGTGCCGGGTCTTCTAGTGGCCACAACACCCCGGGGGGCTGCCTTGTTCCCGCGCCCGCCCACCGGGTGACGGGAGGAACACCATCACACGGTGAGGGTGACCCCCTCGAGCAGGGCGGCGAGCTTCGCGCGGCCGCGGGAGCACCGGCTCTTCACGGTGCCCGGGGGGATGTTGAGCAGGTGGCTCGCCTCGGCGACGGTGCACCGCAGCATGTCGACGACGACGACGGCGTCCCGCTGATCGTCGGGCAGTTCCGCCAACGCCTCGGCCACGATGATCGCGTACGCCGGGTCCTGGTGGAAGTGGTCCCGGAGCGTGACCTGTTCGTGCAGCGACGGGGTGAGCTGGGTGTGGGTGCGCAGGCGCTGCGCCCGCATCTTGTCCAGGCAGGCGTTGACCACGATGCGGTAGAGCCACCCCTGCACCGGGCAGGCGTGGCGGAAGGTGTCCGCCTTCCGGTACGCGGAGACGAGAGCCTCCTGCAGGGCCTCGGCGGCGTCGTCGCGGTTGAACGACGTGCGGATGGCCAACCGCCAGAGGTAGTCGTAGTGCCGCCGGACGAGGGCGGAGAAGGCGTCGGGGTCGCCGGCGACGTGCGCGTCCAGCAGTTCGGCGTCGGACAGCGGCGACTCGGCTGTCAGTACGGACTGGGCCCTGGGAGCGGACTGGGCGCCGAGCGGGGATTCCGCGCCTGCGGGCGGGGCAGGGCAACCCGCCGCTGTCGGGACGGCGGTACCGGTGTTCACGGCCGTCACCGTAACCCGGCCGGGCCCCCCGTGGGGACGTCTCCCGGCCGGTCAGCGGGTCAGTTCGACCTCGCTGATCGTGGCCTCGTAGGACTGGGCACCGGAGGTACCCAGGCGGGTGATCCACACCAGGACGTACCCGGACTCCCGCGGGTCATCGATCGTCACGGTGGCCGACCCGTCGCGGACGGTGCCCGCTCCGAGACGGGTGGTCTCGTCGAGTGACGCCGGAGAGGCACCGGGCGCGGACCGCACCTCGAAGCGCACGCCGTCGTCCCCCGAGCGGAGCACCACCCGGCGGACCTCCTGCTCACCGTCCAGTGCGAGCATCAACCCGATACCCGGCTTGTAAGCCGACGGGCCGTCGCCGATCTGGGACCGGTAGGCATCACTGGACCACGAGGTGGACCGGTCACCGTCGACCACGTTGGGGGCATCCGCCGAGTTCTCCGCGACGCCGTTCGAGGACGAGGGCTGCCAGGTGGTGACGGTCGACACGGAGACCGGGGTGGTCGGGGTGGCCTCCTCCGCCTCGTCTCCGGTGTCGCTTGCGGCGGGGTCATCGGCCGCGGGCTCGGCGGTCTGGGCGGCGCGACTGGCCTGGGCGGCCCGTTCGATCGCGTCGAGCTGCTGTGAGAGCGGGGTGTCGTTGCGGGTGCCGCCGAACCCCCCGAGCATCCACGTGAACAGCAACGCGATCACCACGACCGCGGCGGCGCCGGTCCCGGCCATGATCTGCCATCGGCGCTTCTGGACCTCCGGGTCCGGCTCGCTGTACGGCGCGGGTTCGGGACCCGCCTCCGCCGAGGACCACTCCGCCGGCGATCCCTCCGCCGACGACCACTCCCCCGACGTCCATCCCGTCGCCGCGGCGTCCGCCGGGTAGGCGACCCGGGAAGAGGCCCCGGGGGCGGCGCGCCGCGGCCCGCCGACGCGATCGGTCACCATCGCCCTCACGGTGGCCGCCGAGCTGACCGACGACCCGTCGAGAGACCGCATGGCCAGCACCGCGGATTCCGGCGCCACCCCGGTACCGGCCACCGTGGGGTCGAGGACCTCGTCGTCGTCGTCCCTCCGGGCGGGACCGGGCCGACCGTCGGTCGGTTCGTACAGATCGGAACCCCCGGGCAGCGGGAGCGGCCACGCTCCGGTGAGCAGCGCATAGAGGGTAGCGCCCAGGCCCCGCACGTCGGACCGGGCGTCGTCCCCCTCGCGGACCCCGGGGAAGGCCAGGACGGCGCGCCCGTCCTCGGTGAGACGGATCCGGTCCGGCGAGTCGAGGCCCAGGGTCAGGCCCACCTCCTCGGCACGGGTCGCGGCGTCCGCCAGACCCCACACCGCACCCACGGCGGAGTCGGGATCCGGCTCGGCCACGGCCGCGGCGAGACTGCGTCCGGGGATCCACTCCGAGACCACGATGCCGCCCGCGCGGCCGCGGATGACGTCGAGCACGCGCGCCAACCCGTCCGCGTAGACCGTGGTGAGCGCGACGGTACGGTCGAGCACCCCCGTCGCCGAACCCGGGGGCTGCTCGCCGGGGAGCGGGTCGACGAAGGTCAGGGCGACGAACCTCCCCAGGCGCCGGTCGCGGGCCTTCCAGAAGGACTGGCCGGCGACACCACCGCACGGTTCGAGGAGTTCGTACCTGCCGCCGGAGACCAGGCCTCCGACGGTCAGACGCGGTGGCGACGAGGCGGTGTCCGGTGCCGGGGCTCCAGTCTGTTCACCCACCCGTTGACCCTCCTCGCCTGGTGCGGCAGCCCGTCAGGAGGCGCCGCTCGTGATCCCTGAGTGTACGTACCGGCCCCGCGTGGATTCGACTATCTCCTCAGACGCCCCACGAGTCCGCGGAGAACGGGGGTGATCGAGTCTAGTTCCGGCAACCGGGACCGGGACAGGATCAGACCGGTCACCGCGAGGGTGATGACGGCGGCGACACCGGCACGCAGGACGAACCCGATGCTGCCGACCGCGTCGGTGAGGGCGTCCATCGGCAGGATCGTGTCCACGGCGAGCGCGACCAGGGCGCCGGCGATCGACGCGCCGAGGGTCCACGAGGCCGACCGGAGGGTCTCGCGACCACGCAGGGACCCCAGTTTCGACCGCAGCAGGATGAACCCGGCGACGGCGCCGACGACCCAGCCGATGCCGTTGGCCAGGGCCAGGCCGATCACCACGTGGGACCGCTCTTCGGCGACCACGGGGACGAGGAGCGACAGGACCACGCGGACCACGGTGATCGCGAGGATCATCGCCGTCGGCGTCCAGTAGTCCTCGCGGGCGTAGAACACCCGCTGCTGCAGCAGGACCACGGCGTAGGGCACCAGCGTGAAAGCGCCGAAGGTCAGGGTCAGGCCGAGCACCTGGGCGCTCTCGGCGTCGAAGTTCCCGTAGCGGAACAGGCCGGTGGCTATCGTCGGGCCGAACGCGGTCATGAACGCGATGATCGGCAGCAGCCCGAACAGCGACAGCCGCGTCCCCAACGAGATGTCCCGCACCACCGCGTCGTTGCGGCCGGCCACCCCGTTGTCCGCCAGGCGAGGGTTGATGGCGGTGAGCAGGGTGACGCCGATGATCCCGTACGGGACCTGCAGCAGGAGCCAGTAGGTCTGGTAGATGGCGATGGCGGCCTCGTCCGCCGCCGAACCGATGCGGTTGGTCATGACCAGACCGACCTGCGAGATGAGTACGTAGGTCACACCGGCCAGGGCGTGCCCGCCGAACTGCTTGATGCGGGGGTCCAGACCCCACTGGGGGCGCAGGTCCACGCCCGCGCGGCGCAGGGCCGGCACCAGCACCGCCGCCTGCAGCACCACGCCCAGGGTGGTGCCCAGGCCCAGCAGCAGGATGGGCGCGCTGAGCAGGTTGACCGGCGCGGCCGGGTCGATGCCGCTGCCGACCACCGCGAACAGCACCAGTGTCGCGATGGCCACCAGGTTGTTCCACACCGGCGCCCACGCCCCGGGACGGAAGACACCGTTGTAGTTGAGGATCGCGAGCATCACCGAGAACACGCCGTAGAAGAAGATCTGCGGCAGCAGCAGGAACGCGAACGCGGTGGCCAGGTTGGTGTTGACCTCGCCGTCGCCCAGGTTGAGCTCGGTGAGCAGCGGCGCGCACGCCACCGCCACGACGGTCGCCCCCAGTGCCAGGACCGAGGTCACGGTGAGCAGGCGCCGGATGAAGGACACGCCCCCGTCCTCGTCCTCCTGAGCGGCCTTGGCCAGCAGCGGCATGAACATCGCGGTGAGCACCGAGCCCAGGACGAGCTCGGTGATCATGTTGGGCAGCGTGTTGGCGGTGTTGAAGGCGGATGCCACGGCGGGGCCGAGCACCGTGAGGATGAGGATCATCCGGACGAACCCGGTGATGCGGCTCGCGAGGTTGGCCACGGCCATCGATCCCGTCGAGCGCATCACCGACGCGTCGGAGGAGTCGCGGGTCCGTGCCCCGGTCCCCCCGCCGGGCGTCGCCGGCCGCGCTGCGGACCGCTCCGGGGTCGGGGCGATCGGCCGCGCGATCGACGGCGCGGGCGCGGCGTCCGGGATGAACGAGTCGGCGACCGGCGGCGGGGAGGCCGGGCCCGGCAGCACGCAACTGCCCGGCTCACGGCGTCGGCCGCGGAGTCCGGGATCCGGTCTGCGCAGTTCGGGTCCGGGGGACCCCTGCTCGTCGTTCACGGTCGGTGCCCTTCGTCCGCGGGGTCGAGGATGCCCCGACGGTAGCGCAGGTACCGCCGGCCCCCGAGGACGAGGGCGAGGGCGGCCGCGGCCAACGCGAACGCCTGGGCGACCGGGTATCCACCGGTCTGGACGGACAGCTCCACCGGCTCCGACAGCGGGCGCCCGTCGGGACCCTCGAGGACGAACGCCACGGTGTGGCGTACGCCGCCCTCGGCATCGGACTGGGTGGGCACCTGCAGGGTCCGCGAGCCCGAGGCCGGGATCTGGACGACCCCCACCGGCTCCACCGTGATGTCGTCCGGCGCGGTGACGGTGACGCCGACCCGCACCGGGAAGGGCAACGCGTTCCGGGTCACCAGCAGCAGTGGGCTGTTGGGGCTGGCCATGGTGAACACGCTGCCGGGCGGCAGCAGGTCCACCCTGCCGAGCGAGCGGGAGACCGTCTGCTCGAGGCGGTCGAGACGCTCGGCGGTCCCGGCGCGGGCGTCAGCCCCGGTACCGGACCCGGGCGACGTGCCGTCTCCCCCCGCGCGCCGGCCGGTCTCCGACAGGGCCCGGAGGGCCTCGGTCACCATCGGGTCGAGGTGGCCCTCGGCGTCCGACGACGTGGGATCGGCGGCGTCGACCAGTGACCGCAGCGTGCCGATCCCCCGCAGGGCGTCGGAGACGCGACGGTCCACCCCGGCCAGGTCCACGGCCCCCGGGTCGACGGCGCCCGTGGAGTCGTCCGCCAGGGACCCGTCCGGGACGGTGACCGGTCCGGCCAGGCGCTCGGTGAGCGGCACCGCGCGCATCCTCCCCGCCGCCAGTTGGGCGCCGAGGGTCTCCAGCAGCGAGCCGGCGGCCTCGCCGTCGACGCTCCACACCTGCGGCGGCACGGCCAGGACCCCCTGATCGTCGGACGGGCCCGAGGGGCCGGTGTCGGCAGCGGGACCGGTGCCCGCGGAAGGCCCGGCGCCGGCCGCGCCGGCGGCCTCGAGCGGGGCGATGGGGGCGGGTCCGGCGTCGATGGCGTCCACGACCGGCGCGAGGAGCGCGGCCCTCGCGTCCTGGAGGCGGGCCGCCGTGGAGTCGGCGGTCAGCCAATACCGGGTGTCGGGGTCGGAATAGCGCGGGTTCTCGGGTGCGGACCCGGTCGCGGCGAGGGCCGCCCCGATCGGCGCCGAATACGTCAGTGCGCGTCCGCCGTCGGTGCCGGCCAACCCCACCATCCCGGGGGGCGGGACGAGACCCGTGTCGGTCCGCGTCGACGCGGCCGCCACCACGGCGGTGGCGCCGGGCTCCCCCAGCGCCTCGGCGGTGCCGGGCAGCAGGGTCCCGGAGGCGGGTACCAGCACGTCGGGGATCGGGGACACCCCGAGGATCCGCTCCACTGAATCGTCGCTGTCCAGCGCGGCCCGGGTGAGCTCGGTGGACCCCACCGCCCCGACCGCCTCGAGGCCGGCCTGGGCTGCCGGCAGCGTCACCACGCAGGTGCCCTCGGCCAACGCCCGCAGCTCGTCCAGCCAGCGTTCGGCGTCCGCTTCCACCGCCCCGGGATCGGCGGGGGCGGACCGCTCCGGGTCCCCCCGGCCGCCCCGGTTCCGCCCGGAGGAACCCCCGTCGTCGCCGCCGGTGCCGTTCCCGATGAGCACGGCGCGGCCGTCGGCGATCTCGGACACGGTCCCCAGCAACTCCGGGTCCACGCCCAGGCAGACCGCCCGTCGCAGGTCCTGCCCGCCGGGCCCGTCGAACGCGTCGTCGGCCGCCCGGACCAGCCCGGTGAGCCGACCGTCCTCGGACAGCTCGCGCAGGAGCGAGTCGTCGGTCAACGCGACCACCGGGTCCGGGCCCTCCGCTCCGGGCACCGTCGCGATCCGCGTGGGTGCCGCCGCCAGCGGCCACATCATGGTCAGCGGGACCGGCGCCGGGCCCCGCCCGTCCGCCGGCCCGGGTGCGACCACCTCGTCGTCGTCGACCCCCGGTAGGGCCGCCGGTCGCGGCGCCTCGAGCACGGGCAACTGGGTGCGGGCGTCGTCGAGTCGCGCGGGCGACCCGCCCTCCGGGGTGCCGTTGACGTTGACGAGGAGCGGATAGATGCCGGGTTCGGTCAGCTGCAGGTCAGGGGCCGGGTCGCCGGGGATCTCCCGGGCCGGCATGGACACGCGGTACGGCACGGACTGCCCCGGCGCCACGGTCTCGGCCACCCGCAGGAACTCGCCGCGGACCGCGAACGACGGCTCGGACCACACCAGCGGTTCGCGCACCGCCTCCGCGTCGGCGGCGCGGGGCCCGCGCTGGAGCCGGACGTCGACCGACTCGAGGGGGATGTCGCCGACGTTGGTGATGGTGCCGGACACCGTGACGACCGGGACCCCGGACTCGGTGCCGACCGCGACCCGGCCCCCGCCACCCGCCCCGCCCGGGCCACCCGCCCCGTCGAGGACGGTCGGGGAGAGCTCGTCGATGGTGATCCGGGCCAGTGTCGGCGCCGGGTTGGGGATGTACCCGGCCGCCGCGGCCTCCGCGGGGGTGATGGCCCCGGCCGGCTGGACACCCCACAGCGGGCCGAGGGCCAGCGCCGCACACAGTGCCGTCGGGACGACCGCCCGGACTGCGCGCCCAACCGGCCGCCCGGTCACGGCCCGGACTCCTCCGGCGCGTGGTCGCGAGGGGTGACGCCGTGCGCCCCGGTGCGGCGGACCGGCTCGGGGCCGTCCGCCCGGCGGGACGGGTCCACCATCTGCGCGTCGGCGGGCGGGGGATTGTCGCCGGCCAGTTCGGCGCGCGCGAAGTCCGGGAGGAGGGTGCGGGCGGACTCGACCAGTCGCCGCTCGTCCGGGTACGCGAGGCGCCGGGGCAGGTCGTCGAACGCGAACCAGGCGACCTCGGTGATCTCCGGGTCCTCGTCGCACAACTCGCCGTGGTCGTAGCGGACGAGGTGGTGGTGGACGGTCTTGTGGATGCGCCGGCCCTCGGCGACGAACCAGTAGTCGATGGTGCCCAGCGGGGCCAGGACGGTGCCGTCGACGCCGGTCTCCTCGAGCACCTCGCGCCGGGCCGTCTCCGCGACGGTCTCCCCCGGCTCGATGTGCCCCTTCGGCATGGACCACAGCATGCGGCCTCGGCGGTCCAGCCGACCGATGAGGGCGACCTCCAGCCGGGACAGGTCGGGCTCGGGTCCCTTCCCCGCCTGCGCGAGGTTCCGGACCACCAGGCCGCCGGCCGAGGTCTCCAGCACCGTCTTGAGTCGCTGGCCACCGCGGGGATGCCGCGCGCCCCCGCGACCGCCGCGGGCGTTCTTGGCGCCGGCCTTGCCGCCCTGGTGGGTGCCGGGCTTGGTGGTCTTGGCCGCGGCCTTGGACCCGCCCTTGCCACCGGCCTTGGAGCCGGTCTTGGACCCGGTGCCGCCGCCGGCCTTCGCGGGCCCGGACGTGCGGGTGGTGTTGGTGGAGCTCGCCTGGCCACCGCCGCCCGACTTGGACCGGCCGGGCTGACGCGGGTGACGGGGGGCCTGGCGGGAGGTGGCGCCGGCGGTGCCGTCGCCGGTTTTCACCGTGTGGGTGGCGTCGGGGCTCGACGGCTGATTCTGGTTCTCGGGTGCGCGGCCCTGTCCCCGACCGCCGCGCCGACCGCGTCCGCCGCGGCGGCGACGCCGTCCCTGCCGGGACTGACCGTCGCCGGAGGGGCCGGTGGAGCCGGTGGGCCCGGACTGGCCCCCCTGGCCGGACTTCTGACCTGGCTTCTGACCTGGCTTCTGGCCGCCGCCCCCGGCGTCCCGGGGCGCCGGTTTCTGCTTGTCGCCCTGCGCGCTGCGCTGGCCGTCGGACCCCTTCGCGGCAGCGCTGTCCCGCTTCTGACCTGCGGCGTCGCGTCCCGCGGCGCCGGGTCCGGCGGGCCGACGCGCACGACGACGCCGCGGCGCGTTGGCGCGCGGTTCGGCGGGACGATCGGCTTCGGACACCCATCGATGCTACCGGCCGGGGGTGAGTGGACCGGAATCCACGGCGCGCCGCGGCCCGGCCGCGTGCGGGTGCCCGGGCGCGTGGGTGGCAGGCGTGGGGAGTCACGACGACGACGACGACGAGACACTCCCGTCACTCCAGTGCGCTGCCGTCCCAGCGGTCAGGGCCTCGGGGCCGTGGCGGCCGGGGACGGTCCCGCGGCGGCGGGCGCGGCTAGAGTCCGCAGTATGAGCTCTGGTCCGTCCGCCCACGCCCTGGTCCTCCGACACCGGGCCAAGCCGGGCCGTCGCGACCAGTTGATCGAGGTGTGGCGCCGGCACATGCCGGAGGCCGTCCAGGCCAACGCCGGACACCGGGCCTATGTGTTGTGCGCGTCCCACGTGGACCCGGACGTGTTGGTGGTGTTCCAGCACTACCGGGACGCCGCGGCCGCCCAGGAGTTCCTCGGCAACCCCGCCTACCTGCGATACCTGGAGGAGTCGAGCCCGCTGCTGAGCGGCCCGCCCGAGGTCGAGGCCGTGGATCCACTGTGGTCGAAGGCGGTCGCGCCCGGCGAGTGAGCCCCGCCGAGTGAGCCCCGCCGGGCATTCCGGCAGCGCATCCGGCCAGGATGCGCTGCCCTGTCGACTAGCGCGCCCCGAATGGTCCATTCCCGCAGCACAACCCGGTGATCGGCGTACATTCCGGCAGCGGAGGTCGGCGAGGCGGCGTACCCGGGGCTGCGTGTGCCGGCGGTGCCCCCGCCCGCCCGCCGGCGCGGTCCGGCCCGCCCGTCGACCCGGCTCACACCGGGCCCATCCGGCCCCCGGGGCTGATCCCGCCCGGCCCCGAGCGCGCGGGTCAGGGATTGTCGGGTCCACTCGGTAAAGTCGGGCCCGTGACAGCCCGCAGACCGACCCCCGACCGCAGTGCCGCCGACAGCAGCGCCGCCGCCGATCGAGCCGCCTCCGATCGACACGACGCCGCGGTGTTCTCGGCTCTGCAGGACGGACCGGGTTCCCGGCCCGACCCGGCAGAGGTCGAGGCACGCCGGGTCCGGTTGCTCGCGGGCGCCCAGACCACGATGAACGACCTGGCCGACGTGCTGGCCCCGCTCGCGACGGCATTCGGTGACGCCGGGCACGAGCTCTACCTGGTCGGCGGCAGTGTCCGCGACGCCGTGCTCGGCCGACTGGGCACCGACCTGGACTTCACCACCGACGCCCGGCCCGAGACGGTGCGGGCCATCCTCGACGACTACGCGGACGCGGTGTGGGACACCGGGATCGAGTTCGGCACGCTCTCGGCCGTCAAGAGGGACGGTGGCGGGATCGAGCAGCAGATCGAGATCACCACGTTCCGGGCCGACTCCTATGACGGGGTGACCCGGAACCCCGAGGTCGTCTTCGGTGACACCCTCGACGGTGACCTGATCCGGCGCGACTTCACGGTCAACGCCATGGCGGTGCGTCTGCACCCGGACGGGCGCCAGGAGTTCGTCGACCCCCTGAACGGGATGGACGCCCTGCTCGTCGGCGTCCTGGACACCCCGGCCGCGCCGGAGCAGTCGTTCTCCGACGACCCGCTGCGCATGCTGCGGGCCTGCCGGTTCGTCTCCCAGCTGGGGTTCACCCTCGCGCCGCGGGTGTTCCGCGCGATGGCGGAGATGACCGGGGAGATCGACCGCATCACAGTCGAACGGGTGCGGACCGAACTCGACAAGACCATCCTCGGCGACTACCCGATCGACGGCATCAACATGCTGTGCGAGGCCGGGTTGGCCGATCGTGTGCTGCCCGAGGTGCCCGGCATGAAGCTCGAGCGCGACGAGCACATGCAGCACAAGGACGTGTACTGGCACTCGCTCACGGTGCTCAAGCAGGCCATCGACCTCGAACCCGAGGGGCCCGACCTCGTGCTCCGCTGGGCGGCGTTGCTGCACGACGTGGGCAAGCCCGCCACGCGGGCGCCCAAGCCCGGCGGCGGCGTGACCTTCCACCACCACGAGGTGGTCGGCGCGAAGATGGTGCGCAAGCGCATGCGTGCGCTCAAGTACTCCAAGCAGATGATCGAGGACGTCTCCGGCCTGGTGTTCCTCCACCTGCGCTTCCACGGGTACGGCGAGGGTCAGTGGACGGATTCCGCGGTGCGCCGCTACGTCTCCGACGCCGGTCACCTGCTCCCGCGCCTGCACCGGCTGGTCCGGGCGGACTGCACGACCCGCAACAAGCGGCGGGCGGCCAAGCTGCAGGCCAACTACGACTCGCTGGAGCGGCGGATCGTCGAGATCGAGGAGAAGGAGGACCTCGCCCGGGTCCGCCCCGACCTCGACGGCAACGAGATCATGACGCTGCTCGACCTCAAGCCGGGGCCCGACGTCGGTCGCGCGTGGGCGCATCTCAAGGAACTGCGCCTCGATCGCGGCCCGCTCGACCGGGATGAGGCCGAGGCCGCGCTCCTGAGCTGGTGGGCCGAGCAGAACGAACCGCAGCAGAACGGCGATCCGGCATGATCGGCGGAGCGGTCGACCGCTACCTGGGCTCGGCCGCTGCGCGGGTCGTCGTCGTCGTCCTCGCCGTCGTCGGCACGCTGCTGCACACCGTGGGCATCCCGGGGTTGCAACAGATCCCGCCGTACCGCATCGACCTCGACGTCTACCGCGTCGGCGGGCAGGTGTTCCGCGACGGTGGCGACCTCTACGGCGAGCTGCCCCAGCTCGCCCAGGGCGCCCACCTGCCGTTCACCTATCCCCCGCTGTCGGCGCAGCTCTTCTCGCTGTTCACGCTGGTGCCGTTGGCGGTCGCGTCCGCACTGATCACGCTGGCGACCATCGCGGTGCTGGCCTACGTCGTGCAACTGGTGCTCACGCGCACGTGCGAACGCCCGCAGCGCGAGTTGTGGTGGCTCACCGCAGCCGTGGTGGCGGTGGCACTGTGGTTCGGCCCGGTGCGCGAGACGATCGGGTTCGGGCAGGTCAACGTCTTTCTCATGGCGCTGGTGCTGGTCGACGTCATCCGCGGTCGCGGCCGCTGGTGGGGCGGCACCCTCACCGGGCTGGCGATGGCCATCAAGCTCACCCCGGCGGTGTTCCTGCTGTACTTCGTGCTGCGGCGCGACTGGCGTGGGCTGGCCACGGCGGTCGTCTCGGCGCTGGCGTTCACCGGGATCGGGCACCTGCTCACCCCGGACGACTCCGCCCGCTACTGGACGTTCGCCATCCGCGACCCGGCCCGGATCGGCGGTCTGGCGTTCACGTCCAACCAGTCGGTGAACGGGTTCGTGCACCGACTCGGCTTCGAGGACACCGCCGCGTCGGTCGCGTGGTTCGTGGTGTCCGCGGCGATCGGCCTGGGGATCGCGTGGGTGGCGTGGCGGCTGCTGCGGTCCGGCCACGAGGTGGCCGCCGCGGTCGCGGTGGGGCACGTGGCCCTGTTCTGCTCGCCCGTGTCATGGGGACACCACTGGGTGTGGGCGGTGCCCGCGGTCGTGCTCACCCTGGTGTGGGCCGACCGCGCGGGACGAGATGACGACGACGACGAGCGCGGCTGGCTCGCCCTGGCCGGCAGCGGCGTGGTGATCTTCCTGGGCACACCGCAGTGGTGGGTGCCGCACAGTGAGGGCCGCGAACTCGGCTGGGGCCCGCTGGAGCACCTCGTCGGCAACGCCTACCTGATCTGGGCGGCGGTCTTCCTCGTCGTCGTCGGTGTTCGGGCCACCCGTCTCGGCCGCCCCGACCTGGGCGGCGATCCCGAACGACCCGCGCTGCTCGCCAGGGCCACCGCGAGCAGCTGAGCGCCCGCCGTCAAGGCGGAACGACGATCTGTGGAATGCGGTTCCTCGCTCCACAGATCGCGGATCGGGGCTGGCCCGGGCCGGGCGGTCGGGACACGATTCTGGGCATGGACTACTTCTTCGGAGACGGCGTCGGGGACCCGACGCAGTGGCAGGGCGAGCCCGACCTCACCCTCGGAACCGGTGCCGCGGACGCGCTGTGGCTGGACTTCGACGGCGACGGATACGCCGACGACGCCCTGTGGGACTCGGACCTCGACGGCGCCGCCGACCGCGTGGTGACCGACGTGGGCACCGGCGCCCAGGCCGCCTACGCCGATGACGGCGGACGCGGCGTGTGGAACGTCTACGCCGGGGGAGCCGGCGCGCTCGCCGCGGGGTCCGTGGGCGGCGGGTCTGTCGCGGGCGGGTCTGTGGGCGGTGGCTCGGTGGGTGGTGGATCAGTTGCCGCCGGTTCGGCGGGCGGTGGGTCTGTCGGCGCGGGGTCGGTGGGGGGCGGCTCGCTCGGCACGGGGTCCGTCGGGGCCGGCTCCCTGGCGGCCGGATCGGTGCTGGCAGGAGCCGAGGGTGCGGGCGCGCTGATGGGCGGTTCGCTGGCCGCGGGGGCGGACGGGCTGGCCGCCGGATCGGAGGCGCTGGGCGGGCTGCCGGACTGGGGCGCCCTGCTGTCGGATGCCATCGGCGCGATCCACCACGGATCGGCCGCTTCAGCGGACTCGGCAAGGTGGTCCACTCCCCCGGTCACGGAACCCGATCCGGTGCCGCCGCCCCCGCCCGTCGCGCACACTCCGGCCCCGGAACCCGCGCCGGTGCAGGGCGGGACCGTTCCCGAACCCGCGGCACCGGTCGTCGAGGACGACGGCTCCATCACCGTCGACACGGGCAGCGGGTTGCTGTCCGTGGCGGACATGAACGGCGACGGGCGGCTCGACGCCGCGCTGCCCTTCGAGCCGCCTCACCTCGAGCTCCCGCACATCGACGCGGGCTCGGCTGCGGGATCGCTCGACGTGGGGGTCATCGACGCCGGCGCGCTCGGCAGTGGCGCGCTCGGCGACGGCTCGGCCGGTGGCGGCGCCGGAGCTGTCGGTTCCGCCGCGGCGGGCTCGGCTGCGGCGGGATCCGCTGCCGCCGGGTCGATGGGCGCGGGCAGTGTCGGGGCGGGTTCTGTCGGGGCGGGTTCGGTCGGCGCAGGGAGTGTCGGCGGCGGCTCGGTGGGTGCAGGCTCGATGGGTGGCGGTTCCGTGGCCGCCGGCTCCGTGGGCGGAGGGTCAGTCGGTGGTGGCTCGATCGGTGGCGGTTCGATCGCCGCGGGTTCGCTCGGGCTCGGCTCCTGACCGCCTGCGCGCGGCGACGAACGCCGCGATCACCGCGGCGGCGGCGTACAGCGCGGCCGGGACCAGCATCAACGACACCGACCGTCCGTCGGCGGGCACCAACGGCAGGACCGCGACCATCCCCACGACGAACGCCGAGTTGAACAGCGCGTCCTGCAGTGCGAAGACCCCGCCGCGGCGGGCGTCGGGGACGTCGGTCTGCATGGCGTTGTCCGCGACGAGCTTGACCACCTGGGCGCCCAGACCGATCGCCACCGCGCCCACGACCAGCGACGTCGGCTCGAGGGTCGGGCCGACCGCGAGCTGCGCGACCCCCGACAGCACCGCGCCCGATGCCACGACGACGATCCGCCGCCGACGGGCGATGGCCCAGGGGGTGACGACGGCGGCCAGGCCCATTCCTGCGGCCACCGCCGCCGACATCAGTCCGAATCCACCCATCCCGGCCACGACAGGGCCGCCCACGCCGCCGGACTCGGCGTCGCGCAGTAGCAGGATCGCCAGCATCGTGGTGATCCCGAACGCCGCCCGGCCGAGCGTCACGCCGGTCAGCGACACCCACACGAGGGCCGTGGACCGGGCGGCCCGGACGCCCTCGGCCAATCCACCGGCGAACAGGGACAGCGCATCTAGTGCCACGCCCCGGCCGGGATCAGCGCTGAGCTCGTCGTCGTCGGGTCCCAGGTGCCGGCGCGGCAGCGCCAGGATCGCCCACACCCCCACCAGCGCGGCGACCACGGACGGCACGAGGGTCCACGACACCGCGGCGTCCCCGGCGCCGAGGACGGCCAGGACGGCGAACGCCGCGACCGCGCCGACGGCCGTGATGATCGACCCCACGGTGACCAGGACCGAGTTGGCGGCGGCGAGGATCCGATCGGGCACCACCTTGGGCATGGCCGCGGTCATTCCGGTGTTGATGAGGCGGCCGAGACCGATGGCCACGAGCGAGAGCGCGAACAACGCCGCCAGGCCCGCCCCGGTGTGCACGGCACCGACGGCGACCAGCGCGATGGTCGCGACGATGGCCACCGTCCTGACCAGCGCCGCGACCGCGACGACGACCCGACGATCCCACCGGTCGAGCGCGGCGGCGGCGAAGGGTCCGATGACCGAGTACGGCAGCAGCATGACGGCGAACCCGCCGACGATGGCGGCGGGCGTCGTCGCGGACTCGGGGCTGAACAGCACGATTCCGCCCAGCGCGGCCTGATGGATCCCCTCACTGAGCAGGGCGGCCAGGCGCGCCGTGGACAACCGGCCGAGGCCGTCCGACTCCCGCAGTGCGGCCGCCAGTCGTCCGCGCGGGGGGCCGACCGGATCGGCGGACAGTGAGGTCACGCACATCACCGTAGCGCTCACCGCACGGGCGGCGACCATCGCGGCGGGACCCGATCGAGGGGACGCGCGTGTGGGTCGTCGGCGACGGGGGCATCATGGGGACATGGACACGGGACCGGACGATCTGGGCGGTGGCGGCCTGTTCGGCGACCGCCTCTACTCCGCGATGGACAAGCGTGATCCCGTCGCCGGGTCGCTGCTCATCGCGGCGCCCGACATGCCCGATCCCAACTTCCAGCGCGCGATCATTTACATGATCGAGCACGACCACTCGGGCTCCCTGGGCGTCGTCATCACCCGCCCAGGCGAGACCGAGGTGGAGTCAATCCTGCCCGCCTGGGCCGAGATCTGCGCTCCCCCGTCCGTCTTCCACATCGGCGGTCCGGTCAAACCCGACACCGGGATCGCGCTGGTGGTGCTCGGTTCCGGCGTGGACGGTGACCGGTTCGTCGGGCTCCAGCAGATCGAGGGTCGGGTGCATGTGGTGGACCTGGACAGTGACCCCGATCTGCTGCGCGACCACGTCGAAGGGATGCGGGTGTTCGTCGGATACACCGGCTGGGCCCCCGGGCAGCTGCAGGACGAACTCGACCGCGGCGACTGGTACGTCGCCCCCAGCCTGCCCAGCGACCTGCTCGCCCCCGCCCGCGTCGACGTGTGGGGTGCGGTACTGCGGCGGCAGGAGATGCCGCTGCCGCTGTACGCCACCTTCCTGCAGGACGGGGACGTCAACTGACGGCCGGCGCCCCGGATGAGTCTCATTATATGGGATACAGTTTCTAGTTTGTGGGATCGAGTCTAGGCTCGTGCAGATGGAGACGGTGAAGCATGAGTCGACCGCGGTGACCCCGCGGCACTGGCTGGTGCTGGCGGTCGCCACGTTCGTCGCGGCGTCGGGCTCGGCGTTTGTCGTCGGCGTGGGCTTCCTGCTCCCCCACCTCACGACCGTCGAAGGGCTGTCACTCTCGCGGGCCGGGGTGCTGGTCGCGATGCCGCTGGTGGGGATGGCCACGGCGCTGATCGCGTGGGGTTGGCTCGTCGACCGGACGAGCGAGAAGCTGGTCCTGGTCTCCGGCTCGGTCGGTGCCGCGCTCGCCCTGGCAGCCGCACTGTTCGTCGACTCGTTCACGTTGCTGGCGATCCTGTTGCTGGTCACCGGCGCCTTCACCGCCTCGGGGAACTCCGCGAGCGGGCGGCTGGTCGTCAGCTGGTTCCCGGCCCACCGGCGCGGGCTCGCCATGGGAGTCCGGCAGATGTCGCAGCCTGCCGGATCCGCGGTCGCGGCCATGACCTTGCCGCTCCTCGCGCAGTCGTACGGATTGGCCGCGGCCTTCGCGGTACCCCTGGTCATGGCCGTGGTCTCGGCGGTCGCGGCCCTCGTCGTCGTCACCGACCCGCCTGGCCACCTGGCTGCTCCCCCGTCGGCGCCGAGCGCCGCGGTTCCCACGGTGACCGGCACGGCGTCAGCGACCCGTCCCCCGGCGGACGGGTCGCCGTACCGCGGCTCGGACTACCTGGCCCGGGTGCACGGCGCGTCGGTGCTCCTCGTCCTGCCGCAGGGCATGCTGCAGGCGTTCCTGCTGGCGTGGCTCGTGCTGGGGCACGGCTGGTCGGCGGTCTCCGCGGGAATCGTGGTGACGGTGAGTCAGGTGCTCGGGGCGGTCGCCAGGATCGTGGCCGGGGCGGTGTCCGACCGGGTCGGATCGCGGATGAGACCCCTTCGCGCTGTGGCGATCTCGGTCACCGGCGGCCTGGCGGCCCTCGCTGTGGCCGAGGCGCTGGGAGCCCCCGGGGTGATCGCCGTGACGCTCGGCGTGGTCGCGACCGTGCTCTCGGTGTCCGACAACGGCCTGGCGTTCACCGCCGTCGCCGAATACGCCGGCCCGCGGTGGAGCGGGCGCGCGCTGGGCGTGCAGAACACCGCGCAGTTCGTGGCGATCGCGGCGTCCACTCCCCTGGTCGCCGCGGTGATCGAGGCGGTCGGCTACTGGCCGGTGTTCGCGGGCGCGGCGGTGGTCGCCGCGGTGGCGATCCCGCTGGTGCCGCGCGCAGACGTCGTGCGGGTCTGACGAGGGGCTGGCCGCGGGCCGGGCCTGCCCCGACGGCCGCTGGTCAGGACGTCCCGGCCGGCAGGGGTTCGCCTCGGTACTGCCCCACCGACCACACGTTGCCCTCCGGGTCGCGGGCGGGAAAGGTGTGATCCCCGTAGTCGGTGTCGTGGAGCTCCATGACGATCTCGGCGCCCGCCGCCCGGGCGCGCTCGTAGACGACATCCGCGTCGGCGGTGACCACATAGGCCAACCCGGTTCCCGGCGGCATCGCATGGGGATCATCCGGCCCCGGCCGTTGGTCACCGAGCATGATGCCGCCACCCTCGGGCCACAGCAGTTCGGCGTGCACGATGCGGCCGTCCTCGGCATGGGAGACGGTCTCGACGAATCCCAGGGCCTCGACCAACCAGTCGATGACGGCGCGCGCGTCCGAGCACCTGAAGCAGTGCCACACGGTGGGGGCGGGCGGGGTCCCGGGCTGGTGTGCGCTCATGCTCAGAGTCTGCGCCGACGGGCGCGAGGGCGGAAGGGCTCCGACGGGGGTGATGCCAAATCGTGGCTGGCTAGACTGCCCGGCGTGCCGCACGCCCCCTCCACCAGCGCAGAGATCCGCAAGGGTCTTGCCGACTGCTCGACCGTCGGCCTGGGACTCGTCCCGCTCGGTCTGGCGTTCGGGGTGCTGATGACGCAGGCGGGGTTCGACTGGTGGTGGGCGCCGGTGTTCTCGATCGTCATCTACGCCGGCTCCATGGAGTTCCTCGCGATCGGCCTGCTCACCGCGGTCACTCCCCTGTATTCGCTGGCCGCCGCGGCGTTCCTGGTGAACTTCCGACACGTCTTCTACGGGCTGAGCTTCCCGATCGAGGCCATCCGCTCGCGGCTCGGCCGGCTCTACGCCGTCTACGCCCTCACCGACGAGGTGTACGCGATCACCGCCACCAAGCGGCGCGTGGAGATGACCGGTGCCCGGACGATGACCATCGCGATCACCTGCCAGTCGCTGTGGGTGGTGCCGGGCATCGTCGGAGCGCTCGTGGGATCCGCGCTGCCGGAAGGACTGGACGGGCTGCAGTTCGCGCTGACCGCCCTGTTCGCCGTGCTGGCGGTGGACGCGTGGCGGTCCTCGGGAGACCTGCCGGCGCCGGTGATCGGCCTGATCTGCGGCCTGGTCGCAGCGGTGGTCGCGCCCGGGCAGATGCTCATCGTGGGCCTGTGCGCGTTCGTCGTAGTGCTGTTGCTGCGCTACGTCTGGGCCGTGCGTACCGGACGGGATGCCGCGTGACCGCCGCGGTGCCCGGGACCGCCTACCTGCTCGCCGGGCTGGGCGTGATGTTCCTCGTGACGCTCGCGCTGCGGGCCGCACCGTTCCTGGCGCTGACCCGGCTGCGCGATTCCGGCGTCGTCCGCTATCTGGGCCGCACGATGCCCGCTGGCGTGATGGTCGTGCTGGTGGTCTACACCCTGCGGGACACGACCACCGAGCTCGGCTCGTGGGTGCCGGCGGCCGTCGCGTTGGGGCTCACTCTGGCTGTGCACCTGGCGTTTCGACGGGCCGCGGCGAGCATCGTGCTGGGGACCGCGACCTACATGCTGCTGCAGACCCTGCTGGTGTGAGCCTGCCAGCCCCGCCTGCCGCTCAGTGGACCACCGGGCACTTACCCAGGTCGACCTTCCACTCGGTCAGGCCGTTGAGCCACCCCGACCGGAGCCGCGTGGGGTCGCCGAGCGCGGTCAGATCCGGGAAGTAGTCGGCGACGGCGTTGAAGATCAGCTCGAGCTGCATCTTCGCGAGGTTGGCGCCGAGGCAGTAGTGCGGGCCCTGGCCGCCGAAGGTGACGTGGGGGTTCGGATCGCGCAGGATGTTGAAGCTGAAGGGGTCGTCGAAGACCTCCTCGTCGAAGTTCGCGGAGCCGTAGCAGATCAGGACGCGGTCGCCCTTCGCGATCGACACGCCTCCGATCTCGGTGTCCTCCATGGCGGTGCGCTGGAACTGGGTGATCGGCGAGGCCCACCGCAGGATCTCGTCGTAGGCGGTCTCGGGCCGCTCGCGCTTGAACAGTTCCCACTGCTCGGGGTGCTCGAGCATGGCGACCATGCCGTGGGTGGTGGCGTTGCGGGTGGTCTCGTTGCCGGCCACGGCCAGGAGGGTGACGAACCAACCGAACTCCTCGGCGGAGAGATGTTCGCCGTCGACGTCGGCCTGGACGAGCTTGGTCACGATGTCGTCGCGCGGGTTGGCGGCGCGGTCCTCGGCCATGGCGTTCGCGTACCCGATGAGCTCCATGGACGCGATGGCGGGAGCGTCGGGGTCGCCGCCGGCGTCGTAGCTGGTCATGATGTTGGACCACTCGAAGATCTTGTGGCGGTCCTCCTGCGGCACACCCAGCAGGTCGGCGATCGCCTGGAGCGGCAACTCGGAGGCGATGGCGGTGACGAAGTCGTCGGCGTTCGACTCGGCGGCGGCGGTGACGATCTTGCGTGCCCGGTCGGCGAGCTCGTCGCGCATCCCGGCCACGCCCCGGGGGGTGAACCCGCGGGAGATGATCCGCCGGTGCTTCTTGTGGATCTCGCCGTCCTCGTTGACGAGCATCGACCGCTGGGCCTCGATGATCGATCGGTCGGTTCCCTCGGCGAACCGCGGGATCATGGTGTTCTCGCCGGCGGAGAACACCTCCCCGGTCAGGCGCGAGATCTCTTTGACGTCGGCGTGTTTGGTGACCAGCCAGTAGTGGTCGTCGTCGAACCCGTCGGAGCCCGCGCGCTTGTCGACGCGGTGGATCGGTTCGGACTGCCGGAGCTGGCGCCACTCGTCGTGGGGGAGCCGCTTCTCGAACAGGTCAGGGTCGGTGAAGTCGAAGCCTGCCGGGATGGTGACGTCCATGGTGTCTCCTGGGGCTGGTCGCCCGCCGGGTCTGGCGGGGATGAAACCGTGAATAGTGGTAACTATATACACGTGGCACTATCTTCGAGTGAGATTCTCGACCGCGCTCTGATGTTGGCGGAGCAGATGTCGGGATCGATCGCGCGCGCGGCGGCGAACTACGACCTGACGGTGCCGCGGCTCGAGCTGTTGTTCGTCCTGGGTCTGCAGGGCGAGTGCAAGCAGGTGGAACTCGCCACGTATCTCGACTGCTCGCCGCGCCAGGTGACCGCGCTGGTGGACGGCCTCGTGGCCAGCGGGCACGTCGAGCGCACGATGCCGCCGGACGACCGGCGGGTGCGGCTGGTCAACCTGACGGAGAAGTCACGCCGGATCGTGGATGAGGTGGTGACCGCGCGCGTCGGACTCGCCGAGTGGTTGTTCGAAGGATTCGGCGACGACGAGCTGCAGGCGTTCGGCGAGGTGTCCGAGAAGCTGGTCTCCCGGATGAGCGGGCGGGCGCTGAGCCGCCTTCCCGAGCAGTGAGTCGAGCTCGGCCGTTGGGTCACGCCGGCCGTTGAATCAGGCGGAGCAGGTAGCGCAGCCGGTGTCCGCGCGGGCGTATTCGACGAACCCGCGGGAGAGGTAGTTGGGGACGGCGGCGGGGGAGTCGTCGTCGCAGGTGTGCAGCCACACCCGGCGGCACCCGGGCACGTTCCAGGCGATGCGGCAGACCTCGGAGAGGAACCATCCGCCCAGGCCGCGGCCGGCGAATCGGGGGAGCAGGCCGAAGTAGACGATCTCCACGTCAACGCCGTCGTCCCCGACGCCGCCGGAGTTGTTGAAGACTGGGCCGGTGGTCTCGTCGCAGGGGCTCATGCGGAGTTCGGCGAACCCGACGACCTCGCCGCCCCGGGTCGCTCGCAACGTGCTGACGCACGGGTCGGAGCAGTACGAAGCCCAGTCGCCCTCTGCCCACTCCAACCGATCGATCCAGTTCCAGTCGCCGCCGATCTCGCGGTACATCCGCGAGTTGAACGACGGCTCGGCGGGGAAGACGCGGGAGATGGTCAGCTCCGCACGGCCAGCGGGACGCAGGTGGTCCGCGTCGGTCTGCTGGAAGTAGGTCACGCTGGTCATCGGGTTATTGAAGCACCGCCGCCCTCCCAGACCCAACATTCGCGGGGGGAGGGCGGCGAGATGATCAGCCACGCGGGGTGCGGAGCCTGCGCTATTCGGCTGACCGCTTGTCGTACCGACTCAGTTGAACGAGATGTGCGGAACGCCCGGGAGGTTCAGGTTGTTGACGGACCCGGCAGCGGCGTCCTTCGCCTGGTTGAGCGCATCGGTGACTCCGTTCTGCACTCCGACTGCTGCGTGGGGACTGGCTCCGATGGCGCCCGCACCTGCACCCAGGGCGGCTGAACCGCCTGCTGCAGCGCCAGTGCCGGCGATGCCAGCGATTGCGGTGCCAGCGGTCGCGACTGGGCCGGCTGCCAACGCGGCGCCAACCACAGGTGCTGCGATGGGGCCGAGAGACGCCAGGGCGGAAATGATCAGTCCGGAGATGGCGGTGGCTGCTGCGAGCATGAGTGATCCTCTTTCTCTTGGTGGGATGGGCCTGACTGGTTCTGCGTCAGGGGATATTGAGTTGTCTGGGCGCGATCGGTGGTTGGGGGATGATCTCCCCGCGTCCGCCGAGGTCGATGGTGATGGTTTCGGGGACCGGTGGCGCTGGTGCAGGCGCTGGCGCGGGCGCCGGAGCGGGCCGGTACGGGGCCGGAGCGGCCGGCTGCGCGGGGAACACCGGCACCCGGACGGCCGGCGGCCGGGCTGGCGCGACCGGCGCGTGCGCGGCGGCCGGGCGGGCCGGCGACGACTCGCGTTTCGGCGAAGGCAGTCGTTCGCTACTTGCCGGCGCGGTCGAGGTCGAGGAGGTGGAGGACGAAGGTTGCGTCGAGGTAGTGGAGGGTGCGGCTGATGTGAGGCCGGACTGCTGCACCGAGGACGCCACCGGCCCAGCCGCTGTGGCTGTCGCCGTCCCCCCGGAGAGCCAGGCCGCTCCCGCTCCTGCCGAGAACCCGAGCAGGACCAATCCGGCGAGAACCATGAGCGACATGGAGCGAGCGAGTGGCGGGCTTGTCGAACGCATGGGCACCCCTCCTTGAGTCATATGCCCGTGCGCCATTCGTCCGGGCGGATGCTGAACCCCTCAGCACATGCGGCGTGAACATTAAGACTGTGTCGGCGGTGCCTCAACGTTTTCCTCACTAACGAGACCGGCCGGCGAATAATCCTGTGACCTGCTGATATGTCGCCAAAACCGGAGAATGAAGCGAACCCGCAGGTAACGGCGATCAGCAAGTGAATCGCGGTGACATAGCGAATCTGTGAAAAGACACTGATTAGTGATCGGGATCACAGTCGAATGCGACCCGCACTGATATGGAGCGACCAGTTGCGAGTTGTCCCGAGATCCGTACTGTCGCGGTATGGCTAACGTTCTGATGATCATGTCCGCAGCCGACCATTGGACCCTCAAGGACGGGTCGGAGCATCCCACCGGTTTCTGGGCCGAAGAGTTCGTGGCCCCGTACGAGGTGTTCACCGACGCTGGCTGGTCCGTCACCGTCGCGACCCCTGGAGGGCGTGCTCCCACCGTCGACCAGGCAAGCCTCGGCGAAGGCGCCGGCGACCCGGAGACCCTCGACAAGGTCAAGGCCTCGCTCGACCGGCTCGCGCCCGTTCTGAACTCGCCGGCCGACCTGGCCTCCGTCGATCACAACCAGTTCGACATCGTGTTCTACCCGGGCGGCCACGGCCCGATGGAAGATCTCGCCACGGACGCGACCTCGGGCGCGATCCTCACCGAACGCGTCCGCGCGGAGAAGCCCGTTGCGCTGCTGTGCCACGCCCCGGCGGCCGTCCTCGCGGCGACCGATGACGCGGGGTCGTCTCCCTTCGCGGGATACAAGATGACCGGGTTCTCCAACGTCGAGGAGGAGCAGGTCGGCCTGGCCGAGAACGCGCCGTGGCTGCTCGAGGACAAGCTCGTCGAGCTCGGCGCCGAGTACTCCTCGGCCGCCGAGCCGTGGGGAACGCACGTGGTGGTGGACCGCAACGTCTACACGGGTCAGAACCCCCAGTCCTCCGAGGAACTGGCCAAGCGGATGGTCTCCGACCTGGGATGACTCCGTGCCGGTGAGCCATATCGTTGACCGCCACGCCGTCATCGACGGCCACCGGATCTCGTTCGGCGTACACGGCGAGGGCGAACCCGTGGTCTTTCTCCACGGAACGCCCTCGTCACGGAACGCCCTCGTCGTCGTACATCCGGCGCGACGTGGTTCCCGTCCTCACCGGGGCCGGGTACCGCGTCCACGCCTTCGACCTCCTCGGATACGGGCTGTCGGAGCGGCCGCGGGACCCCGACGTCGACACGTCGATCACCGGGCAGGTCGCCGTCCTGGAGGGACTGTTGGGGGGTGGGGACTCGACACGTTCCACCTGGTGGCCCACGACATCGACGGCGGGATCGCGCAACGCTTCGGCGTGCAGTCGACCGGGCGCGTGCGTTCCCTGACCCTCATCGACGTGGTGAGCTTCGACAGCTACCCCTCCGAGCGCACCCGGCAACAGATGGCCGACGGGCTCGACGAGCTGGCCCGTACGCCGGACGCCGAACACCGGGCGCACTTCCGCGACTGGCTGCTGTCCACGCACAGCGACCCGGCGAGCTTCGACTCCGCCGCGATCCCCGGCAGCGAACTGCATCTCATCGAGAACTGTGGCCGCTTCGCGCCGGAGGAACGCCCGGCCGAGGTCGCCGCGGCACTCCGGGCATTCCTCGATGCCCACCGGGGCTGACGGGGCCCACGGCGCTCCGGGCCCGAGATCCCGGCCAGACCTGGCACCGCCTCCGTTGCCGGGGCCCGTGTGAGGATTGTGCCCGTGACGCAACCGTCAGAGTCGAAGGTCCGAGGCTGGGCCGCGCTCGCCGTGGTCGCCTACGGCGCCGTGGTGGTGGCGCTGACCATGCTCAAGGCCTTCTTCGTGATCGGGCTGCTGTGGCGACCGGAATCCCAGCGCGGCCGCTCGGTCGAATGGGTACCGTTCGCCCAGTTCCGGGACGCCCAGACCTGGTTCGGCCCGGTGTTCGACGCGCTCGGCAACCTGGCCTTCTTCTTGCCGCTCGGGGTGCTCCTGTACATCCTGCTGGAGGGCCGGGCCAGGGCGGTCCTCGTCGTCGTCGTCACCGGATCGGCGATCAGCGCGACGGTCGAGGTCCTCCAGTACGTCCTCGCCCTGGGACACTCCGACGTCACGGACCTGCTGTTCAACACAGCCGGGGCGCTGGTCGGCGCCCTCATAGCGCGCGCCTGCGGCCCGCGCCTCCACCCACTGTGGATCGGTCTCGCGCTCACCACCGCTGCGGTGTTCGCCGTCCTGGTCGTCCTCGGTCCGCGCCTGGGCGACCCCGCCGCAGTGGTGGAGCTGGGGACGGACAGGCCGCCGGCGCGGTGACCCGCGGCGGGCTCGTCACGCCCCCGGAGCCTCCTACGCTCCCGCGCCGCGGTCGGTGTCGGTGCCAGTGTCTGCGGCCCGCCCGTACCGGCCGGCCAGCCACGCGCACACGATCAACTGGATCTGGTGGAACAGCATCAGCGGCAGGACCAGGAGCCCGATCGGCTGGCCGACGAACAGCACGGCCGCCATCGGCAACCCCGTGGCCAGCGACTTCTTGGACCCGCAGAACTGCACGACGCGCTTGTCCCGGTCCTCGAAACCCAGGGCCCGGGAGGCGAGTTCGGTCAGACCCAGCACCACCGCGAGCAGCACGCAGCACGCGACGATCAGCCAGGCCAGCTCGGCGGCGCCAATCGTCGACCAGATCCCGTCGGCGACCCCGTCGGAGAACGCCGCGTAGACCACCAGCACGATGACGGTCTTGTCGAACAGGGCGATCCGCTTGATCCTGCGGATGACCGGCAGGACCCAGGTCCGCAGGAGCTGGCCCACCACGAACGGCAGGAGCAGCTGCAGGGCGATCGTGCCGACCGAGTCCCACGTGATGACCACGGACCCGTCGGTGGTCATCAGGGCGAAGACCAGCAGGGGAGTGATCACGACACCCAGCAGGTTGGACACCGACGCCGACACCACCGCCGCGCTGACGTGCCCGCGGGCGATCGCCACGAAGGTGATGGACGACTGGACGGTCGACGGGACCAGCGTGAGGAACAGGAACCCGGCGGCCAGGGAGGCGCCGAGCACGGGCGTGAGGAGCCACTGGCCGAGCAGGCCGAGGAGCGGGAACAGGAGATACGTCGAGGCGAGCACGACCGAGTGGAGCCGCCAGTGCGTGAGACCGACCACCAGTTCCCGGGGCTCGAGGCGCGCGCCGTAGAGGAAGAACAGCACGGCGATGCCGATCGTCGTCACCCAGTCGAGCGCGTCGGCCGCGCCACCGGTGGCGGGCAGGAACGCGGCGACCACCACCGCGGCCAGGATCGCCAGGATGAACGGCTCGATCCGGAGACGACGCAGAATGCCCATCCGCCTATTCCACCACCAGGGCGGCGGGGGCCGACCGATAGGCTCGGCACCATGACGGAGCGCAGGCGATGACCGGACAGGCCGGACAGGCCGGACAGACCGGACAGGCCCCGGAGGGGTGGCGGCCCAGGGCGTTGCGGGACGGCGAGGAACCGGACCCCCGGTTCACGCTCGCCAACGAGCGCACCTTCCTGGCCTGGATCCGCACCAGCCTCGGGTTGACGGCGGGCGCCGTGGCGATGGAGGCCTTCGCTGGGGACGAGATCCCCGAGATCGTCCGCACGCCGCTGGCCTGCATCCTGCTGGTGCTGGCGGCGGTCCTCGCGATCGTGGCGTTCCGGCGGTGGATCCGGATCGAGGCCTCGATGCGTCACCAGCGGCCGCTGCCCATGCCGCAGGCATCCATCCTGTTGGTGTTGGGGATCTCGATCGGCGCGGTCCTGCTCATCGTGGCGATCCTGGGCGGCACCTTCGCATGAGCACGCCCCGGCAGCGGCGGATCGGGGTGGAACCGCGGGCGGTGCCGCCCGACGCGGGATTGGCCGCCGAGCGCACCAGCCTGTCGTGGGCGCGGACGTGGGCCGTGGTGGGCGTGAACATCATCCTCATCGCCAAGCTGGTGGCGGAGACGTCGGTGTTCTGGGCGTCGGTGTACTCGTTGCTCACCGTGGTCCCGCTGCTGGCGCTGCTCCGGGTGCAGCGTCACCACGAGCGGCGGGTCGGGCGCTTCGTCCGCGGGGCCGAGGTGCCGCAGACTCGGGCGGACCACAACGTCGGTCTGGTGGTGTTGGTCGTCGTGATGGCCACCTGCGGCCTGGTCGCCGTGCTGGTCAGCCTGTCGAACTAGCAGCTGAGAGCGCGCGGCCCGGCCCCGCGCGGGTGGTCGCCGGGGCCGGGAGCGGAGGTGTCAGGTGTTCTTGGCCCGCCCGCTCAGGGCGTCGCGGAGGCGGTCGACCATGCCGACGCCGGGTCCCAGGGTCATGTGGAACAGCTCGGAGTGCGGTGAGCCGGGGTGCGGCCGGGTGGGGGCGATCTTCTTGGCGGCCTCGACCTTGCGGCCCAGGTCGACCAGGTCCTCGGCGGAGATGTGCTTCCGCATCTTGGGGAACTGGTCCGCCTCCTCGTCGTCGGCGTGGTGGTCGAGGAGTTCCTTGAACCGCTTCACGGTGGCGATGAACTCGGCGCTCCCGGCGTCCAGGCCCTCGAGCTCCTTCATCACCTCTTCGAGTTCCTGGTGCTCTTCCTTGTCGTGTTCGACCTCGTCGGTGCCGCCCGGGACCTCGCGCTCGTAGACGGGGTAGACGAACAGTTCCTCGGCCACGGAGTGGCGCACGACCTCGGCGATGGCGGAGTCGGCCAGCGAGCGGCGTTCCTCGGCGTCGGCGGTGTTCTCGATCATCTCGAGCAGGCCGACCATCTCGCGGTGGTCGGCGGTGAGGATGTCGACGACGTCCCCGGCGGCTGCGGTGTCGGCCATGAGGCTCTCCTTCGCGGTGTGAGACGGGTGGACCTCTCGACCGTAGAGGCGACCGTGCGCGTCGGCCACCGGACCGACGGCCACCGGAGGAGCCGGGGACCTGCTCGGTGGCCGGTTCAGGGGCGCGTGCTCTCCGTCTCGCACATGCCCTGCAGGACGCAGGTGCCGCAGCCGCCGGTCACGCCGCAGTCCGCGGCGGGGTCGCCGGGAGTGGAGCCGGCGGGGGAGCAGGAGGCGGCGCCGTCGGTGGAGGAGCCCGCGTCACCGCAGGTGGAGGCGTCGGAGGCGGCGGGGTCGGTCGCGCCGGCGGAGTGGCCGCCGCAGCCGTCGGGGCCGCAGCCACAGCCGCCCTGGTCACCGGATGTGGCGTCCCACCTGGCCGCCGCGCGTGCCCCGCCCAGGCCGGCGACGCTGAGCAGGGCGAGGGAGGCGACGAGGGAGACGACGACGACGAGGCCGCCGACCCATCCGCCGATCAGTCCCAGGGCGAGCGCACCGAGCAGCAGCACGAGACCGGCGCCGAGGAACGAGGGTGCGGCGGCGCGGTTGGCGAGTTCCCAGGCCTCGGGGGAGCGGCGGGTCTCCGGGGTGCGTACGCCCAGCACGCCGTTGCCGGGCAGTCTCCCGACCAGCGCCGCGACACCCGTGCCCGCGAGCACGAGGGCGAGCCCCACGAGGAGCACCATGACCACCACGAGCACTGCGTTCACGCCACCGAGGGTACGCCCGCGACGTCGGATCTCCGATTCGACTCAGCCCCGCCGGGACCCCGGACCTGGGCGAGCAACCGGGCGAGTTCGCGCTTGTCCTTCGCGCTGAGGCGGTCGAGGAACTCCCGCCGCACCGTGGCGACGTGATCGGGCGCGGCTTTCTCGATCTCGGCCATGCCCTCGTCGGTGGTGGAAACGAACGCCCCGCGGCCGTCGTCGGGGCAGCTGGTGCGCTCCACGAGTCCGCGCTTGACCATCCGGGTGACCTGGTGGGACAGGCGGCTGCGTTCCCACTGCAACGCGTCGGCGAGCGCGGTCATCCGCAGCGGACCGTCGGCCTCGCTGAGGTAGACCAGCACCTCGAACTCGGGCTCCGTGAGGCTCGACGAGGTCTTGAGGTCGCGCTGGATCTCCAGATGCAGGCGCCCCTGGATCGCGAGGTAGTCACGCCACAGGGCCTTTTCCTCGTCGTCCAACCATCGCACGTCCTGACCCGGAACCTGTTCAGCCATGCACCCAGCGTACCCGGTTAGTTGACACAGCACATAGGGCCCGGTTAGGAATGTGTGTCACATCATCTACTGAGGGAGTCGCATGACCGCCAACACCGCCACCACGACCGCCGACACCACCACCGCCGCGCGGCCGGCCACTGCGCCCCCGGCCCCCGTCGAGACCCGCCTGCTGCCCGTGCCGGCGATCGTCCGCGATATCGGCCTGCTCCTCGCCCGTGTCCTGCTGGGCGCCGTGCTGATCGTCCACGGCGGGCAGAAGCTCTTCGTCAACGGCGTGGACGGCACCGGCGCCTTCTTCGAGTCGGTCGGCGTCCCCGCGGCCCAGGCCGCGGCCGCGTTCGCCGGTGCCGTGGAACTCGTCGGCGGCATCCTGCTCGTCCTGGGTCTGCTCACCCAGGCGGTGGCCGTCCTCGTCGTCGTCGTCATGGTCGGTGCCTACGCCTACGTCCACAAGACCGCCGGCATCTACGCCGCCGACGGTGGCTGGGAGCTCGTCGCCGTGATCGGCCTGGCCGTCGCCGTGTTCGGTCTGGTCGGCACCGGGCGCTACAGCCTCGACGCCCTCATCGCCGGGCGTCGCGCCGCCAGGGGCTGATCAACCCCGCCCTCGGCCGACGGGGCGGTGCCCACACGCTGACGCGGCCCGACCCGCCCCAGGGTTTAGGCTGGACACCGCCTGCGTGTGGGCACCGGCGATACCAGGGAGAGCAGACAACCGTGAGCAGCAGCGACCAGACCGTCACCGGCGTGCAGTCCGAGACCGGACCGCAGTCCGACACCGGACCGGCCCACCGCTACGGAGCCGGGTTGGCCGGGGAGATCGAGTCGCGCTGGCAGACCGAATGGGCCGAGCGCGGCACATTCGAGGCCCCGAACCCCGTCGGCCCCCTCGCCGACCCGGACGGCGCCGCCCCGCCCGAGGACAAGCTCTTCGTCCAGGACATGTTCCCCTACCCGTCGGGCGCCGGGCTGCACGTCGGCCACCCGCTCGGCTACATCGCCACGGACGTCTTCGCCCGCTACAACCGCATGCTCGGCACCAACGTCCTGCACACCCTGGGCTACGACGCCTTCGGCCTGCCCGCCGAGCAGTACGCCGTCCAGACCGGTCAGCACCCGCGCGTGACCACCGAGGCCAACATCGCCAACATGGAGCGCCAGCTCGGCCGCCTCGGCCTGGGCCACGACCGCCGCCGCGTGTTCGCCACCACCGACACCGACTTCTACCGCTGGACCCAGTGGATCTTCCTGCAGATCCACGGCTCCTGGTACGACCCCGAGGCCCCCGCCCGCGCGATCGACGGCGGCGAGCACCCCACCCGCACCGGCCGCGCCCGGCCCATCGCCGAGCTGGTCGAGCAGTTCGTCTCCGGTTCCCGCCCCCTGCCGGGCGTGCACGCCGGCCGCGACTGGGCCGAGCTCTCACGCGCCGAGCAGGAGAAGGTCCTCGACGCCCACCGGCTGGTGTACCTCTCCGACTCCACAGTCAACTGGTGCCCCGGGCTGGGCACCGTCCTGGCCAACGAGGAGGTCACCGCCGAGGGCCGCTCCGAGCGAGGCAACTTCCCCGTCTTCCGCAAGAACCTGAGCCAGTGGATGATGCGGATCACCGCCTACGCCGACCGGCTCGTCGACGATCTCGACCGCCTCGACTGGACCGACAAGGTCAAGTCCATGCAGCGCAACTGGATCGGCCGCTCCCAGGGCGCCCGCGTCCGCTTCGCCGTGGCGGACCAGTCCATCGAGGTGTTCACCACCCGCCCCGACACTCTCTTCGGCGCCACCTACATGGTCCTGTCGCCCGAGCACCCGCTGGTCGACGAGCTGGCCGGCCCGTTCTGGCCGGAGACCGGCGCGGCCGGCGCGACCGGCGCGACCGGCGCGGCCGGTGCGGGCGGTGCGGGCGCCGGGGGCGGGCTCGACGAGCGCTGGACCGGCGGCCACTCCTCGCCCGCCGAGGCCGTGATGGAGTACCGCCGGCGCGCAGCGCAGAAGACCGACCTGGAACGCCAGGAGAACAAGGAGAAGACCGGCGTCTTCCTCGGCGCCCACGCCATCAACCCGGTCAACGGCGAGCAGATCCCCGTGTTCGTCGCCGACTACGTGCTCATGGGCTACGGCACCGGCGCGATCATGGCCGTGCCCGGCCACGACGCCCGCGACCACGAGTTCGCAGGAGCCTTCGGCCTGCCCATCGTGCAGGTCGTGGCGCCGGCGGACGGTGCCGGGATCGACGTGCAGGCCGAGGCCTTCACCGGCGACGGCGTCGCCGTGAACTCCACCAACTCCGGCGGGCTGGTGCTCGACGGGCTGGCCGTGGACGAGGCAAAGGCCGCCACCATCGACTGGCTCGAGGGCCAGGGCACCGGCGAGGGCACCATCCAGTACAAGCTGCGCGACTGGCTGTTCGCCCGCCAGCGCTACTGGGGCGAGCCGTTCCCGGTGGTCTACGACTCCGACGGCGTGCCCCACGCCCTGCCCGACGAGATGCTGCCCGTCGAGCTGCCCGAGGTCGAGGACTACAAGCCCGTCTCGTTCGACCCCGACGACGCCGACTCCGTGCCCTCCCCGCCGCTGGCCAAGGCCACCGACTGGATGACCGTCGAACTCGACCTGGGCGACGGCCTGCAGACCTACACCCGCGACGCCAACGTCATGCCCAACTGGGCCGGCTCGAGCTGGTACCAGCTGCGCTACATCGACCCCACCAACTCCGAGCAGCTGTGCGCACTGGAGAACGAGCGCTACTGGACCGGGCCCCGGCCCGAGACCCACGGCGCGGACGACCCGGGCGGCGTCGACCTCTACGTGGGCGGCGTCGAGCACGCCGTGCTGCACCTGCTCTACTCCCGCTTCTGGCACAAGGTGCTGTTCGACCTGGGCCACGTCACCAGCGAGGAGCCCTACCGACGCCTGTACAACCAGGGCTACATCCAGGCCTTCGCCTACACCGACGCCCGTGGCGTCTACGTGCCGGCGGCCGAGGTGACCGAGCGCGACGGGAAGTTCTACTGGACCGACACCTCCGCCGGCGCCGACGCCGCCGAGATCGAGGTCACCCAGGAGTACGGGAAGATGGGCAAGTCGCTCAAGAACTCCGTCTCCCCGGACGAGATCTGCGACTCCTACGGCGCCGACACCCTGCGTGTGTACGAGATGTCCATGGGCCCGCTCGACACCTCCCGGCCCTGGGCCACCAAGGACGTCGTGGGCGCGCACCGCTTCCTGCAGCGGCTGTGGCGCGTGGTGATCGACGAGAACACCGGCGAGGTCCGCGTCACCGACACCGAGTGGGCGGGCGGCGCGCCGGGCGAGGACGTGCTCAAGGCGCTGCACAAGACCATCGCCGGGGTCCGCGACGACTTCGCGGGCCTGCGCGACAACACCGCGATCGCCAAGCTCATCGAGTACGTCAACACCCTGACCAAGACGTACCCGACCGAGGGGCCGGGCGCCCCACGCTCGGTCGTCGAGCCGCTGGTGCTCATGGTGGCGCCGGTCGCCCCGCACCTGGCCGAGGAACTGTGGTCGCGCCTCGGGCACACCGGGTCGCTGGCCCACGGGCCGTTCCCCGAGCACGACGAGTCCTACCTGGTCGAGGACTCCGTCGAGTACCCGGTGCAGATCAAGGGCAAGGTGCGCTCGCGCATCACGGTCCCCGCCGACGCCTCGCCCGCCGACGTCGAGGCGGCGGCTCTGGCCGACGCGAAGGTGCAGGAGAACCTCGGTGGCGCGGCGCCCAGGAAGGTCATCGTGGTGCCGGGCAAGATGGTCAACATCGTCCCCTGAGGGCTGGGCGATGCGGCTGGCTTGTCCGACCTGGCCCCGGCCCGGCCCCGGATCCGCTATCCGGATTCCGGATCCGCTACTCCCGTGCGGGTAGCCCGGTGATTGTCAACCTGTTGTGAGTCATTCAGGCGGCGATGAGGGTTGCCGCGAT
>NZ_JALJRF010000095.1:0-243 GCF_024519835.1 Dietzia sp. Die43 | reverse complement strand
TGACCATGTTCCGGATGCCGATCTTCACGTGGAACATCCTCGTGGCGTCGGTCCTGATCCTGCTGATCTTCCCGCTGCTCACCGCGGCCGCGCTCGGCGTCTTCTACGACCGGCAGTTCGGCGGGCGCATCTACGATCCGGGCAACGGTGGCGCCATCCTGTGGCAGCACCTGTTCTGGTTCTTCGGTCACCCCGAGGTGTACGTCCTCGCGCTGCCGTTCTTCGGCATCGTCTCCGAGGTCT
>NZ_JALJRF010000094.1:0-243 GCF_024519835.1 Dietzia sp. Die43 | reverse complement strand
TGACCATGTTCCGGATGCCGATCTTCACGTGGAACATCCTCGTGGCGTCGGTCCTCATCCTCCTGATCTTCCCGCTGCTCACCGCGGCCGCACTCGGCGTCTTCTACGACCGCACCTTCGGTGGTCGCATCTTCGATCCGGGCAACGGTGGCGCCATCCTGTGGCAGCACCTGTTCTGGTTCTTCGGGCACCCCGAGGTGTACGTCCTCGCGCTGCCGTTCTTCGGCATCGTCTCCGAGGTCT
>NZ_JALJRF010000093.1:0-270 GCF_024519835.1 Dietzia sp. Die43 | reverse complement strand
GTGAGGATGCTCCTGACTTCGGTTCGATCACTGAGGGTTCGACGGATGCTGACGGCAACCTCGACCTGGGTTCGCTGACCGAGGGTTCGACGGGTGAGGACGCTCCTGACTTCGGTTCGATCACCGAGGGTTCAACGGATGCTGACGGCAACCTCGACCTGGGCTCGCTCGGGAGCATCACGGATTCATTCGATACGCTGAGTGCGGGTTCGACCGATGCTGACGGAAACCTCGATCTGGGTTCGCTGACCGAGGGTTCGACGGGTGAGG
>NZ_JALJRF010000092.1:0-286 GCF_024519835.1 Dietzia sp. Die43 | reverse complement strand
TCGGGGGTGGCGCTGGCGGGGGTGGCTTTCTCGGGCGTGGTGTCGGTGGCCGCGCTGGTGGTGGCGCTGGCGCTGGTGGCGTCCGTGCCTGTGCCGTTCCCGGCGGCCGTGCCGGTCCCAGGAGCGGGCGGGGCGGGGTCGTAGGTGCGGGCGCGTTCGGCCTTGCGGCGTTCGGTGTTGCGGCGTTCGGTGCGGTGGCGGGAGGCGCGGCGCGACCAGAACGTCGGCTCCGCGTCGGCCTTCTCGTCACCGGTGGGCCCGGGGCTGCGGCGTTGCTGCCGGGTCC
>NZ_JALJRF010000091.1:0-312 GCF_024519835.1 Dietzia sp. Die43 | reverse complement strand
CCACCAGCGACGGGGCCACCTTCGAGCCCATCGACCCGCGCATCGGGGCCGCCGACGACTCCCGGGCCGCCCTGAAATACCGGCCCAGCGCCCAGTTGGCCCGCCGGATCCGGCTGCGCGATGGCACCTGCCGCCACCCCGGCTGCGCGATCCCCGCCGAGGCCTGTGATCTGGATCATGTGGTGCCGTTTGATCACGCCGACCCCCGTCGGGGCGGGCACACCATCGAGGCCAACCTGGCCGCGATGTGCCGGCGGCATCACCGGTTCAAGACCTTCTCGGACTGGATCTACGAACTGCAGCCCGACGGCA
>NZ_JALJRF010000090.1:0-319 GCF_024519835.1 Dietzia sp. Die43 | reverse complement strand
GCCGGTGGCGCCGGCTCCCGGATGGACGTGCTCACCCGGGAGCGCGCCAAGCCGGCACTCCCCTTCGGTGGCGTGCACCGGCTCATCGACTTCACGCTCTCCGCGCTGGTGCACGCCCGGCTGCGCGAGGTGTGGGTGAGCGTGGAGTACCAGGTGGCCTCGATCGACGAGTACCTCTCGGGCGGCCGGCCCTGGGACCTCGACCGGTCCCGGGGAGGGTTCCGCAGGATGGTGCCCGAGACCGGCTCCGGGCCGGCGACCGAGGACCGGTTCGCCTACGGCAACGGTGACCTGCTGCTCCGCATGTCCCGCGACCTCC
>NZ_JALJRF010000008.1:0-169741 GCF_024519835.1 Dietzia sp. Die43 | reverse complement strand
TCGAGATCGCCATCGCCGACACCACGTACCCGGCCGCGACATCGATCGGATCGAGTACCGCATGACCGGGCCGACACTCACCGCTGCCCGCCCCGGACTCCTCCCGGCGTTGGCATTCGACAAATAGCTCGTAGCAGGCCACGAACCGGCGCGCCGCCGCGCGATTCTCGCCCATCCACCCCTCACGCGCCGCCGCCCGCAGCTCCGACAGTGAAGAGGGCGAGGCGGAAGACGAGGAGGCGCCGGCCGCACTGCCGCCCGGCGACGACGAACCACCGGACGGGAACGAGCCGCCGGACGAACGGTCTGCGTTACCGCCCATGTGCCCCACCCCCTGACCGTGCGCCGCCTACCCGGTGTCGAATCTGTGTTCTATAATACGCACACACATTCGACTAGGCAAGGGTTTTCCCCCGGCGCACCGGGGGAGCACCGGGGGCGCACCGGGGGTCGAGCAGCTAGGCCGAATCGCGTGGTTCCGGGCCGACGACGTCGAAGAGCATGGCGGTGAACTGCCCGTCGGTGTCGACTTGACGACGGTGGAGGCGGAGCCGACGGGGCAGCAGGGGTCGGCCGGAGCCGAGGACGACCGCGCACTGATGGATCCACACCCGGTCGAGCAGGCCGAGATCGGCGAACTGGCCGGCGAGGTCGCCTCCGCCGACCACCCAGACGTCCCGCCCTGCCGCGGCCTCGACGAGGCGGGGGTGCAGGTCGGCGATATCGCCGGCGAAGTATTCCACGCCGTCGACGGGGTCGAGGTCCCGGTGGGTGACGACCCAGGTGGGCTGGGAGTACGGCCAGACGAACGGCTGGCCGTCCTTGGTGAGATCCCGGCGGACCCACTCGAAGGTGTTCGCACCGCAGACGATCGAGCCGACGCCGGCGAAGAACCGGTCGAAGTGGAGCTCGGGCACCGACTCGTCATCGGCCCCGGCAGTCGACCCCGGCGCGGCGCCTCCGGGAGTGGCGAACAGCCAGGAGAGGCTTTCGTCGTCGTCGGCGATGTACCCGTCGAGGCTCGTCGCGGTGCAGTAGATCGTGGCCATGCTCAAGAATCGCACGGTGGCGCGCCCCGCGCGAGGGGGACGGCGCACCCCGCTGAGCGGGCCGGGCGCACGAGCCGGCGCGGGAGACGGCGCCGGTGCGGGCGTCAGCGCCGGCCGCGTGCCTCGCGATAGATCTCGACCAGGGAGTCCGTGGAGGAATCGAAGGCGGGGCCCGGGTGGGTGCCCGCGGTGAGGGCGCCCAGCAACTCGCCGGCCTGGGCCTTGCCCAGCTCGACTCCCCACTGATCGAACGCGTTGATGCCGAGGATCGCGGCCTGGGTGAACACGATGTGTTCGTACAGTGCGATGAGCTGGCCGAGGACCCCCGGCGAGAGCGACGGCGCGAGGATCGTGGTGGACGGCCGGTTCCCGGGCATGACCTTGTGCGGCGCGAGGGTCGGGTCGACGCCGTCGGCGAGGACCTCCTCCTCGGTCTTGCCGAACGCCAGGACCCGCGACTGCGCGAACAGGTTGGCCATGAGCAGGTCGTGCATGGACACCGCGTCCGACCCGTCGGTGGGGTGGGCGTCCAGGTCCGTGCCCGGGCGGGCGATCCCGATGAAATCGACGGGAACCAGCTGGGTGCCCTGGTGGAGGAGCTGGAAGAACGCGTGCTGGCCGTTGGTGCCGGGCTCGCCCCAGTAGACCTCGCCGGTGGGGTGGGTGACATCGGAGCCGTCGAGCCGGACCGACTTGCCGAGCGACTCCATGGTCAGCTGCTGCAGGTAGGCCGGGAACCGTCGGAGGTCCTGGGCGTAGGGGATCACGGCCTTGGACTGCGACCCGAGCAAGCACGTGTACCAGATCCCCAGCAGCGCCATGAGGACCGGTGCGTTGTGCTCGGGCGCCTCGGTGGCGAAGTGCTCGTCCATCGTGTGGAAGCCCTCGAGCAGTTCGATGAACG
Organism: Dietzia sp. Die43; assembly: GCF_024519835.1. Lineage (NCBI taxonomy): Bacteria > Bacillati > Actinomycetota > Actinomycetes > Mycobacteriales > Dietziaceae > Dietzia > Dietzia sp. Die43. Next base: position 167,788 of record NZ_JALJRF010000008.1, on the reverse strand, counting down.
CCGGTGGCCCCACCGTGATCATCACCGACAGCCCGATGGCGGAGGAGACGGAATATCGTCCACCGACCCAGTCCCAGAACTCGAACATGTTGTCCGCCGCGATGCCGAAGTCGGCGACCTTCTCGGCGGCGGTGGAGACGGCGACGAAGTGCGAGGCGATCGCGTCCTCGGAGCCGAGGGCCTCCACGAAGTGGCGGCGCGCCGCGTGCGCGTTGGCCATGGTCTCCTGGGTGGTGAACGTCTTGGACGCCACCACCACCAGGGTCGTTGCCGGGTTGATCTCCGCGAGCGTGGCCGAGAGGTCGGCGGGGTCGACGTTGGAGACGTACCTGGCGCTGATGCCGGCCGTCCGGAACTGCCGCAGGGCGCTGTCGACCATCACCGGGCCAAGGTCGGAGCCCCCGATGCCGATGTTGAGCACCGTGTCGATCCGCTCGCCCGTGTGTCCGGTCCACTCGCCGGAGCGGACGCGGTCGGAGAAGTCGGCCATGCGTGTGAGTACCGCGTGGACGTCGGCCACCACGTTCCGGTCGTCGACGACGAGTTCGGCATCGGGCGGAAGACGCAGCGCAGTGTGGAGAACCGCGCGGTCCTCGGTCGTGTTGATGCGGTCGCCCCGGAACATCGCGGCCCGCTGCGCCGGCAGCCGGGCGGCGTGGGTGAGTTCGAGCAGGGCGGACAGGATCTCGTCGGTGACCAGATGTTTGGACAGGTCCACGTGCAGATCGCCCGCGGTGACCGACATCCGGCGGCCGCGGTCCGGGTCGGCGTCGAACAGCTCCCGCAGAGACACCTCGCCGATCGACGGAACCAGGTTCTCCACCGCTGCCCACTGCTTCGTCGTGCTGATGTCGGTCATGGCTTCGAGGCTAACCGGGAATAACGGCGGGCCGCGGGCCGTTCCGGCGATGTGACCCCCGTAGTTCCTCCCGACGCCCCCATCGCCCGCCAGGCCGAGCGACTCATCGAGCTCGGCGTGCCCGAGCTCGCCGGAATCACGGCCGACCAACTGCGGGCCCACGCCCGCGCCCTGCCTGCCGGACCCGGTGACAGCGAAGGCGGTGGCGGGTCCGTGCTGGCCGTCCACCCGTCCCTGGTGCCCACCGCGCGACTGGCCACCCTCATGCGCCGCCACGGTAAGGCGGGCTTCGTCGTCGTCGACATGACCGACCTGGCCGAGTTCGTGCCCACCGACGACGTCCACGTCCCGGACGCCCCGTTGTACCTGGTGGGGGACGTGACACGCGACGACGACATGCTGGACTGGACGCCCACCGACGCCCACACCGAGATGGGCGTCCGGGGTCGTACCCCGCTCACCGTTTCCGAGGGGATCAGCTGGCTGCTTCAGCGCCCCGACCTACTGGAGCCCGGGAAGTGCTTCATGTGCATCGGCTCACGCAAACCCAAGAAGGGCGGCGGGCTGGACTCGCGGACGCCCGCACTGTGGATCAGTGGCGGGACGGGCCGCGACGGCAAGCAGAACAAGGGCGCGCCCAAGGTGGGGTGGTGCTGGGCGAACAATCACCACACCTGGCTGGGCTTCGCGTCCACGGCGGGCAGGGTCGGGCCGGAGGAGTAGCCGGGGCCCTGGTTGTCAGTACAGCTAGTAGCCCAGGCGGCCCCGGCCGAGACGCAGCAGCATGCCGGCGAGGGTCTGCCCTTCCTCGCCGAGCGAGGAGAACCGCTCGTAGACCTTGAGCTCCCGGGTGTGGACGAGTTTCGTGCCGCCCGACTTCATGCGGGTGCGGCCGATGCGCTTGGAGATCTCGCTGCGGCGGACGATCGCATCGAGGATCTCGGCGTCCAGGCGGTCGATCTCCAATCGCAGTTCCTGGATTTCGGACTCTGACAGCGGGTCGTCGGTGCCGGCGGGATCGATGCTCATGACCGAATTATCCCACTGCGCCCCGAACCGGACGAATGACCGTCTAATGTTTCCGCCCGTGGAAGATATCAACACGTTTCTCGCCGACATCGGATCGGTGATCTGGGGGCCGTTCGTCCTCATCCCGTTGCTGCTGGGCACCGGCCTGTTCCTGACGATCCGGCTGCGGATGCTGCAGTTCCGCAAGCTGGTCCCCGCCCTGCGGCTGGGGCTGCTCAAACGGAAGGACGACGGCGGCGAGGGTGACATCTCGCAGTACCAGGCGTTGACCACCGCCCTGGCCGCGACCGTCGGTGTGGGCAACATCGTCGGTGTCGCCACGGCCATCGCGCTGGGCGGACCGGGTGCCCTCTTCTGGATGTGGATCACCGCGCTCGTCGGCATGGCGTCCAAGTACTCCGAGGCGTTCCTCGGTGTGCGCTTCCGCGTCACCGACGCCCGCGGCGAGCAGTCCGGCGGCCCGCAGTACTACCTGCACCGGGGGTTCGCGGAACTCTTCGGGCGCACCGGCGGCAGGATCGGCCTCGTCCTGTCCATCGTGTTCGCGGTGTTCGCCGTCCTGGCCAGCTTCGGCATCGGCAACATGACGCAGGGCAACGCGGTGGCCACCCAGTTGGACAACTCGTTCGGCGTCCCGCACGTCACCACCGGCATCGTGATGTTCGTCCTCACCGGCGCGGTCCTCCTCGGCGGAATCAAGGCGATCGGCCGCGTCACCGCCGGGTTCGTGCCGCTGATGATCGTGCTCTACCTCGTCGGCGGGACCGTCGTGCTCGTGGTCAACGCCGGCCAGATCCCGTCGGCATTCGGTCAGATCTTCTCGGATGCCTTCACCGGCACCTCGGCGGTCGGCGGCTTCGTCGGCTCGGCGATCCTCTACGCCATCCAGATGGGTGTCGCCCGCGGCATCTTCTCCAACGAGTCCGGTATGGGATCCGCAGCCATCGCGGCGGCGGCCGCCAAGACCACGCACCCCACCCGGCAGGGCCTGGTGTCGATGACCCAGACGTTCATCGACACCATCATCGTCGTGACGTTCACCGGTCTGGTGCTGGTGACCACGGGTGTGTGGCAGGAGGGCAGCGACAGCGCCGGGACGATGACCGCAGACGCCTTCGGCTCCGCGATCCCCGAGGGCGACAAGCTGGTCGCGGTGTCCATCGCGTTCTTCGCCTTCTCCACCATCCTCGGTTGGTCGTACTACGGCGAGCGCTGTATGGAGCGGCTCGTGGGCGCGCGCGGCGTCATCCCGTACCGCATGGTGTTCACCTGTGTGGTGTTCGTGGGGGCGGTCACCGAGCTCGAGGTGGTGTGGAACTTCGCCGACGTCATGAACGGCCTCATGGCCATCCCCAACCTCATCGGCCTCCTGGTCCTCTCCGGCCTCATCGTCCGTGAGACGCGCCACTACCTGGACAACGACCCCGGTCTGACCGCCACGGCGTCCCAGGTGAAGGAGTTCACGGGGGCCGGTCAACGCTGAGCCCGGGGTGTCGGACCGAGTGGGTAGATTGGACCCACGATGACCGACACCGCACACGCTTCCGCCCGACCGACCACGCCCCACTCGCCCCTCCTGGACGGGCTCAACCCACAGCAGGCCGCCGCGGTCACACACCGCGGCGGCCCGTTGTTGATCGTGGCCGGCGCGGGCTCGGGCAAGACCAGCGTGCTCACGCGGCGGATCGCGTACCTGCTGGCCGAGGGTGGCGCGCACCCGGGGCAGATCCTGGCCATCACGTTCACCAACAAGGCCGCCGCCGAGATGCGCGAGAGGGTCGCCACACTGGTCGGCCCGCACGCCGAGCGGATGTGGGTGGCGACGTTCCACTCGATCTGTGTGCGGATCCTTCGCGCCCAGTCCGCGCTGCTCGGGACGCGGAACTCGAACTTCACGATCTACGACTCGGACGACTCCCGGCGGCTGCTGGGGATGATCGCCAAGGAGCAGCAGCTCGAGGTCAAGAAGTTCACCCCCCGGATGCTGGCCACGGCCATCTCCAACCACAAGAACGAGTTGCGCGAGCCGTCCGAGGCGATGGACCGGGCGATGGAGGACTCCGACCGCACCGGGCAGACCGTCGCGGCCGTCTACACGGAGTACCAGTCGAGGTTGCAGGCGGCCAACGCCTTCGATTTCGACGATCTGATCGGGGAGACGGTCGCGCTGCTGCGTGCCCACCCCGAGGTCTCGGCGTACTACCGGCGGCGGTTCCGTCACGTCATGGTGGACGAGTACCAGGACACCAACCACGCCCAGTACGTCCTGGTGCGCACGCTCGTCGGCGGGGCGGCCGGGAACGACGACGACGAGGTGGGCGTCCCCCCGGCCGAACTCTGCGTTGTCGGTGACGCCGACCAGTCGATCTACGCGTTCCGCGGGGCCACGATCAGGAACATCGAGGACTTCGAGCACGACTACCCCGATGCACGTTCCATCCTGTTGGAGCAGAACTACCGTTCCACGCAGACCATCCTCACGGCCGCCAACGCCGTGATCTCGCGCAACCCGGGCCGCCGGGAGAAGAACCTGTGGACCTCCGAGGGTGCGGGTGAGCTGCTGGTCGGCTACGTGGCGGACAACGAGCACGACGAGGCGAGGTTCATCGCCGGGGAGATCGACAGGTTGGTCGACTCGGGTGAGGCCTCCTACTCCGACATGGCCGTGTTCTACCGGACCAACAACTCCTCCCGCGTGGTCGAGGACGTGTTCGTCCGACTGGGCCTGCCCTACAAGGTCGTGGGCGGCACCCGGTTCTACGAGCGCAAGGAGGTGCGCGACATCGTCGCCTACCTCAAGGTGCTGGGTAACCCGGACGACACCGTGGCGCTGCGCCGGATCCTCAACACCCCCCGACGAGGGATCGGGGATCGTGCCGAGGCGTGCGTGGTGGTCCACGCCGAGCAGCGGGGGATCGGGTTCGGCCGCGCGTTGCGGGACGCGGCTGAGGGAAAGGTGTCGCTGCTGCCGACGAGGTCGGTCAAGGCGATCGCCGGGTTCGTGCAGATGCTCGACGACCTGCGGGGGCGGCTGGACGGCAGCGGTCACGCCGCCGGGGAGGACTCGGCGCCCGATGTCGGGGCACTGGTGGAGGCCGTGCTGGAGAGCACCGGCTACCGCGCCGAGCTGGAGGCGTCCAACGATCCGCAGGACGCCGCCCGCCTGGACAACCTCAACGAGCTCGTCGGCGTGGGCCGGGAGTTCTCCTCGGAGGCCGCACTGCAACGTTCCGCGCGGGAACAGGGCTTCGGGATCGAGGACGCCGGGGAGGCCGCGGGTGCGGTGCCCGACCAGGCGGATGCCGAACTCGACGAGGGTCTTGCGGAGCCCGGGTCGCTGGCGGCGTTCCTCGAGCGGGTCTCGTTGGTCGCCGACGCCGACCAGATCCCGGACGAGGATCAGGGGCAGGTCACTCTGATGACCCTGCACACCGCCAAGGGGCTGGAGTTCCCGGTGGTGTTCCTCATCGGCATGGAGGACGGACTCTTCCCGCACATGCGGGCGTTGGGGGACCCGGCGGAGCTGTCCGAGGAGCGCAGGCTCGCCTACGTGGGGATCACCCGCGCCCGAAAGCGCCTGTACCTGACCCGCGCGATGATGCGCTCGTCGTGGGGGCAGCCCATGACGAATCCCGGATCGCGGTTCCTCGAGGAGATCCCCACCGAGGCGATCGAGTGGCAGCGCGAGGAGCCGGCCGGTGGTGGCGGATTCGGGGATGACGACTCGTACGTCCCGCGCCGCCGCTTCGGAGGCGGCTCGGGCGGCTACGGTTCGGGCGGGTACGGCTCAGGTGGAGCCGGGTCCGCGAGTGGACGGTCGTCCGGGATCCCCCGCGCGAAGGCGTCCGCGCCCGCGCTCGAGCTGGCGCCGGGGGACCGGGTCACCCATGACAAGTACGGACTCGGCAAGGTGTTGTCCTGCGACGGCAGCGGGCCGCGGGCCACCGCGACGATCGACTTCGGTGCGTCGGGCAAGGTACGGCTGATGCTCATCGGGGGCGTCCCCATGCAGAAGCTCTAGGGCAGGGGCGTCATGGCGACGCCGGGGCCGGGCCTCTCGGACAATCGAGTGGGCCCGGCCGGGACAGGTCGAACTGTCAGCTACCGAAGGCGGAGGCGACGCTGCCCGCGAGCACGTCGAGGCCGTGCTCGGCCAGCCAGATGACGGGATCGACGAGCTGCTGGCCGTCGTTGACGAGCACCTCGAAGTGCAGGTGGGTGCCGGTCGAGAAACCCAGGTTGCCCATACCGGCGATCTTCTGACCGGCGTAGACGCGCTGGCCCTTCTGGACGTCGACGGTCTCCATGTGGCCGTAGACCGTCATGGTGCCGTCGTCGGACATGATCCGAACCCAGTTGCCGTAGCCCTGGGCGGGGCCCGCGTCGACCACGACGCCGTCCGTGGCAGCCAGGATGGGCGTGCCGTTGACGTTGGCGATGTCGATGCCCGAGTGCATCACGCCCCACCGCATCGCGTAGGGGGAGGTGAACGCGCCGGTCGCGGGGATGACGACCTTCGGCCGTCGCGCCTGCTCCTCGGCGATCTCGCGCTGGGCGTTGATCTCGGTGCCCGCGTACAGCATCGTCGAGCTGATGTCATCGGTGGACGAGCCGTCGGCAGCGGCCGGCAGGACGACCGGCGCCGGGGCCGAGGGCGTCGCCGGCGCCGAGGTCGACGGTGCACTGGGCGCGGAGGTGGCGGGGGCGGGCTCCCCGTTGGCGAGCAGGGCGATGTCCCCGGCCTCGGCCGAGTGGGTGCTCGTGTCGCTCATGGCGGAGCCGGCCGAAGCCGCGGTCACCGCGGCGCCGGCCGCGACGGCCAGGACGGCTGCGCGACCGCGCAGTGCGTGCGGCGGCGCGGGCATCCGGTGACGGCCGACCCGGTGCGCACCGGCAGGGGGGATGACGACGGGAGTCGCGGCTTCCTCGAATTGCGACTTCTGCACCGTGTCGTTTCCCCTCTGCGTTCGCGCCGTGATCTTTTCGTGATGAACGTCGTCCAACGTAACGGATCGGCAACGGTGCCGCAAGGTTGTCGGCGGCGCGTGGGGGAGGGGTGCGTCACACCGGTGTGACTCGTGGTGCCCGAGGGGCTCCGGGGTGCCCATGTGTGGGGTGTGACGGTTCGGACTGCCGTCCGGTGTGATCCACTACACACAGCTACCCCCAGTGTGCGACGGGGGACACACCACGCGCCTAGGATGAGGAAGGACTCGGCTTTCAACAGGGCCGGGCGAATCTACCCACGTCAAGATGGTGAGCTGATGGATCTCTTTGAATACCAGGCAAAGGCTCTTTTCGCGAAGCATGACGTGCCCACCACCCCGGGGCGCGTCGCGGACACCGCGGAAGAGGCCGAGAAGGTTGCGGCCGAGATCGGCAAGCCTGTCGTCGTCAAGGCGCAGGTCAAGGTCGGAGGCCGTGGCAAGGCCGGCGGCGTGAAGCTGGCGGAGGATGCCAAGGAGGCCCGCGCCCGGGCCGAGGACATCCTGGGCCTGGACATCAAGGGCCACATCGTCAAGAACCTGCTGGTCGCCGAGGCCAGCGACATCGCGGAGGAGTACTACATCTCCTTCCTGGTCGATCGGTCGAACCGCAACTACCTGGCCATGTGCTCGGTCGAGGGCGGCGTCGAGATCGAGCAGGTCGCCGAGGAGTCCCCGGACCGCCTCGCCCGGATCAACATCGACCCCACGGTCGGTGTCGACGAGGCCAAGGCCCGCGAGATCGCGAAGGCCGGCCACCTGCCGGAGGAGGTGCTGGACGCCGCTGCGGTGACCATCGCCAAGCTGTACGACGTCTTCATCAACGAGGACGCCACGCTGGTCGAGGTGAACCCGCTCGTCCGTACGCCGAATGACGAGATCCTCGCCCTCGACGGCAAGGTCACCCTGGACGAGAACGCCGAGTTCCGTCACAAGGAGACCTTCGCCGACTTCGCCGACGCGGGCACCACGGATCCGCTCGAGCAGAAGGCCGCGGAGAACGACCTCAACTACGTCAAGCTGGACGGACAGGTTGGCATCATCGGCAACGGCGCCGGTCTGGTCATGTCGACCCTCGACGTCGTCGCCTACGCGGGCGAGAACCACGGCGGCGTCAAGCCCGCCAACTTCCTCGACATCGGCGGCGGTGCCTCTGCCGAGGTCATGGCCAACGGTCTCGACGTCATCCTCAATGACGAGCAGGTCAAGAGCGTGTTCGTCAACGTCTTCGGCGGCATCACCGCGTGTGACGCGGTCGCGAACGGCATCGTCAAGGCCCTGGAGATCCTGGGCGACGAGGCCAACAAGCCCCTCGTGGTCCGACTCGACGGCAACAACGTCGAGGAGGGTCGCAAGATCCTCGCCGAGGCGAACCACCCGCTCGTGACCCTGGCCGACAACATGGACTCCGGCGCCGACAAGGCCGCCGAGCTGGCCGCCAAGTAAGAAGCTAAAGGACCTTACACACATGTCGATTTTCCTCAACAAGGACAACAAGGTCATCGTCCAGGGCATCACCGGCGGCGAGGGCAGCAAGCACACCGCCCGCATGCTCGCGGCCGGTACCCAGATCGTCGGCGGCGTCAACGCCCGCAAGGCCGGCACGACGGTGTCCCACAAGGACGCCGACGGTAACGACGTCGAGCTGCCCGTGTTCGGTTCCGTGAAGGAGGCCATGGAGGCCACCGGCGCCGACACGACGATTCTGTTCGTCCCGCCGCCGTTCACCAAGGACGCGATCATCGAGGCCGTGGACGCGGAGATCGGGCTCGCCGTGGTCATCACCGAGGGCGCCCCAGTGCTGGACACCGCCACCGCGTGGAACTACAACGTCGCCAAGGGCGGCAAGACCCGCATCATCGGCCCCAACTGCCCGGGCATCATCACGCCGGGCGAGTCGCTGGTCGGTATCACCCCGGCCAACATCGCGGGCAAGGGGCCGGTCGGTCTGGTGTCCAAGTCGGGCACCCTGACCTACCAGATGATGTACGAGCTGGCCGACTACGGTTTCTCGACCGCCATCGGCATCGGTGGCGACCCGATCGTCGGCACCACGCACATCGACTGCATCGAGGCCTTCGAGAACGACCCGGAGACCAAGGTCATCGTCATGATCGGCGAGATCGGCGGCGACGCCGAGGAGCGTGCGGCCGATTACATCAAGGCCAACGTCACCAAGCCGGTCGTCGGCTACGTGGCCGGCTTCACCGCCCCCGAGGGCAAGACGATGGGCCATGCCGGCGCCATCGTCTCCGGCTCCGCGGGTACCGCGCAGGCCAAGAAGGAGGCCCTGGAGGCCGCGGGCGTCAAGGTCGGCAAGACGCCGTCCGAGACCGCGCAGCTGGCCAAGGATCTTCTCGACGCCATGTGATCCACCCGCGGTGGCCCTCCCGGCGACCGCGAGTGCGCACTACCCAGCGACCCCCGTCATCCCCGGATGGCGGGGGTCGCGGCGTGCCGGGGGTGCCCCGCGCCGGTGGGTATCTACGGTTGTCAGAGTGAGTCCCCCACGCGTCATCCGGCCCGCTGCGAGACGGTCGCCCGCGGGTGCCCGCTCGTTGTTGTGGACGGCGGCCGCCGCGGCGCTGCCCGTCATCGTCTCCGTACTGGTGCTGGCGGCGCTCACCCTGGCGGTGCTGCTGTTCGCCGCCGACGGGTTCGACTCGCTGTTCGCGGTGGTCGCGGTGGAGTGGCTGGTGGTCAACCGGGTGCCGTTGACCGTGGACCAGGTCGAGCTGGGGTTCCTGCCGTTGTTGCCCGCGCTGATCTATGTGGCGGTCCTGGCCCGACAGACCCGTGCGGTGCTGGCGGACGTCGAGCAGCCGGGCCCGCGCGAGGCGGGTGCGGCAGTGGCCGGTGTGACGCTGGCGGGGCTGCTGTTGACCGGTCTGGCGACGCTGCTGGTCGGGTCGGCCGCCTCGGATTTCGCGGTACGCGAGTCGGCGCTGTCGACGGCGTTGCTGTGGACCGCAGGTGTGGGGATCGTGGGTTCGGGGCTGGGGGTGTGGCTGTACTTCCGCCGTGACCTGCGCGAGATCCTTCCGCTGTGGGTGCGCGGGGGGATCCACCTGGGCACCGCGTTCGTCGCCGCGACGTGGGCCATCGCGACACTGCTGGTGCTGGTCGGACTGGTGATGGCGTGGGAGCCGGTGGGGTCGGTCCTGGAGATCGGCAAGGGCGTCGTGGGCGCGGCCGCGCTCGCGGGCATCTCGGTGGCGTACCTGCCCAACGTGGTGATGACCGGGGCCGCGCTCATGGTGGGCGGGGAGGCGCACCTGGGCGAGGCCTCCTACAGCGTGTTCGCGGTGTCTCGAGGGCCGATGCCGGAGGTGCCGTTGGCGGCCGTACTGCCCACCACCAACCCGCACTGGGTCGTGCAGGGCCTGTTGCTGGTGACCGTGTTCGTGGCGGCAGGGCTCGCGAGGTCGGTGGCGCACTGGTTCCGCACAACCGGCGACGCCGTCAAGGCGACGTGGTTGGCCGCCGGGATCGTGGCTCTGGTGGTCGCGGTGAGCCCGGTCATCGCGGGCGGCCGGCTGGGGATGCTCGGCATGGTCGGGACGGGCTCGCTCATCGCGGCGTCGATGGCCCTGGTGCTGTTCGGCATCATCGGGTCGGCGACGATCGCCTTGTCGTTGGCGGGCCTGACTCGGCGCCGCGAGCGGGCCGAGAGCGAACTCGAGCGGCGTCGTCGCCGCGCCGGGACCGCCCCGGTGGTCGAGGACCCGGTCGAGGACCCGGCGGAGTATCCGGTCGAGGACCCGACCGGGAGCGGGGTGGGCGAGGTCGGCGAGGCCAGCACGTCCGGTGTCGAGGACGCTGGTGTCGAGGACGCCGGGGTCGACAGCGCCGGGGTCGACGACGAGGTCGCCGCTTCCGACACCGCCGCGGAAGCCGAGGTGGACGCGCAGCCAGACCTCGACCCGGCTGCCGACGAGGACGCCACGGTTGCCGGGGGTCCGCCATCACCGGCGGTGGTCGAGGACCCACGGTCCGCGGAAGGCCAGTCCGGGGAGGAGCGGTCTGCGGAACGCCAATCCGCCGAAGGCCAGCCCACCGAAGATCAGCCCGCCGAGGATCAGTCCGAGGAGGCCCGGGTCGACGAGGGCGAGTCCGAGGACACCCGGCGTGGGGACGCGGTGGCCGACGATGCCGAACCCGGCGATGCACAGTCCGACTCCGACGATCCGACCGGTCTGCCTGCCGAGGGCAGAGGGGCGGCCGACTAGACTCCCAGCCGTGGCCCGCGCTCCCGGTGGGTCTGAGGATCGACGGGTAGGAGAGCCGGACGTGGTCGGTAGCGAGACCCCCAGCGCCTCTCCACCCAGCGCCGGCTCCCCTGATGCCGACCCTGCCGGTGCCCGCCGCGTCGTGGTGATGGCGTCCGGTTCCGGGACCCTCGCGCAGAGCGTGCTCGACGCCGCCGACGCCCCCGGCTGCCCGTACCGCATCGTCGCGCTGGTCTCCGACCGCGACTGCGAGGCCGTCGCCAGGGCCGGCCGCGCCGACCTCCCGACGGCCGTCGTCCGGCCCGGCGACCACGCCGACCGCGCCGACTGGGACCGCGCCCTCGCCGACGTGGTGAGCGGGTTCGATCCCGACTGGGTGGTCTCGGCGGGCTTCATGCGCATCCTCGGCGCCGCGTTCCTCGGACGGTTCGACGGTCGCGTGCTCAACACCCACCCGGCGTTGCTGCCGTCGTTCCCCGGCGCCCATGCGGTGCGCGACGCGCTCGCCTACGGGGTGACCGTCACCGGCAGCACCGTCCACCTGGTCGACGCCGGCGTCGACACCGGACCCGTGATCGCCCAGCGTGCCGTCGACGTCCACCCGGACGACACCGAGGCCACCCTCCATGAACGCATCAAAGTCGTCGAGCGCGAGATGCTCGTCGACGTCCTCGCGGCCGCCGCCCGTGGCCGACTCCACATCGAAGGTCGAAAGGTGCACCTAACGTGACCGATTCCCGCAGGCCCGTCCGCCGCGCACTCATCAGCGTCTACGACAAGACCGGGCTCACCGAGCTCGCCCGGGGGCTCGCCGACGCCGGGGTCGAGATCGTCTCCACCGGCTCGACCGCGCAGCGTATCGCCGACGCCGGGGTCGCCGTGACGCCCGTCGACGCGCTGACCGGGTTCCCGGAATGCCTCGAAGGCCGCGTCAAGACCCTGCACCCGCGGGTTCACGCCGGCATCCTCGCCGACACCCGCAAGCCCGAGCACCTCGAGCAGATCGCCGACCTCGGTGTGCAGCCGTTCGAGCTCGTCGTCGTCAACCTCTATCCCTTCACCGACACCGTCGCCTCCGGCGCCGATTACGACGCCTGCGTCGAGCAGATCGACATCGGCGGACCGTCGATGGTCCGCGCGGCCGCGAAGAACCACCCGTCGGTGGCTGTGCTCGTCGACCCCGCCGGATACGGCGAGGCGCTCGAGGCCGTCGCGGCCGGTGGGTTCACCCTCGAGAAGCGCCGCAGTCTGGCCGCCGCCGCGTTCCGCCACACCGGGGCCTACGACGTCGCCGTGGCCACGTGGATGACCGCACAGACCGCGGACGGCGCGGGCGACGGGGCAGCGGGCGGCTCCGGCGAGTTCCCGGTCTGGCAGGGGCAGAGCCTCGACCTCGCCGCCACCCTGCGCTACGGCGAGAACCCGCACCAGAGCGCCGCTCTCTACACCGACGCGGCCGCCGCGCCCGGCCTCGCCCAGGCCACCCAGGTGCACGGCAAGGAGATGAGCTACAACAACTACGTCGACGGCGACGCCGCGTGGCGCTCCGCCTTCGATCACGCCGAGCCGTGCGTGGCGATCATCAAGCACGCCAACCCGTGCGGCATCGCGATCGACGCCGACATCGCGGCCGCCCACCGCGCCGCGCACGAGTGCGACCCCGTCAGCGCGTTCGGTGGTGTGATCGCGGCCAACCGTGAGGTCACCGTGGAGATGGCGGAGCAGGTCGCCGAGATCTTCACCGAGGTGATCATCGCCCCGTCCTACGCGGACGGTGCCGTGGAGATCCTGCAGCGCAAGAAGAACATCCGCATCCTCTCCGCGCAGGCGCCCGCCGAGGGCGAGTTCGAGCGCAAGCAGATCTCCGGCGGCGTGCTGGTCCAGCAACGTGACTCGCTCGACGCGGACGGCGACGTGGTCGCCGGCTGGACCAAGGCGTGCGGCGACGACGCCGACGAGCAGACCCTGCGCGACCTGCTGTTCGCGTGGCGCGCGTGCCGCGCGGTCAAGTCCAACGCCATCCTGCTCGCGCAGTCCGGGGCCACCGTGGGCGTGGGCATGGGCCAGGTCAACCGCGTCGACTCCGCCCGGCTCGCCGTGCAGCGCGCGGGGGAGCGGGTCACCGGGTCGGTCGCCGCGTCGGACGCGTTCTTCCCCTTCGCGGACGGTCTCGAGGTGCTCGCCGAGGCCGGCGTGCGCGCGGTGGTCCAGCCCGGCGGGTCCGTGCGGGACGCCGAGGTGATCGAGGCCGCGGAGAAGGCGGGGATCACCATGTACTTCACCGGCGCCCGGCACTTCTTCCACTGAGACGGCACGTCCGAGATGGCACTGAGATGACGGAGACCGGGGCCGGGGGCAGCGGCGTGGGCGAGCGGCAGGACGCCGCGGCCCCGCTGACCCCGCGCGCCCGGGCCAAGGCCCGGCGACGCGACGAGATCCTCGTGGCCGCCGCCCGCCTCATGGCCCGGCGCGGATTCCACGCCGTGCGGCTGGACGACATCGGTGCCGAGGTCGGGATCTCCGGGCCGGGCATGTACCGGTACTTCACCTCCAAGGAGGACGTACTGGCCGAGATGCTGCTCGACATCTCCCGTCGCCTGCGGGACGGTGGGCGGGCGGCGGTCGAGCGGGCCGGCGAGCCGGTGGATGTGCTCGATGCCCTGCTCGGGGTGCACGTGGACTTCGTCGCCACGGAGCCCGATCTCATCAGCGTGCAGTTCCGTGACCTCGGTTCCCTGCCGGCCGCTCCCCGGCACGAGGTGCGCACCCTGCAGCGGGAGTACGCGCAGTTGTGGGTGGACGCCCTCGTGCGGGTGCGTCCCGAGCTCTCGTCGATCGAGGCGCGGGCCCACGTCCACGCGGTGTTCGGGCTCCTCAACTCGAGCCCCCGGCTGCCGGCCATGGCCGAGGCCGACCTTCGGCGCGTGCTCACGGCGATGGCCTCGGCGGCGCTGCGGTCCTGAGCGCCTGCCCGGGTGTGTGCCGATCAGGTCAGGGCGGACCGGAGGTGGGCCATCTCCTCCCGGTACCGCTCGACGTTCGCGAGCTTGACGTGCTCGTAGCCGCGGACCATGTCCGGCAGCTCCGCGAGCGCCACCGCGGTCGCCAGCCAGGTGGCGTCCTTGCCCACCGGGCCCGCGCGCCGCAACTCCGAGGCCAGGTCGGCGACGAGATCCCGGTACCCGGCCAGCAGCTCACGCTCGACGCGGCGGACCTCCGCGTAGCCGAAGAGGTCCATCCGCGTGCCGCGCAGTCGCTTCATCCGGGCCAACGCCTTCATCGCCGGCATGGCCCGCGGGCCGATCGAGATCTTCTTCTTCATTCCCATCGCGCGCAGCACCGGGGGATGCAACTTCAGTCTGGCCACCGCCCCTTCGCCCCAGTCCTCGTCGAGCTGCGTCGCGAACTGTGGATCCACGGCCAGGCGGGCGACCTCGTACTCGTCCTTGTAGGCCATCACCTTGAACAGGTTGCGGGCCACGGCGAGGCTGAGCTGCTCGGAGGTCGGCCCGGCCGGGTCGCCGTCCTCGAGGGACCCGGCGGCGCGGACCTCCTCCACGCGCCGGACGTAGTCGACCGCGTACGCCTCGTCCTGGTAGCCGATCAGTTCGTCGACCCGGAGCGCGACCACGTCGCGGAGCTCGTCGGAGGCGTCGGCGTCGAGGTGGGTCAGCAGTCGCTCCGCCGCGGGGGAGGGCACGTGCCGGCCCGCCGTGGCCGTTCCGGCCGGGCGGTGCAACCCGGCCGCCAACGCCGCCAGGGCGTTCGGCTCGGCGACCGCCTGCCGGCCGCGACGGAAGGCCTGCAGGTTCGCGTCGACGGCCACCCCGTTGAGCTCGATCGCCCGCTCGATCGACTGCGCCGAGATCGGCAGGGCCCCGCTCTGGTACGCCGCCCCGACCATGAGCATGTTGGCGGTCTGGGTGGACCCGAAGAGCTGCTCGGTGAGCGCCCCCGGGTCGAGGTACAGCCCGCGCGAGGTGGTCGGGTCGATGATCGCCTGGATGTCCGAGGTGGTCGGGTAGTGCTCGGAGGTGTCGATCACCATCTTCCCGGTGGGGATCTGAGTGGTGGACACCACCGCCGTGGTGCGATCGGGAGCGGCCACCTTCAGGTGGGTGCTGTCCGCGCCGACCAGGCCGTCACAGCACAGGTAGAGGTCGCAGTCGCCGGCCCCGATCTTCGGGGGCTGTTCGGTCGGCGTGCGGGTCACGCGGACGTCGGAGACCACCGCGCCGCCCTTCTGGGCGAGCCCGGTCATGTCCAGGGTGCGCGCCGAGTGGCCGTCGAGGACGGCCGCGGTGGCGAGGATCGCCGAGACGGTGACGATGCCGGTGCCGCCGATCCCGGTCAGCCGCAGGGAGAAACCGCGGTCGGGCGCGACCCCGGCGCGGGCCGGTTCCGGGATCGCGTCGGCCGCCAGGGCAGGCGCGGACGTCACCCGCCGGGACTTCTCACCGGGGACGACGGTGACGAACGCGGGGCAGTCACCCTCCAGGCACGAGAAGTCGAAGTTGCAGGTGGACTGGTCGATCTGCGTCTTCCGGCCGAACTCGGTCTCCACCGGATGGACCGACAGGCAGTTGGACTTCCGGCCGCAGTCCCCGCATCCCTCGCAGATGCGCTCGTTGATCACCACCCGCTCGTCCGGCGTGGGGAAGGTGCCACGCTTGCGGTGGCGGCGCTTCTCGGCTGCGCAGTACTGGTCGTGCACGAGAACCGTGACCCCCGGAACGGCCGCGAGTTCCCGCTGTACCTCGAGGGTGTCCACCCGGTCGCGGACCTCCACGCCCCTCGGCAGGCCCCGGGACCGGGTCGCCCTGACGTCGTCGGTGGTGACGACGATCCTCGCGACCTTCTCGGCCTGCAGGAGCCGGAGGATCTCGGGCAGGGTCATCTCGCCGACCGGGTCCTGCCCGCCGGTCATCGCCACCGTCCCGTTGTAGAGGAGCTTGTAGGTGATGTTGTCGCCGGAGGCCACGGCGGCCCGGAGCGCCAGGGAGGCCGAGTGCATGAAGGTGCCGTCGCCGACGTTCTGCACCATGTGCTGCTCGGTGAGGAACGGCGCCATCCCGGTCCACTGGATCCCCTCGCCGCCCATCTGGGTGACTCCGGTGACGTGGCCGACCTGCTCCTCGTCCATCATGAGCACCATCGCGTGACAGCCGATGCCCCCGCCGACGAGCGTGCCGTCGGCGACCTTGGTCGAGCTGTTGTGGGGGCACCCCGAGCAGAAGTACGGGGTGCGGCTCGTGGCGAGCGGCAGCGCGATCCGGGAGCGTCCGCGTCCCGGGCCGTCGAGCCAGGCCCGAGCCGATTCGATTCCGTGGACCGGGCCGAGACGCTGCGCCAGGCCGCGGGTGACGGAATCGACGTCGAGCTCGCCGAACCGGCTGAACAGGGTGGACCCGTCCTCGTGCGCCTTGCCGACCACGTTCGCCACCCCGGGCTTGCGGAACTGGATGTCCCGGATCATGGTCTCGATGAAGTCGCGCTTCTCCTCCACCACGATCACCTCGTCGAGACCGGACATGAACTCGTCGAGGATCGTGCGCTCCAGGGGGTAGATCATGCCCAGCTTGAGGATGCGGATCCCGCGGCGGCCCAGCTCGTCGTCGCCGATCCCGAGGCGGCGCAGTGACTCGCGGACGTCCAGGTAGGTCTTCCCGGCCGCGACGACGCCGATCCGGTCGTCGGGGGTCGACTGCACGATCCGGTTGAGACGGTTGAGGCGGGCGTACTCCAGCGCACGGGGGAGGCGGATGGTGAGCTGGTTCTGCTCGAGCTCCATGAGGCTGGCCCCCAGGAGCCGACCGGACGGCACGTGCGGGCTCGTCCCGAGGTCGCCGTACACGGGCAGGATCCGGTCGGGATCGACGAGGGCGGTCGCCGAGGCGTCCGCGACGTGCGCCGAGATCTTCATCGCGGACCACAGGCCGGAGACCCGGGACAGGATCGCGGCGTGGACGCCGAAGTCCAGGACGTCCTGCGGGTCCGCGGGGTAGAGCGTCGGCATGTACAGGTCCGCGAGTGCCAACTCGGACGCGCACGGCACGGTGGAGGACTTGGCGCCCGGATCGTCGCCGACCAGCACCACCGCGCCGCCGTTCGGATCGGTGCCTATCAGGTTGGCGTGCCGCAACGCGTCGGTGGCACGGTCCAGGCCGGGCGCCTTGCCGTACCAGTACCCCACGACCCCCTGGAGGGCGGCACCGCCGGTGTTGGCGGTGGCGCGCAGGGTGCCCGTGCGCCGGGCGAGCTGGGACCCCATCACCGCCGTGGCGCCCGCCTCCTCGTTGAGGGCGGGGCGGTGCACGATGTCGAACGGCCCGAGGAACTCGCGACGCCTGGCCAGTTCGAGGTCGTACCCCGCGAGCGGCGATCCCTCGTAACCGCTGACCAGGCTCGCGGTGAGCAGATTCTGCCTGCGGTCGAGCCGTGCCCGGTCGCGGACCGTCCGGACCAGTGCCTGGATCCCGGAGAGGAAGACCGTGCCGCTCTCGCGCGTGTAGCGATCGGAGAGGGAGAACGATCCGGCGTCCGCTTGCCCGGTCCGCGGCAGGTCGTCATGCGTGCCGTCCGTGGAGTGGAGGAGAGAGGTCATGATCAACACCTGGCCTTCGCGATACGAACGATGTGCCCCCAGGCTAGGACGAACTGTGAGGCGCGTCACGCGGCCAGTCCGAGATCGAACAGTCTGCACATTAGGGGTCCCGTGTGTGCGTCATGACTGGACCATCTGTCCACCTCGTCGTCGTATACCGTGGACACATGGACCCTTCACCCAACCTGGACGACACCGACCGACGGCTCCTTGACATCGTCCTGTCCGACCCGCGCGTCGGGGTCCGCGAGTTCTCGCGACGACTCGGGGTGGCCAGGGGCACCGCCCAGGCCCGGCTCGACAAGTTGGAGGCGCGCGGTGTGCTCGCCTCGTGGGCGCCGAGGCTCGACCCCGCCGCCCTCGGGTACCCGCTGGGCGCGCTCGTCCACATCCAGGTGGCGCAGGCCAGGCTCGACGAGACGTGTGCGGGGCTGGCGCAGGTGCGCGAGGTGCTCGAGGTGGTGAGCATCGCCGGCGAGTTCGACGTCGTCTGCCGGGTCGTCGCGCGGGACCACGCCCACCTCGAGGAGGTGTTCAGCGCCATCATCTCCACGCCCGGCGTCCTGCGCACCCGCACCGAGGTGATCCTGCGTCAGCGGGTCGGGCCGCGCGTCACCCAGCTGCTGGGGGAGTGAGCCTCACTCCCAGATCCGGGCGAACGGATGGGCGGCCTCGTACTCCGAGGCCAGCTCCAGCAGGAGCCGGTCCTGCCCCCTGCGGGCGGAGAAGTGCACGCCGACGGGCATCCCGTCCGGCGCGTGACCGGTGGGCAGCGAGACGGCCGGCGACCCCGCGATGTTCTGCAGCGGGGTGAAGGTGACCCAGTTGGAGACCCGCTCCAGGTGGGTCTCGAACGGCAGGTCCGCGTCCAGGTACCCGACCTCCGGGGTCTCGTGGGCGACCACCGGGTTGATGTACACGTCGAGGTCGCCGAACCTCGCGTCGAACTGCCGCCGGGTCCTCGCCAACCGCAGTAGGTGCAGGGGAAGCGAGGCGATGTTCCGTCGGGCCATCCGCGCGAGCCCGATCGTGAAGGGGTCGAGTTCGGCCGGGTCGAAATCGGGGTCGAAGAGCCTGCGCCCGGACGATGACGTGCTCAGCGCGAGCAGCCCCCAGTAAGCGATGAAGTCGTCCCGGAACCCCGTCGGGACGGGAGCCTCGGTCGGCACCACCTCGTGGCCCAGTCCGGCCAGCCGCACGGCGGTCTCGCGGAGGACCGCCAGGGTCGCGGCATCGGTCGCACCGCCCGCCGGGCTCTGCTCCACGAGTCCGATGCGCAGGCGCCGTGCCGGGGCGGGGGCGACGGGGCCCACCGGGGGGACGCCGACGGGGAGGTGGCTCGCCTCGAACGCGGTGAGGAACGTGGCGGTGTCCCGGACGGACCGGGAGACCACCGACTGCGACACGATGGGGATCGGCATGCCCCGGGAGAACTTCTCGTCGGTGTGCCTACCCCGGCTCGGCTTGAACCCGACCAGCCCGGTGACGGCCGCGGGTATCCGGATCGACCCCCCGCCGTCGTTGGCGTGCGCGATCGGCAACGCCCCCGCGGCCACGAGGGCCGCGGAACCACCCGAGGAGCCGCCACTGGTGCGGCCGGTGTTCCACGGGTTGCGGGTCACCAGGCCGCCCTGCCGTTCGGTTGCGGCGGTCCAGCCGAACGGGGGCATGGCGGTGATGCCCAACGGGATCAGGCCGGTGGCGCGGAACGCACGTGCGTAGTCGCCGTCGTGGAGGGCGGGGGAGTCGGGAACGGCGGGGGAGCCGAGCCGCATCGGGGCGCCCTCGACCTGCACCGCGTCCTTGAAAGCCGACGGCACGCCGGCGAACGGCGAGGACAGGCGCGAGTCCGCGGTCCGGCGTGCGTGCTCGCGGGCCCTGTCGAAGGCGGTGAAGACCAGGGCGCCGAGCGCCGGATCCACCTGCTGGCATCGTTCGATGGCGGCCTCGACGAGCTCGGTCGGTGACACCTCGCCGACGCGGACCCGCTCGGCGAGGGCGGTGGCGTCGTCGTACCCGAATGCGTCGTCACGGAAGGCGTGGACCCGCGCGGTGTCGGGGTGGGGCCGGGCAGGGGCGGTGTCATCGGTTGTGGCATCGGTTGTGGCATCGGTTGTGGCGTCGGTCACCCCCCCACTGTAGGACGAGGGGGTGTGAAAATCGGTGGCCCTCTTGACAGGTTCCGCATCGTCGGGCACTTTAGGGGTACCTAAGTAAGGCGAGGGTCACCTAACGCATCTGCGGGCGGGGCCGATCTCTGGAGGCAATCGATGGCAGCGCACCCGGTCGTGTCGGATCCGATCACCACCGGCGCGCGCCGGCTGCTCGACGGAGCCGGCATCGCGACGGTCGCCGTGCGCGGGACCAAGAACCGTTCGGACGTCATGGTCTCCGCCGGCCATCGCTGGGTCGGGGAGGGGGCGATCATCGTCACCGGGACCCCGGCCCCCTGGTCCGCGCTGATGGTCGCCCCGGGAGAGTCGGTCGAGGTGGTCGTCATGATCGACGAGTACGCCCCGATCGTCGAGGCCAAGGTCCACGTCGCGAGCCTGTACGGCTTCGGCGTGGCGCGTGCGGCCAGGCAGG
This sequence comes from Dietzia sp. Die43, assembly GCF_024519835.1. Taxonomy (NCBI): domain Bacteria; kingdom Bacillati; phylum Actinomycetota; class Actinomycetes; order Mycobacteriales; family Dietziaceae; genus Dietzia; species Dietzia sp. Die43. Next base: position 147,496 of record NZ_JALJRF010000008.1, on the reverse strand, counting down.
GTGAGGGCTGGGTGGTCGAGATCGAGATCGAGCTCGGCGACCTCGACATCCGCCGACTGGGGCACGAGGGCACCGTCCACGCGGGCTGCCTGGACGCGGTCCCGTCGGACCCCCTGGCATGCGAGGCGCCCGGCCTCGCGGACGAGATCCGGGCGCGCTTCGGCTCTGACCTGGCCATGCTGGCCGGGTCCGCCGACCCGGCGCAGCCGCCGTATGTCCTGGGCGTCGATCCCGACGGCCTGCATCTGCTGACGGCGCTCGGTACCCACGCCGATGTCATCCACCTGCCGTTCCTGACCCGCGCGGAGTGCGTCAATGACGTCGTCCGTGAGATGGGTCAGTACGTGGCCCGCGCCAGCTAGCTTCCCGCGATGGCGCGGACCGGGCCGATCAGGCCGGGCTGTAGGTGAGGCAGTCGGCGGTATCGGCGCCGGAGCCGATCTCGACGGAGTCCGCCGAGCAGAGCAGGTCCTTGTTGTGGGTGCACTCCACCCGTTGGCAGGCGCCCACGTGTGCGCTGGCGGTGGGCAGTCCGCCGCGGACGTCCAGCGAGATGAAGGTGCCGCACTCGGCGTGATCCGGGGTTCCGGCGACGGTGATGGCGCCCGCGTTGCAGCTCTCCTCACTGTTGAAGGAGCACGCCGTGACGGTGCAGGCGCTGATTCCGGTGAGTGTGGCCATGATGATCGCTCCTCGTATGACGGTGGCGTGGTGTGCCCCAGAGTCAACACCGCATCCCCCCGGCTTGCAAGCAAGTTGAGGCTGTGCTAAGTCAGGTCAGCCTAAGCTGTCCACCTGCACGGATGGCGGGAATGGCGGCGTCTCCGCGCGGGGTTCTCGGCCGGATCGGCGGCGCGACGACCGGGAGCTGCAACCCCCCGCCGGGACGCCGGCCGTGCGCGTCGTCGGGTCCGCGGAGTGGGTGAGCGCGGGTCCGGGTCCGGGTGGGTGATCCCGGATCCGCTCTGGACATTTGTGAGGCGCAGCACTATCGTCGGTTTCAGTTAATCCGACTTAACTGAAAGGGAGCGGCACTGATGACTTCCGCGACCACCAATCGCCAGGCCCACGAGGAACTTCTCGCCGACCTCCGCGAGCGCCTCGAGCGGGCCGCGCTGGGCGGCGGTGAGAAGGCCCGTGCGCGCCACCTCGAGCGCGGCAAGCTGCTCGCCCGCCAGCGCGTGGACGTGCTGCTCGACCCGGGCAGCCCGTTCCTCGAGCTCTCGCCGCTGGCGGCGGAGGAGATGTACGGGGGCAAGGCCCCCGCCGCCGGCGTCGTCGCCGGGATCGGCCGGGTGTCGGGCCGCGAGTGCCTGATCATCGCCAACGACGCGACCGTCTCCGGCGGCACCTACTACCCGATGACGGTGAAGAAGCACCTCCGCGGCCAGGAGGTGGCGCTGGCCAACAACCTGCCGTGCATCTACCTCGTGGACTCCGGCGGCGCGATGCTGCTGCAGCAGGACGAGGTCTTCCCCGACCGCGACCACTTCGGCCGGATCTTCTACAACCAGGCGAACATGTCCGCCAAGGGCATCCCGCAGATCGCCGCGGTCATGGGGTCGTGCACCGCCGGTGGCGCGTACGTCCCCGCGATGAGCGACGAGGCCGTGATCGTCCGGAACCAGGGCACGATCTTCCTCGCCGGCCCGCCGCTGGTGAAGGCCGCGACGGGCGAGGAGGTCACCGCCGAGGAGCTCGGTGGCGGCGACCTGCACGCCAAGACCTCCGGTGTGGTGGACCACCTCGCCGACGACGACTACGACGCCCTGATGAAGGTCCGCCGGATCGTGGCGACCTGCCCGCCGGCGCCCGAGCCGGACTGGGAGGTGCTCGAGCCCCGCGAGCCGGTCCGCCCGCAGGCCGACCTCTACGACCTCGTCCCGGTCGACTCGCGCCAGCCCTACGACGTGCGCGACATCATCGGCACGATCGTCGACGGCGGCGAGTACACCGAGTTCAAGGAGAACTACGGCACCTCGATGGTGACCGCGTTCGCCCATATCCACGGGCACCCGGTGGGCATCATCGGCAACAACGGCGTCATCTTCTCGGAGTCCGCGCTCAAGGGCGCCCACTTCATCGAACTGTGCGACCGCCGCAAGATACCGCTGGTCTTCCTGCAGAACATCACCGGCTTCATGGTGGGCCGGCAGTACGAGGCGGGCGGCATCGCCAAGAACGGCGCCAAGATGGTCACCGCCGTGGCGTGCGCCCGGGTCCCCAAGTTCACCATCGTCGTGGGCGGGTCCTTCGGTGCCGGCAACTACTCCATGTGTGGCCGTGCGTACTCCCCGCGGTTCCTGTGGATGTGGCCCAACGCGAAGATCGCCGTGATGGGCGGGCCCCAGGCGGCCGACACCCTCGCCTCGGTGCGCGCAGCCCAGGTCACCAAGTCGGGCGGGGAGTGGACCGACGAGCAGCAGGCCGAGTTCACCGCGCCGATCCGTGAGCAGTTCGAGGAGCAGTCCACCGCGTACTACTCCACGGCCCGCCTGTGGGACGACGGGATCATCGACCCCGCAGACACCCGCACTGTCCTCGGTCTGGCCCTGGCGGCCGCGGCCAACGCCCCCCTCGAGCCGGTCAACAACGGCGTCTTCAGGATGTGAGCAGCCCCATGTCAGAACAACTGTCACAGAAACTCCACACCGTCCTGGTGGCCAACCGCGGGGAGATCGCGTGCCGCGTGATCCGCTCGCTGCGGGCAGCGGGTATCCGCTCGGTCGCCGTCTACTCCGACGCGGACGCCGACGCGCTGCACGTGCGCATGGCCGACGCCGCCGTCCGCCTCGGCCCGGCCCAGGCCTCGCAGTCCTACCTCGACATCGACAAGGTGATCGACGCCTGCCGCCAGACCGGGGCGCAGGCCGTGCACCCGGGCTACGGTTTCCTGTCCGAGAACTCGCGGTTCGCGCGGGCACTCGCCGAGGCCGGCCTGATCTTCGTCGGACCGCCGGCCTCGGCGATCGAGACCATGGGCGACAAGATCACCGCCAAGGCGGCGGTGTCCGCACGTGACGTCCCCACCGTGCCCGGGATCTCGCGTCCGGGACTGACCGACGACGAACTGATCGCCGGTGCCGCCGAGGTCGGCTACCCGGTCCTCGTCAAGCCCTCGGCCGGTGGTGGCGGCAAGGGGATGCGCCGCGTCACCGATCCCGCCGATCTGCCGGCGGCACTGGAGTCCTCGCGACGGGAGTCGGCAGGCGCCTTCGGCGACGACACCCTGTTCCTCGAGCGGTTCGTCGACACCCCGCGCCACATCGAGGTGCAGGTCCTGGCCGACACCCACGGCAACGTCATCCACCTGGGTGAGCGGGAGTGCTCACTGCAGCGCCGCCATCAGAAGGTCATCGAGGAGGCGCCCAGCGCACTGCTCGACGAGGTCACCCGTCAGCGCATCGGTCAGGCGGCGTGCGACGCCGCCCGGTCGGTGGGGTACGTGGGCGCGGGCACGGTGGAGTTCATCGTCTCCGCGCACGCCCCGGACGAGTTCTTCTTCATGGAGATGAACACCCGCCTGCAGGTCGAGCACCCGGTCACCGAGATGGTCACCGGTGTCGACCTGGTCGACTGGCAGGTCCGCATCGCCGCGGGCCAGGAGCTCACCCTGCGCCAGGAGGACATCACCCTCACCGGCCACGCGATCGAGGCCCGCGTCTATGCCGAGGACCCGGCCAAGGGCTTCCTGCCCACCGGCGGCACCGTGGTCGGGCTCGAGGAGCCCTCCGGCGACGGCATTCGCGTGGACTCCGGCCTCCGTGTGGGCACGGTCGTCGGCAGCGACTACGACCCGATGCTCGGCAAGGTCATCGCGCACGGCGCCGACCGCGCCGAGGCACTGGCCCGGCTCGACGCCGCGCTCGCCGGCACCCACGTGCTGGGTCTGCGCACGAACGTCGACTTCTGCCGGTTCCTGCTCTCGCGGCCGGAGGTCGTCTCCGGCGAGCTGGACACGGGCCTGCTCGACCGGTCCGTCGACGACTACACCGCGACGCCCGCCCCCGAGGGCGGACTGATCGCCGTGGCCATGCACCGCACCGAGGAGCGCTGGGCCCGGGTGCCCGCGCAACGCCGCGGCCCGTGGGACGTTCCCAACGGGTGGCGGATCGGCGGGCGCGCCGAGGTGTGGACCCGCCTGGACGCCGGCGCCGGGTCCGACGCGGTCACCGTGGGACTGCGGGGGACCCCCGACGACGCCGAGGTGACCATCACCGACGCCACGATCGGATCCACCGAGGCGCCCGAGGTCTCCTCCCGACATCGTGCGCGGGTCGCCCGGGACGGCGCCTCCCTCCGGCTGACCGTCGACGGCACCCAGCAGCGCTGGACCGTCGTGCGCTCGGCGGACCCCAAGGCCGCCGACACCTTCTGGGTGGCCGGCGACGGCGGGACCTGGGACCTCCGGATGCTCCCGCTCATCGACTCCCGGATCCACGACGCCGGGATGTCGGACGGCCAGATCGTCAGCCCCATGCCCGGTTCGGTCATCGCGTGCTTCGTCGCCGACGGCGACGAGGTCACCGCCGGACAGAACATCCTGGCCGTCGAGGCCATGAAGATGGAACACGCGCTGCCCGCGCCGATCGACGGTGTGGTCCGCGTGCACGTCACCACCGGCGAGCAGGTGCCCGCCGACCACCTGCTCGCGACTGTTGAACCGAGCGCTGTTGAACCGAGCACCGTCGAGCCCCACCCCTCCACCGAGGAATCCGAAGGAGAAGGCAATGCCTGAGTTGGAAGAGCACTACGCCGACCTGAAGTCGACGGTCGCGGACTTCGCCGACAAGGTGGTCGCCCCGGCCTCGGCCGAGCACGATCGCAACCACACCTTCCCGTACGAGGTCGTCGCCCAGATGGGCGACATGGGCCTGTTCGGTCTGCCGTTCCCGGAGGAGTTCGGCGGGATGGGCGGCGACTACTTCGCCCTGTCACTCGCCCTGGAGGAGCTCGGCCGCGTCGACCAGTCGACCGCCATGACCCTCGAGGCAGGCGTGGGCTTGGGCGCCATGCCCATCTACCACTTCGGCAACGACGAGCAGCGCGCCACGTGGCTCCCCGATCTGGCCGCCGGCCGCACGCTCGCCGGCTTCGGCCTGACCGAGCCCGGTGCGGGCTCGGACGCCGGCGCCACCAAGACCACCGCGAAGCGTGACGGCGACGAGTGGGTGATCAACGGCAACAAGCAGTTCATCACCAACTCCGGCACCGACATCACCTCGCTGGTCACCGTGACCGCGGTGACCGGAGAGCGGCGGGCCGCGGACGGTTCTGTGAAGAAGGCCATCTCGACGATCATTGTCCCGGCCGACACCCCCGGATTCACCGCGGAGCCCGCGTACGACAAGGTCGGGTGGAACTCCTCCGACACGCACCCGCTGACCTTCGCCGACGCCCGGGTGCCGGCGGAGAACCTCCTCGGCGAGGAGGGGCGCGGGTACGCGAACTTCCTGTCGATCCTCGACGAGGGACGCATCGCGATCGCCGCCGTGGCCACCGGTGCCGCGCAGGGGTGCGTCGACGAGTCCGTGAAGTACGCCCGTGAGCGCGAGTCCATGGGCCGCAAGATCGGCGAGTTCCAGGCCATCGCGTTCAAGATCGCCCGCATGGAGGCCCGCGCCCACACGGCGCGTTGCGCCTACTACGAGGCCGCGCGCCTCATGCTGGCCGGCAAGGAGTTCAAGAAGGAGGCCGCCATCGCCAAGATGATCGCCTCCGAGGCGGCCATGGACAACGCCCGCGACGCCACCCAGATCCACGGTGGCTACGGCTTCATGAACGAGTACGCGGTGGCGCGGCACTACCGCGACTCCAAGATCCTCGAGATCGGCGAGGGCACCACCGAGGTGCAGCTCATGCTCATCGCACGCGGTCTGGGGCTGTAGGCGATGACTGACCAGCGCAGAGAGGTCGTCCAGCGTGGCCTGTGGTTCGAGGAGTACGAGGTGGGGACCGCCTACCTCCACCGCCCCGGGCGCACGATGACCGAGACGGACAACGTCCTGTTCACCACGCTGACGATGAACACGCAGGCCCTGCACCTGGACGCGGCGTGGTCGGCCGAGCAGCCGGGCTTCGGCGGCGAGCGACTCATGAACTCGATGCACACGCTGTCGACGCTCGTGGGACTGTCGGTCGCCCAGCTCACCCAGGGCACGATCGTGGCGAACCTCGGCTTCTCCGAGGTCAGCTTCCCTAAACCGGTCCTGCACGGTGACACGCTGTACGCGGAGACCGTGTGCACCGACAAGCGCGAGTCGAAGTCGCGGCCGGGAGAGGGCATCGTGACCCTCGAGCACATCGGCCGCAACCAGCACGGCGACATCGTGGCCAGGGCGGTCCGTAAGACGCTGGTCCGCAAGCGGCCGACGGAGTCGGGCCCGGGCGGGGAGGCCACGGCATGACCCCCGCACCCGCCTGGATTCCGCCCGGCCCGGCACTGCTGTTCTGCCCGGCCGACCGGCCGGAGCGCTACGGCAAGGCGGCGGACCGCGCGGACGTCGTGATCGTCGACCTCGAGGACGCCGTCGCACCGGCGGACCGCCCCGCGGCCCGTGACGCGCTGCGGGCCTCGACACTCGATCCGGACCGGACGATCGTGCGGGTCAACCCGACCGGCACCGACGACCACGCGGCCGACCTCGAGGCCCTGGCCGACACGGAGTACCGCTGCGTGATGCTGGCCAAGACCGAGTCCGCCGCGCAGGTCACGGATCTGCACTCGACGACCGGCGCCGCGGTGCTGGCGTTGGTCGAGACCCCGCTCGGGGTCGTCCGCGCGGAGGAGATCGCCGCCGCGCCCGGGTGCGCCGGGATGATGTGGGGCGCCGAGGACCTCCTGGCCGCGATGGGCGGATCGACCAGCCGGTTCTCCTCCGCCGAGGCCGGTGGCCCCCGCGAGGCGGGGGAGTACCGCGACGTACCCCGTCACGCCCGTGCGCGGGTCGCGCTCGCCGCGGCCGCGTTCGGTCGGTGGGCGGTCGACTCCGTGCACCTGGACATCGCCGACTCCTCCGGTCAGCGCGCCGAGGCGCTCGACGCCGTCGCGCTGGGGTTCGTGGCCACCGCGTGTATCCACCCGTCCCAGGTGGCGGTGGTCCGCGAGGCCTACGCCCCCGACGACGACGAGGTGGCCTGGGCCCGGAAGGTCCTCGCCGCCGCGGAACACAACCAGGGCGTGTTCCGGCTGGACGGTCGCATGGTCGACGGTCCCGTCTTCCGTCAGGCCGAGGCGACGATGCGTCGCGCCGCGGCCGCCGCCACCTGATACCGCAATCCCCGTGTCGCGCCCCCCTGTCGCGGGCCGTCCGGCCCCACCCCCAAGGAGTACCGAGATGACCACCACCGATCTCGATTCCACACCCCTCGACCCCGCCGGGTCCCACACGCGCGGGGAGACCGACGTCCCCCTGCTCACCCAGACGATCCCCGAGAACCTCGCGGCGACCGTCGAGAGGTTCGGCGACCGCGACGCGCTCGTCGACGTGCAGGCCGACCGGCGGTGGACCTACGCCGAGTTCCTCGCCGACGTCCGCCGCCTCGCCTCCGGACTGCACCGCCTCGGCATCCGTGCGGGCGACCGGGTGGGGATCTGGTCGCCCAACCGGTGGGAGTGGGTGATGGTCCAGTACGCCACCGCCGAGATCGGCGCGGTGCTGGTCAACATCAACCCGTCCTACCGGGTCCACGAGCTGGAGTACGTGCTCAAGCAGGCGGGGATCAAGGCCGTCGTCGCCGCCCCCCAGTTCAAGGATTCCGACTACACCGGGATGCTCGCGCAGGTCCAGCCGAACTGCCCCGACCTCGAACTGGTCGTGCTCTTCGGCGACGAGGAGTGGGAGTCGCTGGTCTCGGGCCCCACCCACGCCGAGGAACTGGCGTCGATCCGCGCCGCACTGCAGCCGGGCGACCCGATCAACATCCAGTACACCTCCGGCACCACGGGCTTCCCCAAGGGCGCCACGCTCTCGCACTCGAACATCCTCAACAACGGGTACTTCGTCGGCGAGCTCGTCAACTACACGGAGGTCGACCGAGTGTGCATCCCGGTGCCCTTCTACCACTGCTTCGGCATGGTGATGGGCAACCTCGCGTGCACCAGCCACGGATCGGCAATGGTCATCCCGGCGCCCGCGTTCGACCCCGCGGCCTCGCTGCGCGCGGTGGAGCAGGAGAAGTGCACGAGTCTCTACGGCGTGCCCACGATGTTCATCGCCGAGCTCGCGCTGGAGGATTTCGACTCCTACGACCTGTCCACGCTGCGCACCGGGATCATGGCCGGCTCGCCGTGCCCCGAATCCACCATGCGTCAGGTGATCGACAGGATGAACATGGAGGAGGTCTCCATCTGCTACGGCATGACGGAGACCTCGCCGGTGTCCACCCAGACCCGTCGGGACGATTCGCTGGACCGGCGCGTGTCCACGGTCGGCCGGGTCGGGCCGCACCTCGAGATCAAGATCGTCGACCCGTCGACCGGTGCCACCCTGCCGCGCGGCGAGGCCGGCGAGTTCTGCACGAAGGGCTACAGCGTCATGCTGGGCTACTGGGACCAGCCGGACAAGACCGCCGAGGCGATCGACGCCGAGGGCTGGATGCACACCGGCGACATCGGGGAGATGGACTCGGGCGGTTACGTCCGCATCACCGGCCGCATCAAGGACATGGTCATCCGCGGTGGCGAGAACATCTACCCGCGGGAGGTCGAGGAGTTCCTCTACACCCACCCGGACATCCTCGACGCCCAGGTGATCGGCGTGCCCGACCCCAAGTACGGCGAGGAGCTCATGGCCTGGGTCCGGCTCAAGCCGGGACGCGACGATCTCACGGCCGAGGAGGTCCGCGAGTTCGCCACCGGCAAGCTCGCCCGCCACAAGATCCCGAAGTACGTCCACGTGGTCGACGAGTTCCCCATGACCGTCACCGGCAAGGTCCGCAAGGTCGACATGCGCAAGAGCGCGATCGAGATCCTCGGCATCGCCTGACCGCCCCCACACCCAAGGAGTGCGTGTATGTCCAGCAAGATCATGACCGCGGCGGAGGCCGTCGCGGACATCCCCGACGGGGCGTCCATCGCCGCCGGCGGGTTCGGCCTGAGCGGGATCCCGCAGATCGTCATCGAGGCCCTCGCCGCCCGCGACGTCGGGGACTTCGAGGTGTTCTCCAACAACGCCGGCGTCGACGGCAAGGGCCTCGGCATCCTGCTGGAGAGCGGCAAGCTCCGGCGCATCGTCTCCTCCTACGTGGGGGAGAACAAGGAGTTCGCCCGCCAGTACCTGTCCGGTGAGCTCGAGGTGGAGCTCACCCCGCAGGGCACGCTCGCCGAGCGGATGCGTGCGGGCGGGTCCGGTATCGGGGCGTTCTTCACCCGCACCGGCGTCGGCACGTTCGTCGCGGACGGCGGCATGCCGTGGAAGTACGACTCGGCCGGCGGGATCGCGGTGGCCTCCCCGCCCAAGGAGACCCGCGAGATCCGCGGCGAGACCTACGTGCTCGAGCAGGCCATCGAGGCCGACTACTCGCTGGTGCGCGCCGCGGTGGCCGACCGCAACGGCAATCTCCGGTTCAACCTCACGGCCCGCAACTTCTCACCGCTCGCGGCGATGGCCGGCCGGGTGTGCATCGTCGAGGCCGAGAAGATCGTCGAGGTCGGAGAGCTCGCGCCCGACGACATCCACCTCCCGGGCATTTTCGTCCACCGTCTGGTGGAACTGACCCCGGAGCAGGTCGCCCAGACCAAGTGGATCGAGAAGACCACCACCAACCCGCCCTCGGAAGGACAGCGCTGATGAGCAGGATCGGACGCGACCGCAAGGCCATGGCCGCCCGCGCGGCCCTGGAACTGGAGGACGGCCAGTACGTCAACCTCGGGATCGGCCTGCCGACCCTGGTCCCCAACTACGTCCCCGAGGGCGTCAACGTGACCCTGCAGTCCGAGAACGGGCTGCTGGGCATCGGGCCGTACCCGCACCCCGACGACGTCGACCCGGACCTCATCAACGCCGGCAAGGAGACCGTCACGACCCTGCCGGGGTCGGCGATCTTCGACTCGGCGATGAGCTTCGGCATGATCCGCTCGGGCAAGATCGACGTGGCGATCCTCGGCGCGATGGAGGTCAACCCGGCCGGTGACATCGCCAACTGGATGGTCCCCGGCGCGATGGTCAAGGGCATGGGCGGGGCCATGGACCTCGTGGTGGGCGCCCGCCGGATCGTCGTGGTCATGGACCAGGTCGCCAAGGACGGTTCCTCCAAGATCGTCTCCGAGATCTCCCTGCCGCTCACCGGCCTGGGCTGCGTCGACCGGATCATCACCGAGCTGGGCGTGTTCGACCGGGACGCCGACGGGCTGACCCTCATCGAGATCGTCGACGGGGTGACCCTCGAGCAGATCGAGGCGGCCACCGACGCGCCGTTCCGGGTGGCCGAGCACCTCAGGTGACCCCGCCGCCGCCGGCGCCGCCCGGCCTTTGGACCACACCGGTCCGGGGCCGGGCGGCGCTGTCGGCGTTGGCATGGGTCCTCGCGTACGGGGCCTCCCTCGTCGTCGTCGTCCTCCTCGGCCTGGTCACGGCACGGACCCTCGGGGCCGGCCGCCCCGACACCGCGCTCCTCGCCCTGGTCGTCCTCGCCGGCACCGCCGTGGCCGCGCTGCTCGCGGTGCGGATCCACCTCCTGCGCCGGCGCGGTCTCGGGTGGGCGGACGTCGGGATCCGGCCACCGGACCGCTCACCCTGGCACCTGGCGTGGCAGATCCCCGCGGTGATGGCGGCCGGCGTCACCGCCTCGATGATCGTGCTCATCCCCCTGGGGGCGGGCGCCGAGTCGACGGGGGAGGAGGCCGATGCGGCGATCGCGGACCTGGCGGCCGGCGGGCCGATGTTCGCCGCCCTCGGGCTGATGACCGTCGCCGTGCTCATCCCGGTGGCGGAGGAGGTCGTGTTCCGCGGCATCGTGCTGCCGGCCCTGCGGGCGCGGCTGCGGGCCGTCGCGGGGATCACGCTCGCGGGAGCGGTGTTCGCCGCCGTGCACCTGCTGCCCCCGGCGCTGCCGTACCTGCTGGTGGTGGGGATCTCACTGTGCGCGATGGCCGAGTGGTACCGGTCGATCGTGCCCGGCATCGTGCTCCACGGCGTCAACAACGCGATCGTGTTCACCGGCGTGATCGCCGCCGGGTCAGGCCAGTAGCGCCGAGACCAGCAGGAGGACCGGCAGCGCGCCGAGGGTCGTGAGGACGGCGGAGTCCCGGGCCAGCAGAGTCCCGTGTCCGTACCGGGTCGCGACCACGAGGACGTTCTGCGCGGTGGGCAACGCGGCGGCGACCACCACGGTGAGGAGCTCGTGGCCCCGCATCCCCATGAGCCAGGCGCCGATGGCGTACGCGAGCACGGGGTGGGCGACGAGCTTGAGTGCGCTCGCGAGGAAGATCTCCCGGCGGGGCGAGGCGCCGGCCTCGAGGACCTTGACCCCGTAGAGCGACATGCCGAACACCAGCAGGGCGCCGGGGACGGAGATCTGGCCGACCAGGTGCACGGGCTCGAGGAGATTCTCGGGCGGTGTCCAGGGCAGGGCCGCGACGACGACGCCCGCGAGCGCAGCGAGGACGATCGGGGCGCGGACCGACTGCAGCAACGCGCCGAGAGCGCCCCCGTCCCCGCCGCCGTCCGACCCCTCGGCCCGCGCGGCCCGCTCCAGCACGGCGATGGCGACCGGTTGGAGCACCACCACCTGGAAGAGCAGCAGCGGCATGACGAACCCGAGGTCCCCGAGGACGTACAGCGCGATGGGGATGCCGAGGTTGGCCGAGTTGACGTACCCGGCGGACAGGGCACCCACCACGAGGTCCGCCGCCGGGCGCTTGAGCCACAACCGGGCGATCGCCACGTACAGGACCGCGACGATGATCGCCGACACTGCGGACACCACGAACACGCCGGTGAAGACCTGGTCGAGTGTGGTGCGGGCGAGGGAGTCGAACAGCAGCGCCGGGGTGGCGACGTAGAAGACGAGCCGGTTGAGCACCAGCCGTGCGTCCGTGCCGAGGACCAGGGTGCGGGCGAGTATCCAGCCCAGCGCGACCAGCGCGACGATGACGGCGAAGCCGTTGAGGACGCCGGCCACGGGTTGACTCCTGGTGTCGGGGAGGGGAGGGAAGGCGCGGTAACGCCGATCGGGGTCGCGCACTCCTGCGTGAGGAGGCACGACCCCGATCGGGTTGCTGTTGCCTGAGTCGGCGGCTAGAGGCCGCAGGCGGGACGGGCGGTCCGGTTCACCCGCGCCGAGTGGTGACTCAGCGGCTGGTGAACGGCAGCAGGGCCATCTCGCGGGCGTTCTTGACCGCGACGGCGACCTGACGCTGCTGCTGCGGCGTGAGGCCGGTGACCCGACGCGAACGGATCTTGCCGCGATCGGAGATGAACGTACGGAGGGTGTTGACGTCCTTGTAGTCGACCGTCTCGATACCCGCCACCTTCAACGGGTTCTTCTTGGGTCGACGGCCCTCCTGGGCGCGGATCTTCTTGGACGGGGTGCTACGTGCTTTAGCCATGGTTACCTACTCACCAACTCGACTTCGTGACACCGGGCAGCTCGCCACGGTGGGCCATCTCGCGCATGCGGACGCGGGAGAGGCCGAACTTGCGGAGGTAGCCGCGGGGGCGACCGTCGGCGACGTCGCGGTTACGCACCCGCACGGGCGAGGCGTCACGCGGCATCTTGTTGAGAGCGGTCTGGGCATCCATACGTGCCTCGTCCGTGCTCTCGGGGTTCTTGATGATTGCCTTGAGCTCGGCGCGACGCTCGGCGAACCGGGCGACCTTGGCCTTGCGCTGCTCGTTGCGCGCGATCTTGGACTTCTTGGCCACGAGTCAGCGCTCCTCTCGGAATTCGACGTGCTTACGGACGACCGGGTCGAACTTCTTGAGGACGATGCGGTCCGGATTGTTGCGACGGTTCTTGCGGGTCACGTACGTGAACCCGGTACCGGCCGTGGACTTCAGCTTGATGATGGGGCGGATGTCGTTACGGGCCATCTCAGATCTTCTCCCCACGGGCGCGGATGCGGGCCACGACGGCCTCGATGCCATCGCGGTCGATGGTCTTGATGCCCTTGGTCGAGACCGTCAGCGTGACGCGACGACCCTCGGAGGGCACGAAGTAGCTACGGCGCTGGATGTTCGGGTTCCAGCGACGGTTGGTCCTGCGGTGTGAGTGCGAGACGGACTTGCCGAAACCCGGCTTCCGTCCCGTTACCTGGCAATGCGCCGACATGGCGTGGTTCTCCTTCCGCCCCGTCCTGCGGTGGCGCGCGGCGGAGGGGGCACCCTCGGTCGGCCTGGGCCGTACGGGGGCTTACCGCCACGTCGCGAGCACCGTGAGAGGCGATAGCAAACGTGCAGACAACAGCGATGGTCTAGTTTACGGCCCGACCGCGTGAAACGGTAATCGGCACGTCAGTGGGCATAAAGGCGGCCGCACCGGCTCCGGCGGCCGGATGTCCGCGGCGCACGAATTGGGTGCCCGGCCATCCTACGGGTACGATCTACCGATGCGTGTGCTGACACCGGGATCCCCGGTTCGGCCACTGGCAATTGCGCGCTCTTGCAGGAGCGAGCGCCAGACCCACAGACTTCTACCGAGCTAGAGGGATCCAGTATGAAGAACGACATTCACCCCGACTACCACCCGGTGGTCTTCCAGGACTCGGGCACGGGCACCAAGTTCCTCACCCGTTCCACCGCGACCAGCAGCCGCACTGTCGAGTGGGAGGACGGTCAGACGTACCCGCTCATCGTCGTGGACGTGACCAGCGAGTCGCACCCGTTCTGGACCGGCGCGCAGCGCGTCATGGACACCGCCGGCCGCGTCGAGAAGTTCCAGCGTCGCTACGGCAACCGCACCCGCCGCAAGTGAGCAGCGGGGCGTCCGCGCCCCGACCACCCTCCTAGACCCCGAGGACGATAATCATGGCAGTTCCGAAGCGCCGCCTCTCGCGTGCCAACACCCACTCCCGCCGGTCCCAGTGGAAGGCCGACAACGTCGCCCTCCAGGAGACCAAGATCGACGGCCGCCCCGTGGCGCTGCCGCGTCGTCTGGTCAAGGCCGCTCAGCTCGGCCTGGTCAACCTCGACCGCTGAGCCGCGTCGGCTGCCGCCCCCGGGGCGCAGCTGAGCACGGCGGCGCCGCGGGCGCCGCACGCACACGCCCGGTCACGAGCCCGGCGGGTCCACACGGACCCGTCGGGCTCGTCGGCGTCTGCGGCGCGCGTGGCGGCGGCCCTCCGGGGCGGATCCTCAGCCGCGCTTCAGTCGGGTGGGCGAGAATCCCGTCATGAAGATTCTCGTTGTCGACGACGACCAGGCCGTGCGCGAATCGCTCCGGCGCTCCCTGACTTTCAACGGCTACGACGTGGAGCTCGCCGGCGATGGCATCGAGGCGATCGAGAGGGTCGACACCAACCGGCCCGACGCGGTCATCCTCGACGTGATGATGCCCCGTCGGGACGGGCTCGAGGTGTGCCGGATCCTGCGCAGCAGGGGGGACGACCTGCCGGTGCTCATGCTCACCGCGAGGGACGCCGTCTCCGAGCGGGTCGCTGGTCTGGACGCGGGGGCCGACGACTACCTGCCCAAACCCTTCGCGTTGGAGGAACTCCTCGCCCGCCTGCGGGCTCTGCTGCGTCGTCGCGGCACGGACGCCGAGGAGGTCGACGAGGTGCTGGAGTTCGAGGACCTGCGGATGGATATCGCGACCCGCGAGGTCACCCGCGGCGAGCGCCGGATCCAGCTGACCCGCACCGAGTTCTCCCTGCTCGAGCTCCTCATGCACCACCCACGCCGGGTCCTCACCCGGAGCCACATCCTCGAGGAGGTGTGGGGCTACGACTTCCCGACCTCGGGTAACGCTCTCGAGGTCTACATCGGCTACCTACGGCGTAAGACGGAAGGGGAGGGTGAGAGCCGGTTGATCCACACCGTGCGCGGTGTGGGTTACGTGCTGCGCGAGACGCCGTAGTGCCCGCCCGCACGATGCGGACGGGGTCCGCACCGATCTCCCTGCACCAGCGGGTGACGCTGCTGGCGGCGAGCTCGGTGGGTGTCGCGGTGGCCCTCATGGCCGTCGCGGCGTACTTCGTCGTGTCGGGGTCGATGTACAGCGATGTCAACAACCGCCTGCAGCAGCAGGCCGACCAGTTGGTCAACAGCCAACTCGCCTCCGAGTTCGCCCTGCAGTCGCGCAGCACGCTGATCGCACTGCGGGCGTTCAACCCGAACCTGGACGCGCAGATCGTCGCTCCCTCCGGGGTGCGCACCGCGACCGGGGAACCCTTCCAGATCGGTGGCCCGGAGATCGCGGTCGTGCGCGGCGAGGCCGAGTCGAGCCTGCGTACCTCCGGGGGCAAGCAGATCTACGCGGTCGGGGTCCGAGACGGCTCGACCCTCATCCTGGCCCAGGACCTCAGCCCCACCCGGGCTGCGTTGAACCGTCTGGCGATCGTGCTCACGCTCGTCGGGGCAGCGGGCATCGCCCTGGCCGCGGTGGCCGGGACGGCCGTCGGCCGCACCGGGTTGGCGCCGGTGGCCCGGCTGACCAGGGCCGTGGAACGCATCGCCCGCACCGATGATCTGCGGCCGATCCCCGTGGCCGGTGACGACGAGATCGCCCGCCTGACGAGCAGTTTCAACCAGATGCTCGTCGCGCTGGGGGAGAGCCGGGAGAGACAGGCGCGGCTCGTCGCGGACGCCGGGCACGAACTCAAGACGCCCCTGACGAGTCTGCGGACGAACGTCGAGTTGCTCATCGCGGCCAGTCGCCCCGGCGCACGGACGATCCCCGACGCCGACCGGAACGAACTCGAGGCAGACGTCGTGGGGCAGATCTCGGAACTCAGTCAGCTCGTCGGGGATCTGGTCGAGCTCGCCCGGGAGGACTCCGGCGAGGTCGAGCTGGAGCCGGTGGCCGTCTCCGACGCGGTCGAACGGGCCCTCGAGCGGGTCCGGCGTCGCCGACACGACGTGGACTTCGACGTCGAGTTGATGCCGTGGTACTCCTTCGGCGATTCGGCCGGGATCGAGCGGGCGGTGCTGAACGTGTGCGACAACGCGGCCAAGTGGAGTCCCGCCGGCGGGACGGTGACGGTGCGGATGCGGCCCGTCTCCGACGCGGTGATGGAACTGACGGTCGCCGACCAGGGGCCCGGCATTCCCGAACAGGACCGCGAGTTGGTCTTCGAACGGTTCCACCGCTCGCACGAGGCGCGCGCGATGCCGGGGTCGGGTCTGGGGCTGGCCATCGTCCGACAGGTCACGACCCGACACGGTGGAACCGTCGAGATCAGCGACGCCGAGGGCGGCGGCGCACTGGTGCGGGTGACCATCCCCGGAAGCGAGCAGCCGCCCGGGTGAGTCCCGGGATGGCGCGCACCGTCTCAGCGGGCACACAGCGCCATCGGGAACCATGGGCCTCATGGAGAACGAGAACGAGAACGGCCGGGGCAGGGGCGAACCCGGGTCCCCGGACGAGTGGGCCGGCAGATCGGGTGCCGGTCTCGGAGGACCCGCACACGGACCCTCCGGCCAGAACCCCTACGCCGCCGAGAATCCCTACGGCATGGCCCAGGGGTGGGGTGGAACCGATCGGCCCACCACGGCCTTCCCCGCTCAGCACCCCGCACAGCACCCCGCACAGGCGCAGGCGCAGGGGCAGCACCCCGCACAGGGGCAGGCGCAGGGGCACGCCGGACCGTGGCGACCCACGGACGCCATACCCCCCTCCGACGCCATGCCCCCCTCGGGCCCGCCGCCCCACCCCGGGGCCGGGCCGGGTGTCGATCCTGGGACGCCGCCGGGACAACGGAAGTCGGGCCGGGGCCTGCTCGCGGCCGGCATCGTGGCCGCCATGCTCGTCTCGGGTGGGCTCGGTGGGTGGATCGGTGCGACGGTCGCCGGTGGATCCGCGGCGGGGTTGTCCTCGCCCATCAGCGCGACCCAACCCGAGGGGACGGCGCCCGACGGCACCGTCGAGGCGGTGGCGGACAAGGTGCTGCCGAGCGTCGTGTCGATCGACGTGCGTTCCCAGACGGGCCGCGGCGAGGGGTCCGGGGTGGTGTTGACCGCCGACGGCCTCATCATCACCAACAGCCACGTCATCGGCGCAGCTCAGGCCGGGGGCCAGATCCAGGTGCGCTTCGACGACGGCTCCAAGGCTCCCGCCAGCGTCGTCGGCACGGACCCGGCCACCGACATCGCGGTCATCAAGGCGGAGACCTCCCGCCCGCTCACCCCCATCGCCCTGGGCACCTCGGCGACGTTGACCGAGGGACAGGCCGTGGCCGCGGTGGGGTCGCCACTGGGGTTGTCGGGCACCGTCACGACCGGCATCGTCTCCGCGCTGAACCGCCCGGTGCGGGCCGGCGGCGCCCAGTCGGACCAGAGCACGGTGATCGACGCCATCCAGACCGATGCAGCCGTGAACCCGGGCAACTCGGGCGGCGCGTTGGTCAACATGAACGGCGAACTGGTCGGGATCAACTCGGCCATCGCGTCGTTGGGATCGGGCAATTCGGGATCGATCGGCCTGGGCTTCGCCATCCCGGTGGACCAGGCCCGGCGGATCGCCGACCAGCTGATCAAGCAGCAGTACGCGACCCGCGCGGTGCTCGGGGTCTCGGTCAGCGACTCGCCGGAGGGCGACGGCGCGCTGGTGCGTGCCGTCGAGCCGGGTGGGCCCGCCGAGCGCGCGGGGATCGAGCAGGGCGCGGTCATCACCGGGGTGGGGGAACGGCTCATCGAGGGCGGCGACGCGCTCGTCGCGGCCATCCGGTCCCAGGCACCGGGGGACACGGTGACCGTCACCTATGCTTCTCGTGAGGGCGATTCGCCGAACACCGTAGACGTGATGCTGGGAGAGGCCAGATGAGCACCAGATTTGACCCGCGGGCTCTGCCCGGAGGCCGCAAGCTCCCCACTGGTATGGACTTCGACCCCGCGGCCGTCGAGCCGGTCGAGCCGCAGATCGCCGGGCGCGCCATGGTCGTGGTGGTGACCGACCGCCTCAACGAGCGGGAGGACTCGATCGGCCCCCTGGTCACCGAGCTCCTCGAGGAGGAGGGGTTCCTCGTCGGCGGTGTCGTGGGTGTGGCGTCCGACGAGGCGGAGGTCCGCAAGGCCCTCGAGACGGCGGTGGTCGGTGGATTCGACTTCGTCGTGACCGTGGGGGGCACCGGGGTCGGTCCCCGGGACATCACGCCCGAGGTCACCGAGGAGATCCTCGACCAGCGCCTGCCCGGCATCGCCGAGGCCATCCGGTCGTCGGGTCTCACGGCCGGCGCGGTCGACTCGATCGTCTCTCGCGGTTACGTGGGGGTGTCCGGCAGCACGGTGGTCGCCAACCTCGCGCCGAGCCGCGCGGCCATCCGCGACGGGATGGCGACCCTGTGTCCGCTGGTCTCGTACGTGGTGGCGCAGCTGTCCGCCTTCGACGAACTGTGACGGATCCGCGGCCGGTGGACAGGGCGCGCCTCGACGAGGTGTTCGGGGAGACCCTGCCCGAGACGACCTCTGATGAGGCGCGCACCGCGGACAGTCGGATCGACGACGACTGGTGGCGCGATCAGCGCCCGCCGCACCACGGCTGACTCCACGGCGATGCAGCGCCACTGCCGGCAGACGCCGACGCCCCGTCGGCCATGACGGCGCCGACGGGACGTGGGACGTGGACCGGGGTTGATCAGGCGTTGCTCGACGGGCTGTCCGGCTCGGACGGGTGCGTGAGCGGGCGGCCGGCGAGCAGGTCGCGGATCTCCACGAGGAGGTCGTTGTCCGAGGCGGGGGCCTCGATGCCCTTGCGCTTGGCGGCGGCCTCCTTCATCTTGTTCATCGGCCCGACCAGGACGAAGTAGATGATGGCCGCGATCAGCAGGAAGTTGATGATCGCGGTGATGAGCATCCCGAAGTCCATGACGGTCTCGGGGTTGCCCTCCAGGAGCTGGACGGCGAACCCGATCTCGCGGTCCCCACCGAGCAGCGCGATCAGCGGGTTGATGATCGCGCTGGTGAACGCGTCGACGATGGAGGCGAACGCGGTGCCGATCACGACGGCGACCGCCAGATCGATCACGTTGCCCTGCATGATGAATTCCTTGAAACCCTTGAGCATTCGTGGCGCCCCTTTCCCAGACGGGTCTTCTTACCGGATCCGGTGACGATACCAGCCGGCCGTGCCGTTTCAGGGCATCTCAACCGTGGACCACGACGGCCAGCGGGGTCCCGGCGGCCGTCGCGGCGAGGCGGGCGGCGTCGGCCGCGGGGACCTCGACGAGGAGGGATCGCGCGCCCGACCGTCCCACGGGGGCGTCCCGTACCCGGGCGGCGTGGGCGACGAGCGCGGGTGTCTGCCCCGGGGCGAGTTCGGTGGTGCCGACGAGATCGACCAGGTCGCCGGGCCGGAGCAGATCGGCCACGGTCGGGTCGGCGAGCGGGACGGGCACCACCCGGACCGGCCCGCGAGCGGGATCGTCGCCGGGTCCCGCGGCGGCGGCCGGGGCGGTGAGCTCCGCCGGGTCCGGGGCGCCGGATCGGTCCACGAACGGGGCGGCCACGACGAGCGCGGCCGCGAGCCCGATCCGAACCGCGCGGCGCCGCCGCCACCGCCCGGGCGTGGTCACCGAGGCGATGGTGCGGCGCATGGGGTCCCCCGTCGGTCGGTGCGCTCGACTCGAGCGCCGGGTCGGTGGGCGCCGGGCGGGCCGGTGCCGTTCGATCAGACCGTAGCGGCGCGGCGGGGCGGCCATGCCGCCCCGGAGGCGCGGAGGTGCGGCGCTTGTGGAGACGGCCGGGGGTGTGGATAACCGCGCGGGGAAAGCCGGCGGGCGGTACCCCGGCCGGGGGCGGCGGTGACGCGGCCGGTGACGACGACGGTGACGGTGCCGGTTACGACGACGACGAGGTCGACGACCCCGAGGAGGAGCCCGAACCGGTGGATGCGCCGGAGCCGGAGGCCGAGCCGGATCCCGAAGAGCCGGATCCCGAGGAGCCGGACGTCGAGGAGCCGCTGTCCGACGAGCCGGAGCCCGAGGAGCTGCTGCCGGACGAACTGCCGCCCGATCCCTTGCCGGCCGAGCCGCTATCGCCGGAGGCCCGGCTGTCGGTGCGGTAGAAGCCGGAGCCCTTGAAGACGACGCCGACCGTGTTGAAGAGCTTGCGCAGGGTGCCGTCGCACCGGGGGCAGACCGTCAGCGAGTCCTCGTCGAAGGACTGCTGGATGTCGAAGGCGACGTCGCAGTCGCGGCACCGGTAGGAGTAGGTTGGCATCTGGCCTCCCGAGGAGTATCGGACAACGATTTGGCACTCTACTCTGGCGAGTGCCAAGTTCCGAAGTCGAGAACCGCCTCCGGGGTGATGACGCCGTCGACCGGCCGGTCGTGAGGCTCTGCGGGGACGTGGTCGACGACGTTCTCGGCGTCCAGCAGCGCGAGCATCCTCGTGTGCGGGCCGGTCAACGCGAGGGACCGGTCGTAGTAGCCACCGCCCCGGCCGAGCCGGTTCCCGGACCGGTCCACGGCGACGGCGGGGACGAGGACGAGATCGGCACCCGAGATGAACTCCGGCCCGGCGGGCGGTGCCGACGGGACGGGGATACCGAAACGTCCCGGCACCAGGTCCGCCGGCCCCGCGTACGCCGCCCATTCCAACGGGCCGACCACCGGCGAGACAGGCAGGAACACCCGCGCACCGCACCGGGTGATTTCCTCGGCCAGACCCCGTCCGCCGGCCTCGTCGTCGTCGGGGACGTACGCGCAGACCACCATCCCGGCGGTGACGACGCCCCCCAGGCGCCCGAGGATCCTCCGGTCGCGCTCGGCGCGCACCGGCGCCGGTACCGCGGCCCGACGATCGAGGACCTCGCGGCGCAACCGCGTCTTGGCGACCGGGAGCGCGACGGTCTCGTCGGTGCGATCGGGCCGGTCGGACTGCATGACCCCAGTCTGCCGCGCGTGGCGCCACCCCGAGCGGGCGGGTGCGAGGTCTAAGGTGGTCGCCATGACGTCCAGTACCTCTGTCGACCCGCAGTTCCGGACCGCCGTCGTGCCGGCGGCCGGCCTGGGGACCAGGTTCCTGCCCGCCACCAAGACGGTGCCCAAGGAACTGCTTCCGGTCGTGGACACCCCGGGCATCGAGCTCATCGCCGAGGAGGCGACCGAGGCCGGCGCCGGGCGGCTCGCGATCGTCACCTCCGAGCGCAAGGTCGGCGTGATGGCGCACTTCTCCGAGGACCAGGTCCTCGAGGACACGCTGTCCGACCGCGGCAAGGACGTCCTGCTGCACAAGGTCCAGCGCGCCCCCGGGCTCATCGAGGTCGTGGACGTGCGCCAGGACGAGCCGCTGGGGCTCGGTCACGCGGTCGCACAGGTGGAGTCGGTGCTCGGCGACGAGGAGCAGGCGGTGGCCGTACTACTGCCGGACGACCTCGTCCTGCCGTTCGGGATCCTCGGCCGGATGTCGGCGGTCCGCGCGGCGCGCGGCGGCAGCGTGCTGTGCGCGTTCGAGGTGGATCCGGAGGACGTGTCGTCCTACGGCGTGTTCCGGGTCGAGGACACCGATGACCCGTCGGTGAAGAAGGTGCTCGGCATGGTCGAGAAGCCCGCCGCCGAGGACGCTCCGTCCAACCTCGCCGCGGCCGGGCGGTACGTGCTCGACCGGGCGATCTTCGACGCGCTGCGCCGGATCGAGCCGGGTGCCGGAGGCGAGCTCCAGCTCACCGACGCGATCGACCTGCTCATCGGCGAGGGACACCCCGTGCACGTGGTGGTCCACGACGGTACGCGGCACGACCTGGGCAACCCGGGCGGCTACATCAAGGCCTGCGTGGACTTCGCGCTGGACAACCCGGCGTACGCGGACGATCTCCGCGAGTGGCTCTCGGACCGACTGGGTTCCTGACGAGCACCGTAGGTGAGGCGGGCCCGCTCGGCGGGCGGTGACTGGTACGGGAAGGGGACACTGGGTGCGCTCCGTCGAGGAACAGCTGGCGCTGGTGACGGCGGCCGCGGTCGCCCCGCGCCCGGTCCGTGTGGCGATCTCCGAGGCGCAAGGCTTGTTGTGCGCCGAGGAGGTCGTCGCGGAACGGCCGCTGCCGGCGTTCGACCAGGCCGCCATCGACGGGTACGCGGTGCGCAGCGTCGACGTGCGCGCCGGCGGGTCCACCGCCCAGGGCGGGGACGGCCCGGCCGGACCGGCGACACTGCCCGTGGTCGGTCAGATCACCGCCGGATCCCGCCAGCCGACCCGCCTCCAGCCCGGCCAGACCGTCCGGGTGGACACCGGCGCGCCGCTGCCCACGCTCGCGGACGCGGTCCTGCCGATCGGATGGGCCACCGCCGACGGGCGTCACATCACCCCCTCCCGCGCCGTCCGCACCGGGGACTACGTCCGACGGGTCGGCGACGACGTGCAGCCCGGGGACGTGGCGGTGCGCGCGGGCAGCATCATCGGACCGGCGCAGGTCGGCCTGCTCGCCTCGGTCGGGCGCGCGAAGGTATTGGTGCACCCCAAGCCGCGGATGGCGGTCATCTCCGTCGGCGACGAACTCGTCGACGTCGACGGCCGGCCCGGCACCGGACAGGTCTACGACGTCAACTCCTACGCCCTCACCGCGGCCGGCCGGGACGCCGGCGCCGACGTCCACCGCGTGGGCATCGCCAGTACCGAACCGTCCCGCCTGCGCGAGGTCCTCGAGGGTCAACTCGTGCGCAGCGAGCTCGTCGTGGTCTCGGGCGCCGCCGGCGGTGAGGCGACCACCCGCATCCGCCAGGTCATGGCCGAGCTCGGCCAGATCGAGGTCAACCGGGTGGCGATGCATCCCGGGTCGGTCCAGGGGTTCGGGCGGCTCGGACGCGACGAGGTCCCCACCTTCCTCCTGCCGTCCAACCCGGTGAGCGCCCTGGTGGTCTTCGAGATCATGGTCCGCCCACTCATCCGGATCGCCCTCGGCAAGCGCCAGCCCATGCGCCGCACCGTCCGCGCACGGACCGTCGCGCCGATCTCGTCGGTCGAGGGTCGGCGCGGCTACCTGCGCGGACAACTGATGCGCGACACCGACACCGGGGAGTACCTGGTCCGCGCCCTCGGCGGCGCCCAGGGGTCGTCCACCCACCTGCTGGCCTCGCTGGCGGAGGCGAACTGCCTCGTCGTGATAGACCCCGGCGTCACCGCGGTGCGTACGGGTGACGAGGTCGACGTGATGTTCCTCGCCCAGCGCGGGTGACCGGGCCGGCGACGTGAGCGGACCGTGGAGCGCGTTCGCCGCCGACACGGTGACCCGCCCCGGGTGGCCGATCGAGGCCGGGCCGGTGCGGGTGCGCGCAGGGGTCGTGACCCTCCGCCCGGTCCGCCGCCGCGACGCCCGGGACTGGGCGGCGCTGCGGTTGTTCGAGCGGGACCACCTCGAACCGTGGGAGCCCACCGTCGAGGGGCGCTGGCACGAGAACAACTCCGCGCGCGCCTGGCCCCCCATCCACGCCCAGCTCAAGCGTTACGCCCGCGCCGGCGCGAGCCTGCCCGCCGCCATCGAGTTGGACGGCCGCTTCTGCGGGCAGCTCACCGTGGGCGGGATCGTCCGCGGCGCGCTGCACTCCGGCTGGATCGGCTACTGGGTGGGGCGACCCTTCCTCGGTGGCGGGGTGGCCACCGCCGCCCTGGCGCTGGGGGTCGACCACGCATTGGGCCCGGGAGCGCTACACCGGGTCGATGCCACCGTCCGGCCGGAGAACACCGCCAGCCGCGTGGTGCTGGACCGGTGCGGTTTCCGCGAGGAGGGACTGCTCCGACGCTACCTCCACGTCGACGGTGCGTGGCGCGATCACCTCCTCGTGGCGAGGACCCGCGAGGAGCACGGGCGGGGCGCCGTCGCGGCTCTCGTGGAGGCGGGTCTGGCGCGACGCGTGTGACCGCGCGTCTGAGTATGTCCTGAGCATCGTGACCTGCGGCGCGCCGTCACTGGACGGGGCTCGGGCCCCGATACGGTTGGGACCTCACCACGACGTCCCGTGTCGGGGTAGACGCTCGAGGAGGCCTGATCGATGTCGAGCTCGCTGCTGATCATCCTGCTGGTGGTGGTCTGGCTGTTCGTCCTCGCGCCGATGCTCATCCGGTCGCGGAATCCCATCCGCCGCACCGGTGACGCACTGGCCCAGACGCGCACGCTCTACTCCGGCGGTTCCGGCCGTCTGGTACCGAGTCGTGGCCGTGCCGCCGCCGACCCGGTCCAGGCCGAGGACGAGGACTCCCTCTTCGGTCTACCCTCCGGGGCGGGCGCGACGGACGCCGAGTTGCTCGACACCGAGACGTGGGAGCACCTGCTCGAGCAGACCCTGCGCCGTGAGGCCGCCGGCCGCCGGGGCGAGGCCGTCCGCCGGGCGATGGAGGAGCGGCGCGCCGCGGTGGCAGGGGACCCGGCCGCCGAGGAGGTCACCTCCGAGATCCCGGCTGTCCCCGTTGTCGACGAGCACGACCCGGCCAGGGCGGTCGCAGGGGTGGACGAGCGGTCCGCCTCGGCCGTGGGCGCCCGGGTCGGCGACCTCCGCTCGAACGGCGTGGGTTCGAATGGCGTGGGCGCGGCGGCCGCGGACTCGGACGTGTCGGGCGCGGAGGCGGACGACGAGACCCGGCGACCGGTGGTCGTCGACGGCGAGCTCGTCGAGGGCACGGCGGGGGAGCGGACCGCGGCTCGGACCGATCACGCCGAGGACGCCGCGGGCATCGACGAGGAGGCCGTGCTCACCCATCGTGGGCGCCGACGCCCGGCCGAGCCCGAGGTCGAGCTCACCGACGCCGATCTGAGCTTCGCCGAGCGGCGTCGCGGGCGCGGGGCCTACGACCCGATGGCGGACCGCGAGGCCGCCGAGCAGCGGGCCCACGCGCGCCAGCGCACCGCGCTCATCCTCGTGGCGTTGTCCGTCGTCACCGTGATCGCCGCGCTGCTCACCGTGCCCGCCGTTTGGTGGTTCGCCGGAGGCTCCGTCCTGCTGCTCGCCGCCTACCTGACCTACCTTCGCCGCCAGGTCAAGCTCGAGGAGAGCCTGCGCCGGCGCCGCATCGAGAGGATGCGTCGCGCCCGGCTCGGTGTGGAGTCCCGCGAGGACGACGAGCTGTCCGTCGTGCCGCCCCGCCTGCGGCGTCCCGGTGCGGTCGTGCTGGAGATCGACGACGAGGACCCGGCGTTCGACGTCCTCGATACGTTCGACGATCACCTGGACTCCGACCCCGGGCACCACGATCACCGGCGTCGGCAGCACGCACCGCTGCGGCGCGCGGTGGGGTGATCGACGGCCCGGTTTGGTCGGGGGGCCGACCATCCTGGTAAGGTGTTCCACGCTGCTCGAGAGGGCGGCACCGTCACCCGCGAGGGGGACATCGTCGCCCGCGAGGGCGGCGAGGGGCTATAGCGCAGTTGGTAGCGCGTCTCGTTCGCATCGAGAAGGTCAGGGGTTCGATTCCCCTTAGCTCCACCCAAGTACCGCAAGGTCAGAGGCCGTTTCCGCTCAGGCGGGGACGGCCTTTTCGCTTTCCGTGGACACACTTTGGACACGGAATGTCCCGATGGACGCGGCCCTGGCCTCATCCAGCCGCGCGGCCACCGCCTCCAGGTCGTCCGGGAACAGGTCCGCGTAGGTGTCCAGGGTCATGGCGGCCGACGCGTGGCCCAGCATGGTCTGGACGGCCTTCACGTTGGCCCCGGCGGAGATCGCCAGGGAGGCGGCGGTGTGCCGGAGGTCGTGCGGCGTCACCTCCGGGAAGTCCGGATCATCGAACCGCGCGGCCATCACGGCCGGGAGGAACACCCGCCGTCGCCAGTTGTTCAGGCGGATCACCGCCCCACCGGAGCCGGTGAACACCAGGGCATGCCGGGACCGGCCGACCATGAGCGCGGCCAGGTCATCGGCCAGGAACGCGGGGAAGGGGACCGTCCGGCGCTCCGAGGTCTTCCCCGGCGTCCACTCCATGCCTGCGCCGGTCTCCGTGACCGACCGTTGGACCATGACGCGGCGGCGGAGCATGTCCACGTTCGCCACCGTGAGCGCCGCCGCCTCCCCGAACCGTAGGCCGGTGTAGGCCAGGAACCGGACCAGGGCGGCGTCGTCGGCCTCCAGGCGTCCCGCCAGGGCCTCTACTTGCGCGTGGGACAGGTACCCGCGCGCCCGGTGCTGGCGGCGGGGGACACGGACGTCGGCGGCGGGATTGCTGGCTAGGTGTCCGTCCTCCAGGGCCACGGCCAGCACCTGGCGGAGGACTCCGGTGGCCCTCTCCATGGTGGCCACACCGACACCGGCGGCGGCCATCTCCGTCACCCACGTCCGCACCGCTGACGGCTTCACCTTGCCCACGGGGGCCTCTGCCCAGCGCGGGGCCACGTGGGTCCTCCAGGCGGACAGGTTCGTCTCCCGGGTCTTCGCCGCCAGGCCCGCCAGACCTGACTCCCACCGGGCGGCCACGCTGGCCACGGTGACCCGTCCGGCCGACGGGGCGACGTATGCGCCGGTGGACTTGGAGTGCTCCGTGGAGGTGGCGAAGGCAGAGGCGTCCCGCTTCGTGGTGAACCCCCGCTTGCGCGTGGTCTTACCCTCCGGGGTCCGGTAGCGGACTTCCCAGCGTTCCCCGCTGGCGGTGGCGTAGCGCGTGATCGTGGCCATGGGTCAGTCCTCCTCATCGTCTTCCGGGGTGGCGGACGGCCGGTGGAACTCCACCTGGTCGCCGGGGATCTTCATGGCCGGGGCTACCGGCCGGTGTTGAGTGACCCAGTTCCACACCGATTCTGGGGTGACCTCATCGTCCACACCGGTGACCTTCGTGGCCCCCTCCCAGCCGTCCCGGCCCGGAAGGGGCACCAGGAGGGCGACGGGGGAGCAGTCCAGCGCCAGGCACAACACCATGAGGTCGTCCACGGTCACGGCGCGCTCACACTTCTCCATGCGCCGGATCCCGATGGGTGGGACGTCGTGGCCACGCTCTGTCAGGGCGGCGGCCAGGTCCGCCTGGGACATCCCCCGGAGGGTGCGCAACGTGCGGATATTCGCCGCCACGGTCTGAGCCGTGGGGCCGGGGTCCTTCTTCGTTTGAGCCATGGTGAAAACAATAACGAACTATCGCGGGACAAAAAAGGCTTGCGCAGTGAATGACAAGCGCGTAGTTCTGGATGCAGGGGAAGGCAGAACTGAGCGAAAGAGGGACAATAATGAGCGCATACCGTGAGCGGCCAATGAGTGCCAGGGAGGTGTCGGAGGCCACCGGGATCCCCGTAGGCACCCTGGCCTTCTGGCGGCACCAGGGCCGGGGTCCGGCCTACATGAAGTTTGGCAAGTCCGTTCGGTACGACCCGTCCACGCTCTGGGCGTGGATCGACGCCCAGGCCAAGGATCCGGAGGCGGTGGCGTGATTAAGTACGACTACTCACGGGCTATCGCGCTCCGCCAGGCGGAGGCCGACGCCGCCCAGCGCAACGCGGAGGCCAAGGCCACCGCCCTGGGACTACGGGGTGGATACAGGCCCCGCACCCACGAGGAGCGGGTCCGTGAGGAGACCGCACGCCGTAAGGCCAACGATGAGGTGAGTCGTGCGCTGGCGGCGGAGGAGGCCACCCTCATCGGTGCGATCACTCCGGAGGTCAAGGGTCTGGACGTGATGCTGGAGGAGCCAGACGACCCGGTGGTCTATCGAGTCTCCGGGCTGTGGCCGGTCGGTGGCCGAGTGGTCCTGGCAGCCCAGTACAAGGCGGGCAAAACGACCGTGGTCCAGAACCTGGCCCGCGCCCTGGCCGACGGGACGACGTTCCTGGGTCATCCAGTCCAGGGTCCGCTGAAAGTGGCGGTGATCGACACGGAAATGGATGAGGCAATGCTTCGCCGCCAGTTCCGCACCCAGGGGGTCAAGCACCCCGAGAACATCGGAGTGGTGCCCATGCGCGGGGCGGCGGGGACGTTCGACCTGACCAGTTCCCACGTCCGGGCTATGTGGGCCTCCCGCCTCCAGGGGTTCGACGTGGTGATCCTGGACTGTCTCCGCCCGGTGCTGGATGGGATCGGGCTGGATGAGGACAGGGAGGTCGGGAAGTTCCTCCGGGGCTTCGATGCCCTTCTGAAGGAGATGGCCCCCGAGGACGCCACCCACGCCGTAGAGGGTGTGGTGGTCCATCACGCGGGCCATAACGGGGAACGTGCCCGTGGGTCGTCGGTGATCCTGGACTGGCCGGACGCCAACTGGCGTCTCTCACGTGAGAACAAGGACGACCCGCGATCGGATCGGTTCTTCTCCGCCTACGGGCGGAGCGTGGACGAAGGGGAGCGCCAGATCCTCATGGACGCCCGGGGCCGGTTGGACCTGTCGGTCACCGGTGAGAGTCGCGCCCAGGTCCGTCGGTCCGCCATCGAGCGGGCTATGTCCGACTTCTTCCGCACCCACGAGGGGCAGGTCGGCAAGACGGAGACCGTGGAGGCCCTCCACCGGCTGACGGGCAAGGCCCGGGCGGTGATCCGGAAGACGGTGGAGACCGCCATGGAAGACGGCCGTCTTCAGGTGGAGGCCAAGGGGGCGGCGCGTCTGTTGTCCCTGTCTCCCGAGTTCGCGGCCCGGGAGGCGGAGTCCGATCTGGAGGCCGCCGCCATCCCGCCCGCCGACACCCCTGGAGGGGCCGACCGGGGCATGTTCCACCGCCCGGCATAGGGGTGTTTGCCGTTCTGCCGCCGTTTGCCGTTGTGCGGCGGCAAACCCCGTGAGTATCTGCCGCCGCCTTATAGGGCGGCAGAACGGCAAATAGAAGAAGAAGCAGGTCAACCGCTGGATACGTCCGGCAGATAGAACCTCCGGTGCATGAGGCGGCGGAGGAATCGAGAGGAAGCACGATGCAACTGTTCAACGAAGGGGACTGGGTCGCCATCGGCACCGCCGACGGCCAGTGTCCCGTGGGAGTGGTGGAGGCGGCGACCGACGTGGCCGTCCGCGTGGCCCTGGTGTCCGCGCTGACAGGGGAGCGCATGGGGCGGTCCCTGGTCGTCCCGGTTGCCCGGATCGTGGACTGTGAGGTCCTCACTGGGCCACCGCTTCACCGCGACTACCCGAGGGCCTACCCGGCCGTGGATATCGACATGCTGTGGCACTTCCAACGGGCGTTCCAGGGCCAGCACCAGGACGCTGTGGATGCGGGGTGGCGACGATGAGCCGCCGACGTCTCCGCATCACGGAGATCCCACCGAAGCCCTACGTGGCACGGATCCCGGAGGACCACCGGTACACCCCACCGCCGACCGACCCGGCGGAGGATCCCCGCCAGCGGAGTGTCACGTGGCCGGGGATGCCCTCCGGGATCCTGTCCTTCGGACAGGCCCTCCTGGTATTCGCCAACACGATCCAGGAGGGCCTGGAGGCGTGGCGGTGGAACTTCCCGGAGTCTGCCGCCGTCCACGACGGCGTCACTGTAACGGAGGCCGGCGTGGTCCCACTGGACCAGCCCTACCAACTCGAAGGAGAAGACGATGGACGCTGACTGGAACGCTGACGACGCCCTCCCTCCAGGGTTCACCGTGGAGGGTTCCAACGGCCCGGCGGTTGTGCGCGCCTTCTGGGAGAAGGCCACGAACGTCCTGGGAGAACTCCAGCGGGAAGCGGACTCCCACCGGAATCTCTATCCGGAGGATGACCAGTGAGCCGCACGGGTGCCCCGTCGGCCACGTTCGCCTACCTCCTGGACCCTCCAGGCCAGTGGACGGCGGAGGCCGCCTGTGCGGGTCATGCGCCGCTTCACGACCCGCCAGGCAGCATCACGGACAAGGGCGCGGCGCTACAGGCCCGCCTGGACCATGCCACGGCGGTGTGTCGGTCCTGCCCGGTCTTGGCCCAGTGTCGGGCGTGGACGGAGGCCACGCCCCGGGCGAAGGTCGCCGGTGTCCTGGCGGGGACCTTCTTCCCGGTGCTGGGGCCTGGCGACCCCGGATACCACGCGCGGGGGACCACGTTTCCGATGGCGGAGAAGTCCGCCGCGTGAGAACTAGACGTCCGTAGAGGACGCGGCGTAAAGTCGGAAGTGTTCCACCGATGGGAACACGTGGTGTGTGTGGCTGGCGGCCGGTAGCGGGGCAGGTGCCCCGTCCGCCGTCACCACCTTCCACACCGGCGCACTAGATGACTCGAACCGCCGACCATCGGAACCCAGGGGCAGGTGCCCCGCCTCGACGGGCAGATCCCGAGCGGGACCAGCAGTAATCGCCGCCCTCCACAGCGGTAAAGGCAGGACGCCTCCCACGTGGTGGTCGATGGCGGCGGTCCCGTTTGTCATCCATCCTCTGAAAGGGGCAATCATGCCTTTCCTACTCGCTGACCCCGGTAACCGTGGACTCCTGAAGGAGTTCGGTGTCGGTCTCATCCAGGCCATCGAACGCGACTCCGTCGCCTTCCAGGTGGCCACCACCATCACGTCCAACTCCTACCGCGTACAGATCCCGCGCCTGGCCGGTCACACGTCGGCCGCGTGGGTGTCCGAACTGGAGGAGATCCCCCAGTCCGCGCTGGACGTGGAAACCGACGACGTCATCCTGGCGAAGGTGGCCGGGCTGGCGACGATCTCGAATGAGGCGGTCTACTCCCAGACCCAGGACCTGGTCAACCTCCACGGCTCCGACCTCCGCCAGCAGATCGTCCGCCAGATCGACACCGCGTTCTTCACCGCGAAGGCGGTGGGGTCGAAGGCTCCCCAGGGTCTGGCCGACCGGACCGACCTGGAGGTCCTGCCCGTCGGTCCGCTGACGAACCTGGATCCGATCTACGCAGCCATCTCCCACCTGAACGGGTCGCCTGACGGGCTGGTAGCGGACAGCATCACGATGCACCCCGCCGACCTCCTGAAGGTCCGGCAACTGAAGGAGGCCAGCGGATCCCAGAAGGGCCTGGTGGAACTGGACGTCTCGAACGGGACGCCTGGCCTGGACGGGAAGGCCAACATCGTGGGACGGCTGGCTGGCCTGGAGTTGCGGACCAGCCCCTACATGCCGGAGGGCACCATCTGGGTCACCGCCCGTCGTGGTCTGGTCACCGTGCGGACCGGGGAGGCGGAGGTCGTGGCATCCACGGACGCGGCGTTCTCGAAGGACGCCACGATGGTCCGCGCGAAGATGGGCGTCGCCTTCGGCGTGGCCAGCCCGGACTCCGCTATCGCGCTGGATATCACCACCCCGTGATGAGCACCCGCGCTGACGACGTGACGCCTCCGTCGTCGGCGCGGGCTACCACGCCTGACCGGGGAGAACGACGAGACCCAGGGGAGGGTCCCCTCCCCCCACGGCACCGGCTTACGGCTAGGCATTGCACGCCAGGCCGTGAGCATTGCAACGCAGACCCCCAGGGGTACTGGATCCGCCGGAGACCCCGGCATCACACAAGGAGTACCGAGATGGCCGCGATGACACCGGGCCGGAAGTTGGTCCGCCGACTCCGCACTGACCTGGCTGAAGGGCTGGAGTTCTCCGCCGCCGAGGAGGCCACACTGGCGAAGGTGGAGGCGGCGGAGAACCGGCTCCACACCCTCCGGGCCGTCCTGGAGACTGTTCTGGCCGACGGGTCCCGATCCTCCCGGCGTGTGGTCGAACTTGCCGGTGAAGTCCGGCAGACCGAAGCGGCGGTGGAGAAGATGGTCGCCTCCATCGGCCTGGAGGAGGAGACGGTCGGTAAGTCCGTCCGTCACCAGCGAGCCGCCCGCGCGCGGTGGAATCGGGAGGGCCGCTGAGATGCCCAGGCAACCGCGTAACCCGCTGTCCCGGAACACCGAGGTGGACCAGTTCCTCACGGGGCGGTTCTTGGAGACGATGAGGCTCTACGGCGAGATGGCGGGGACGACGAACCCGGCCATTCATGCCGCTGACGCCCTCCAGGCCGGACAAGCCGTGGAGGTGCCGGGGGAGTGGATCGGCCCGGAACACGGCGGTCTCACGTTTCGCCTCCAGAAGGGCCGACCGGCGGAGGTGACCGAAGATGAGTGATTTCCGCGCCGCCCTGGAGGCCGCCCTGGCACGGCCGGTCACCGACGATGAGGTGGACCAGGCTTACCGGCTGGGCCACGCCGCTGGCCGTCTCCTCCGTCGGAGGATCGGCCCGGTCCCACACAGTCAGTACCCGGACGCGGCCATCGCCCTGGCCATCGTGCGCGTGGTGTCGAGGGTGGTGGGCGGCGGCGTCCTAGAGATCACCGACGACGACCACCGGTGGCTGGCCCAAGCCGCCGCCACTATGAGGCCCCCGCATCCGTTCACTAGGGCTTAATCAGTCAACCCGGAGGTTGCTGCACATGCGGAAGGGGGAAGGGGTTACAGTGAACGCAAGTGCCGATCCAGCCAGTGCTCGGGGTAGGTACTTTCCGACCCCCCACCTCGCGGTGGGGGGTTTCCCTTTTGCAGCCGTCAAGGCCGCACGAGGACGCCAGGTGTTCCTCCGGAATACATATTGACGGGCTTATGAATCGCCCCACCGAGGTGACCCCACATCGTGGAGGGGCAGACCCGGGCGACACCCTTACCCGGAGGCAGATAAGTTCGGAAGCCAGCATAGGCGACCAAGTCGGCCATCTGGATGAAGTAGCAGTGGGCGGAATCGCGAGGAACCGGGTCTTCGATGATGCGGTCCGCCTGCCGAACCGTATACCCGCCTCCATAGCGGTTGCCCACGGGCAGGAACTTCCGACTGCGGCGGATACTCCGGCGGACTAGGTCGTTCTCACCGATGTCGTGGAAGACCATAATTTGCTGGCCAGTCTTCCGAGAGTGGGTTTCCAGCCTTTCGATCATGAGTCTCCACGCTTGCTCTCGGCACGCTTGGGGCGACTTCCATTCCTTGGTCTTATCAACTACGACTGCGAACGCCAGCGCACCAAGTCGGTCAAGATGGCGAAAGTGATAGCGGTAGATCAGACTTCGCTGACTCGGTGAGAGGTCGAGATGCTTGAGCGTTCCGCTGGAACGCAACAGGTAGTTGGCCTTGAGCTCGGAACGGACGGGTACGCCGAAACTGTCCCGGATGGTCTTGCGGAACTGAACAGTCTTCTCGTGCACTTCCGCCCATGACTCCGCTTCGATGAGCAGGCAACCGAGGCCGAAACAGTTGGTGGCCCCGTTCTTGGCGGGGTCGCCGTCGTCCCCGGTGTCGTCGATGTAAGCGAAGATCATGGTTCGAGCATAAACACAGTCCCCGACACACCGCGTAACCCCTGTGGCGGCCCCGAAAATAGTCCCCAACTGGGAAAACACAGGTGTGTAATACGAGAATCACGTTGCTGGCATGCGGAATGGGCGTAGGTGCGGAGCGAAACCGCTGGTCACGGTGCCGCCTGCCTGCCCGGAAGTGGTTCCTTAACCGTAACTGCCGAGGTAGGAAAGGAATTGCCCAAGCGAATCCCCTAGCAATCCACAGGGTTATCCACAGCCGGCGTTCCGCGTGTCAAGGGCGCGCAACGGTTAGTTTGCGACGTCTGACGAAGTGGCAGTTGTTGGTCGTCGGGAGAACTGACGGTCATGCCCTAGTGGGGCCTCTACCTGCCCAAGTTGCGGAAGTAGTCGCTCTCCGCCCAACCACCACGGACCCGTCGGCGTCACGGGCTGGGGGTAGGAGGCGGCGGACTCCGGGAAGTGCCGGGTCGAATGGTCCTTCACGTACATGACGACGACTCCGGCGGCGGAGGGAACCTCTTAGCCGTCAGGACCGGCGAAGCGGTACGTCAGCGTCACGCCGTCCGTATGCGCGGTCGGCCCGACGTGGTGGGGGAGGGAAGGTGTCAGTCTTCGCCGTCGGCGTCCTCTACACCGAGAACGGCGCTCACTTGCTTCTGCCTCTCCTCGCGCTGGCGGTCGAACTCGTCATGGTCTAGTTTCCTGAGGGTTCGCATGAGGCCGTCGAGTCGACCGGATGCCCGGTTGGCATTCGAATCATCCACCGGGTCCGATTTCTTGGCGGTCTCCCAATCGGCCCGAGCGTGTGCAATCTCTGCCACGAGGTGGTCGCGGACTTCTTCAGGCGTGATGTTTGAGAGCATGAGGCCAGGGTGCCGCAAACTGGCATCCGTGGACACGCTTTGGACACAAACCTCCCGTGTCCACCCCTATCTGGCCAACAACGCCAACATGACAAACCCCTGGTCAGGTCGTTTCCGGGCCATGACCAGGTGAGTTGTCCATCGTTCGCATCGAGAAGGTCAGGGGTTCGATTCCCCTTAGCTCCACCCAAGGACTACGAGTTCTCAAGGCCGTTTCCGCGCAAGCGGGGACGGCCTTCCGTTTTGTGGTGAGTTGGCGCTGTGGTGAGCTGGCTTTGTGGTGAGTTGGGGCTGTGGTGAGCTGGCTCTGTGGTGAGCTGGGGCAGTGGCCGTTCACTCTTTCACCGTCGTCGAACGCTTCTCAGCCGAGCCCGGCGACGTGCTCTCCCTCGCCTCCGACGCCGCGCGGTGGCGGGAGTGGGCGCCTGCGCCGTTGCGCGGGCTCGGCCGACGTCACCCCGGCGCCGTCACCGTGCGCGCCCTGCCAGGCGGTGGCGGCGAGCTCGAGTGGGAGTGCGCCATCCGGACGTCCGACCGGGCGGTCGGAGCGGCGGCAGCCCGGGTCCTCGAGGCCCTGGTCGCCCTGCTGGCGCGTCGTCTGGTCACCGAGGCCGACCGGCGGATCACCCTCACCCGCAGGCCGAGCCTGCCGGCCCGCCTTCAACGCCTCGGCCTGCGACTGTTCATCCGACCCGTGTTGACCGTCGCCCCGTTCGACGACAGGTGGATCCGGGTGATGCGCGCTGTCGCCACCGGCGCGTCGCGGGCCACGGGATCCCGTCGGGTGGCCCGGCCGGCGGTCGGCGCTCCCGTCCCCGGGCTCTGGATCGACGGGCCGGCGGATGCCCCGGGTCTGCTCGTGTTGCACGGTGGTGGCTATGTCGCCGGTTCCCCGGACTCGCACGCCACCATGGCGACCACGCTCGCGCGGATGTCCGGATCGACCGCCTATGTTCCCGACTACCGACTCGCGCCCGAGCACCGGTACCCGGCCGCCCTCGATGACGCCGAGGTGGCATTCCGTCATCTCGCCGAGCGCGTCGGCGGTGCAGAGCGGGTCGCCGTCGCCGGGGACTCCGCGGGCGGCGCCCTCGCCCTCGGGCTGCTCGATCGTCTCCGCCGCCGTGGGGAGCGCCCGGCCGCCCTGGCGTTGGTCAGCCCCTGGGTCGACCTCGCCGGGCCCACCGGCCCGGGGCGGCAGACCGGCGCGGCCCGGTGGCGCGGCGCGTTCGACCCGCGCACGCCACCGAGGCTGGCCTGCGCCTGTCGCGATGCCTACGCCGGGGACGTCCCGGTCGACGACCCGGGGGTCTCACCCGCCCGGCGCCCCCTCGACGAATCGGCGCCACCGATCGCGATCGTGTGCGGCGGCGACGACTTCGTGGTCGACGACGTCCGCCGCTTCGTCGAGGCCAGCCGCTCGCGTGGCGCGACGATCGACCTACGGGTCTGGCCCGGGATGATCCACTGCTTCCCGGTCGTGGCGGGCACCCCGGAGGGCGCGTCAGCGCTGGCCGTGCTCGCGGCCCACATCAGGAGCGCGGTCGCCGGTGCCTCGGACGCTCGCCGGTAGGGATGACGGGATCGTGACGATCGCCTGCGGCGTGCCTCTCGTGGAGATCGGCACGGGCGCCTCCAGCGGGTAAGGCCTACCTATGGTCCGCAGGTGGCGGGCGGTAGCGCCGCCCGGTGTAGCGTGCCTGCGGCGATTCGTGGCAAATGCGCTGGCCAGACAGGGGACGGGGTGGGTGGAACAGGTTATAGTTCTGCTCATGAGTCTCGCGCCCGGAACACCCGCACCCGACGTCTTCAGCCCCGGCAAGATCGGCAACGTGACGCTGCGCAACCGCATCGTCAAGGCCGCGACCTTCGAGGGGCGCTGTCCCAAGGGGCGCATCACCGACGAGCTCATCGAGTTCCACGCCGAGTACGCGCGCGGCGGCGTGGGCATGACGACCGTGGCCTACCTCGCGACCTCCCCCGAGGGCCGCACCGACAAGCACCAGTACCACTGGGGCATGGACGACGGCGGCATGCTGCGCAAGCTCACCGACGCCGTGCACGCCGAGGGCGCCGCGATCTCCGCCCAGGTCGGACATGCCGGGGCCGTCGCCAACGGTTCCTCCAACGGGCTGCCCCCGCTCGGGCCGTCCCGGATCCCGGCGCCCACCGGTCTCGCCATCACCAAGCCGTGCACGGAGGCGGACATCGACCGGATCGTGGAGGACCACGTCCGCGCCGCCCGCGGTGCCCACGAGGCCGGCTTCGACGCCATCGAGGTGCACTTCGGTCACAACTATCTCGTCAGCGAGTTCCTCAGCCCCAAGCTCAACCGGCGCAAGGATTCCTACGGCGGATCGCTGGAGAACCGCGCCCGCTTCGCCCGCCGCATCGGCCGCGCCATCCGCGACGCCATGGGCGACAAGATCGCGGTGACGATCAAACTCAACATGGACGACGGCGTGCCCGGTGGGTTCTGGATCGACGAGGCCCGCCAGGTCGCCCAGTGGCTCGAGCAGGACGGCTCCGCCGACGCGCTGGTGATGACAGTCGGCAGCTCCCTGCTCAACCCCATCTACCTGTTCAAGGGCGCCGCGCCCCTGGAGGAGTTCGCCGCCACCCAGCCCGCGGTGATCAAGATGGGCATGAAGGTCGTGGGTCCGAAGATGTTCAAGGAGTACCCGTACACCGACGCGTACATGTTCGACGACGCCCGGCAGATCCGCGAGGCCGTGGACCTGCCGATGATGCTGCTCGGCGGGATCGTCGACCGGCCGTCCATCGACAAGGCGATGGGGGCCGGTTTCGAGTTCGTCGCCATGGGCCGAGGCCTGCTGCGTGAGCCCGACCTGCCCAACAAGCTCAAGGAGGACGACCGGCGTCGGTCGCTGTGCGTGCACTGCAACCGCTGTATGGCCACCATCTACAGCGGCAGCCGCTGCGTGCTGCGCGAGTACGTCCCGCCGATCCCCGCCCGCGGCGGCCACGACACGCGCCAGGCGACGAGCCCCACGCCACCCGTGTAGAGCGGACGCGCCCGCCCGTCCCCGCCTCACGTGCCCCGTCGGGCCGCTACGGTGATCACATCGGGTGGCCCGCCGCTTTTCGATCCGGGCCCGGACGTGGGGGAGTAGATGTCGAGGCGACGGATCAAGAACTACCGGGGCAGGGTCTGCGTGGTGACCGGCGCGGCCAGCGGGATCGGTCGCGCGGCGGCCCTCCGGCTCGCGGATGAGGGCGCCCGCTTGGTGCTCACCGACCTCAACGCCGAGGGGCTGGCCTCCGCCGAACAGGCCTGCCGGGACGCCGGTGCGCCCGTGCTCGTGGCCGAGGCGCTCGATCTCACCAACCACGAGGCCGTGATGGCGTTCGGGGCGCGCGTCGTGGCCGACAGCGGTGCGCCCGACGCGATCTTCCACGTGGCCGGCAACTCGGCCTGGGGCCGCCCGGATCTGCTCGAGCACCGGATCTGGCGGTCGATGGTCGAGGTCAATCTCATGGGCACCATCCACGTGGTGGAGGCGTTCGTGCCCGCGATGATGACCGCCCGCAAGCCCGCCGCGCTCGTCCTGGTCTCGTCCGCCGCCGGTCTGCTCGGCCTGCCGTGGCACGCCGCCTACAGTGCCGCCAAGTTCGGGATCCGCGGCGTTGCCGAGGTCCTGCGCTTCGACCTGGCGCCGTACGACATCGGCGTGCACCTCGTCTGCCCCGGCGGCGTCGACACCCCGCTCGTGGAGACCGTCGAGATCGCGGGCGTCGACAGGTCCGATCCCGAGGTGGCCAGGACCGTCGACCAGTTCCGGCGCCACGCGGTCACCCCGGACCAGGCCGCCGAGAAGATGCTCGAGGGCGTGCGCAAGGGGCGCTACCTCGTCTACACCTCCCCGGACGTCCGCATCGGCTTCGCC
This sequence comes from Dietzia sp. Die43, assembly GCF_024519835.1. Taxonomy (NCBI): domain Bacteria; kingdom Bacillati; phylum Actinomycetota; class Actinomycetes; order Mycobacteriales; family Dietziaceae; genus Dietzia; species Dietzia sp. Die43. The sequence goes on along the minus strand of NZ_JALJRF010000008.1, from coordinate 109,526 downwards.
GCGCAGAAGTTCGCCCCGCCGCTCTACCGGATCGCGATGATGGCCCTCCACCGCCGACTCGCCAAGGCCGGCCGGGACATCCTCCCGTGAGGGGGATGGAGACCCTCCGGGACGCCGCGATCCTCCTGGCCCGTGTCGGGCTCGGGGTGGTGTTCGCGGCCCACGGGTGGCAGAAGTTCTTCACCCTCGGCCTGAGCCGGGTGGCCGAGCAGTTCTCGAGCTACGGCATCCCGCAGCCGGCCGTCACCGCCGCGATCGTCGCCGGGGTGGAGTTGGTGGCGGGGGCCGCCCTCATCGCCGGGCTTCTCACCCCGCTCGCGGGCATCCTGCTCGGCGTGGACATGGCCGGCGCGTTCTACTTCGTCCACGCCACCAACGGCCCGTTCATCACGCAGAACGGCTGGGAACTCGTGGTGGCGCTCGGGGTGGGGGCGCTGCTCGTGGCGGCGGTCGGCGCCGGCCGGTTCAGCATCGACAGGGTGCTGGGCGGCTAGCGGGCCTCACCCCGAGGCCATCGCACGCATCGCGGACACCGGGAGGCCGTCCGGGTACGGGGCGTCGATGCCGGCCTCGTCGAAGGCGTTGCGGATGCGGCGCCGCAGCTCCCGCTCGGTGGCCCACTGGGTGTTGGCCTGCGTCACCGCGGTCATCCGCAGGGACCAGAAGTCCGCGTCCAGCGCGTTCACGCCCTGGAGCTCCGGGCCCGAGATGAGGTTCGACGCGATCGGCTCCTCGGACGCCGCCTGCCTGGCGGTCTCGATGGCCACGGTGCACGCCCGGTCGACGTCGGCGGTGTAGGACACGGGGATCTCGAGGAACGCGACGCCGAAGTCCTGGCTGTAGTTCCCGACCCGGGCGATGTCGCCGTTGCGGCAGTACCAGAGCGTCCCGTGCAGGTCCCGCAGTGAGGTGACGCGCAGTCCCACGTGCTCGACCGTGCCCTCGGCCTCGCCCAGGTCGACCCAGTCACCGACGCCGTACTGGTCCTCGAAGAGCATGAACAGACCGGAGAGGAAGTCCCGGACGAGGGCCTGGGCGCCGAAGCCCAGCGCGACGCCGACGATCCCGGCGGACGCGATGAAGGGCGCCACGTTGACGCCGACGATGGCCAGGGTCTGCAGCACCACCCACACGAGCACGGCGAACGAGACGATCGACTTGAGCACCGACCCGATGGTGGCCATCCGCTGTGCCCGCCGTTCCGCGCGTCGATGCTCGGTCCGCACGTGCTCCGCGGAGCGTCGTCGACTGTTCTTCTTCAGACTCGCGGCGGTGAGACCGCCACTCTCGTCGGCGGTGACCTCACCGCGGTCGCCGTCGGGGTCGAGTTCGACCGTGTGCGCGCCGGCGCGCCGGTCGGCCCGTTCCTGTCGGCGGCGCCGCCACGAGGACGGGGACGCGTTCTTCGACGGGGCGGTGATCCGGTCGATGCCCCGGTGGAGCACCCACCGCACCAGCAGCGCCAGCACGAGGTACAGGGCGATCATGACCGGCTTCTCGACCAGCCACTGTTGGGTCACGTCGCTCATCGGGAGATCGGCGAAGGGAAGGGATAGCTCGTTCACTGCCGCGACGGTACTGACCGCACACCGTCTGCGACACCTCGTCCCCGGCCGCGGGGCGCGGGGATCAGACGGCGCCGAGCCGGTGATCAGCACATGCTCAGGGGGCGGGATCCACGTGCGGGTGGGGACCTCGCGGGGGCGACTGCGCTAGCGCCAGGAAGGTAGCCAGAGCTGGTGACTCCACTCGGTCTGGGTGATGGGCATCCCCGAGAGGATGGGCAGCGCGTAGATGAAGTTCACCACGACCAGCGCGAGGTACAGGCTGACGATCGCACGACCGATGAGTTGCCGCCGGGGGGAGTCGGTGGCCCTGCCCGCGATCTCGCCCAACACGAGCGCGATCATCATGACGAAGAACGGCGCCATGACCGAGGCGTAGAAGAAATACATCTGGCGGTCGTGCTGGAAGAACCACGGCAGATAGCCGGCCATGTAGCCCACCAGTGGGAACGCGTAGCGGCCGTCACGGCAGATGACTGCGCGCCAGAACGCCCACGCCAGGACGGGGACGGCCAGCCACCAGATGGCGGGGGTCCCCAGGAGCATGATCGCGCGGACGCACGAGGTCTCCCCACAGCCGGCGATGCCCTCGCCCTGCTCGACGTAGTAGAGCATCGGTCGCAGGCTCATGGGCCAGGTCCACGGCTTGGACTCCCAGGGGTGCCGGTTCCCGGCGGAGGTGGTCAGCGTGGAGTGGAAGTCCAGGACCGACGACTGGTAGTACAGCCACGACTGCACCGAGTCGGGCAGCCAGTTGTCCTCGACCTCGTCGCCCACGACGTGCCGGTACACGGAGTTCTCGTTCGCGAACCAGGGCAGCCACGTGAACATGTGGAGGATCGCCGGCCAGAGGACGAGGGTGAGGAAGGCCGGCACCGCGTCGCGCAGCAGTGCGCCCGCGAGGGGGCGCTGGACCCCGTAACGGCTGCGCAGAGCCCAGTCCCACGCCACGGTCATCACACCGAAGAAGGCGATGAAGTACAGGCCGGACCACTTGACCCCGAGGGCGAGGCCCAGCATGACGCCGGCTGTGAAGCGCCACCAGCGGAATCCCAGTCGCGGTCCCAGGCTCGACAGGTGGAGCCTGCCCTCGAGGGCGGTCCGGTGCATGCGGGCGCGCATCTGGTCGCGGTCCACCAACAGGGCGCCGGCGGCCGCGACGACGAAGAGCACCTGGTAGATGTCCAGCATGCCGATGCGGGAGGTCACGAAGCTGACGCCGTCGAGGCACAGCAGCAGCCCGGCGACGAGGCCGAGCTGGGTGGACCGGGTCAGGCGCCGGGTGATGCGCATGACCATGAGCACCACGAGCACCCCTGCCAGGGCCGCGGTGAACCGCCAGCCCAGGGGGGAGTAGTCGAAGAGCATGCCGCCGATGGACTGGATCTGCTTGGCGACGGGCGGGTGGACGACCAGGCCGTAGGCGGGATTCTCCTCGATGCCGAGCTGGGCGACGTTGTACGACTGCGGTGCGTAGTGCTTCTCGTCGAAGACCGGGGTGCCCTTGTCCGTGGCCGAGGTCAGGCCCCAGAAGCGGGAGAGGAACGCCAGGACCAGGATGACGCCGGTGGCGATCAGGTCGCGGGTCGTGTCGACCGGGCCGGTGTCGGGGGCGGGCAGCGGGCGTCCTGGTGAGCGCACGCCGATGGTCGAGGTCACAGGCAGAGCATAGTGGGGACCGCGCGCCGGGCGGGGATGCGCCCGGCCACCGATAGGGTGGTCGTCATGACGTCCGGACGTGTCGTGTTGGCGGCCACCCCCATCGGGAACCCGGCTGACGCCTCGGATCGGCTGCGGCAGGTCCTGGCGACCGCCGACATCGTGGCAGCGGAGGACACCCGCCGGCTGCGTTCCCTCTCGACGGCCCTCGGGGTGACCATCGGGGGGCGGGTGATGAGTTTCTTCGAGCACAACGAGGCCGGTCGCGTGCCCCAGTTGGTCGAGCGGGTCCGCGCCGGGGACGTGGTGGCGGTGGTGACCGACGCCGGGATGCCGGCGGTGTCGGACCCGGGGTACTCGCTGGTCGTGGCGTGCATCGAGGCCGGGCTCCCGGTGACGTGTCTGCCGGGTCCGTCGGCGGTCACCACGGCGCTCGTGCTCAGCGGGCTGCCGGTCGACCGCTTCTGCTTCGACGGGTTCCCGCCGCGACGCCCGGGCCGACGCCGGACGTGGCTGGCCCGGCTGGCGGCGGAGGAGCGCACGTGTGTGTTCTTCGAGTCCCCGCACCGCCTGGCCGACACGCTCGCCGAGGCGGCGCAGGTCCTGGGCGCTGACCGCCGGGCAGCGGTGTGCCGGGAGTTGACCAAGACCTACGAGGAGGTCCTGCGCGGGACCCTGGGTGAGCTGGCCGAGCGGACGGCGGGCGGCGTGCTGGGGGAGATCGTCGTGGTGGTCGAGGGTGCCGACGCCGCCGGGTCGACCGCCACTCTCGAGGACCTCGTGGAGATCGTCGAGGAGCGGGTCGAGGCGGGGGAGCGGCTCAAGGACGCCTGCGCCGCCGTGGCCGAGGGGTCGGCGGTGACCAAGCGGGACCTCTACCAGGCCGTGCTCGACTCACGCGCCTGAGGGGCGGGGCGGCTCAGAGCCAGGGCGCGGGCCCGCCGCCCCAGGTGAACGCCGCCTTGTGCACGCATTCGTCCCATTCGGCGTCCGGGTCGGAGTCGATGGTGATCCCGCCGCCCACCCCGAGTTCGCAGCGGCCGTCCGGCGCCACCTCGAGGGTGCGGATGGCCACCGCCAGGTCGAGGGTGTCGGCGGTCGCGAACCCGTAGGTGCCGCAGTGCAGGCCGCGGGACCGCGGCTCCCAGCCGGCGATGAGTTCCCGGGCACGTTGCTTGGGGGTCCCGGTGACCGACGCGGGCGGGAAGGTGGCGGCCACGAGGGCGTCGTGGTCCACCGAGGTCCGCGCCGTGACGGTGGAGACCAGGTGGTGGACGCCGGGCGCGGGACGGACGGCGAGCAGGTCGGACACCCTCACCGAACCCACGTCCGCCACACGTCCGAGGTCGTTGCGTGCGAGGTCGACGATCATGATGTTCTCCGCGACGTCCTTGGCGGAGGCGAGGAGCTCGGCGGGGTCGCGGTCGGCGGGCACCGTGCCCTTGATGGGGCTGGTGCGGACGTCGTCGCCGGTGCGCACGAGGAACTCCTCGGGGGAGAAGGCCAGCACCGCGCCCCACTCGCCCTCGAGGTACGCCGACCGCGCGGCGGGGGCGCGGCGGGCCAGGGAGAGGAACGTCTCGAGCGGGTCCGCGCGGAGCCTGCCGTCGAGGCGGGTGCTCAGGCAGGTCTGGTAGACCTCGCCGGCGCGGATCGCCTCGAGGCAGTCCACCACGGCACGTCTGTGCGCGCGTCGGTCGGGGGCGGCCCAGGTGAGGGGGATGCCGACCTCGTCGTCGTCGCCACCGTCGTCGCCAACGCCCTCGTCGTCACCGACGCCCCCGGATGACGGCGGTCCGTACCGTCGGACCACCTCGTGCGGGTCGGGGGCGGTGCCGTCGCCCCGCCACCGGCCGTCGGGGGCGAGCGTGAGCCTGCCGGTGGCCGTGCCGCGGACCGCCGCGGGCAGGAGGGGGGCGTCGTCCGGTACGTGGTCGGGGAAGGAGCGGAACCCGACGACGACGAGGTCGCCGGCCACCGAGAAGACCTGCTCGGGCCGGGTCGGCCGCAGGTCCACGGACGGGATGATCACCGCCGGGGAGCCGCACCAGTCGCCGAGGAACGCCGCCGGGGGACCGATCCCGAGGGCCCGCGACCGCTCGTGGAGGGCGCGGAGGAGCGCCGGCACGGTGGGGGTGGAATCGGGCACCGTCCGATCGTGCCACCCCGGGGCGTCGAACCCACGCCAGGGTCCGATAAGCGCGTTATTATCTTGCGCTCACCTTAGATTGTTGACAGGGTTCGACGTATGCCAAAGTCACGAGAGAAAGCTTTCGACGCGTCGAATGACGGCCCAGAGGACCCTGTGCGCGGGCCCCGTCCGGGCGTCGACTTCACGGTCCTCGTGCCCACCACGACCATCGCGCTCATCGTGGTGCTCTGGGGCTCGTTCTACACGAATTCGTTCGAGAACGCTGCCGGTGAGGCGTTCTCGTTGGTGGTGGACACGGTGGGATGGCTGTTCATCCTCGTCTCGACCACAGTCGTGGTCTACGCGATCTACCTGGCCCTGTCCCGGTTCGGCGGCATCCGCCTGGGCGGTGACGACGAGAAGCCGGAATTCTCCACGCGGTCGTGGATCGCCATGATGTTCGCCGCGGGTATGGGCATCGGGCTGATGTTCTACGGCGTGTCCGAGCCACTCACCCACTTCCAGGAGCCGCCGCCGGGGCAGGAGCAGCAGTACGACGTGGCCATGGCCACGACGACGTTCCACTGGACCCTGCACCCGTGGTCGATGTACGCGATCGTCGGGCTCGCGCTCGCGTTGGCCGCCTACCGCTTCAAGCGCGGCCACCTCATCTCCCAGGCCTTCGTCCCGCTCATCGGCGAGAAGCGGGCCGCGGGGTGGATGGGGAGAGTCCTCGACATCGCGACCATCCTCGCGACGATCTTCGGCACCGCCGCCTCGCTCGGCCTGGGCGCCCTGCAGATCCGCGCCGGGCTCAACGAGACCGGCGCGGTCAGCGGTGGCGGCATCGCCCTGGTCGTGGGCGTCATCGTGGTCCTGGGCCTGGTGTTCCTCGCCTCGGCTGCCTCCGGAATCAGCCGCGGCATCCAGCTGCTGTCGAACATCAACCTCATCCTGGCGGTGTCGCTCGCGCTGTTCGTGGCGATCTTCTCCGGCGCCCTGTTCTTCATGCTCGACCTCATCCCCACCACGATCGGCACCTACTTCTCGAACTTCTTCGACATGGCCTCGCGCACCGCGGTGAGCGAGAACGGTGAGGCCGCCGAATGGCTCTCCGGGTGGACGGTCTTCTACTGGGCGTGGTGGATCTCCTGGTCGCCGTTCGTGGGCATGTTCCTGGCCCGCATCAGCCGTGGGCGCACCGTGCGCGAGTTCATCATCGGCGTGGTCCTGATCCCCAGCACCCTGTCGGTGATCTGGTTCTCCATCTTCGGAGGCTTCGCGCTTTATCTCGAGGAGGCCGGACGCAGCGTCTTCGGCGACGGGTCACTCGAGCCGCAGCTGTTCAACCTGCTCCGCGAGCTGCCGCTCGCGCCCGTGCTCATGGTGGTGGCGATGGTCCTCATCGCCATCTTCTTCATCACCTCCGCGGACTCGGCGTCGATCGTCATGGGCGGAATGGCCCAGCGCGGCGTGGAGGAGCCGACCCGCTGGCTCGTCATGCTCATGGGATCGTTCACCGCCGCCGTGGCGATCATCATGCTCGTGGCCGGTGACGGCGGCGGCGACGCCCTGTCGAGCCTGCAGAACATGACGATCATCGCCGCCTCGCCGTTCGTGCTGGTGCTGATCGCGCTGTGCGTGTCCATCCACAAATCACTCTCGCGGGATCCCGCGGCCGAGGAGGCCTGACGCGGTCCCGGCCCCCGCGGACGTGACCACTAGTCTGTAGCCCATGGCGAAGACAGTCCTGACCGCGGTCGCATGGCCGTACGCGAACGGCCCCCGGCACATCGGACACGTCTCGGGGTTCGGGGTGCCGTCGGACGTCTTCTCGCGCTACCAGCGGATGGCCGGCAACGACGTCCTCATGGTCTCGGGTACGGACGAGCACGGCACGCCGCTGCTCGTGCAGGCCGAGAAGGAGGGCGTGCCGGTCCAGGAGCTCGCGGACCGCTACAACCGCGTCATCGTGGACGACCTCGCCGGCCTCGGCCTGAGCTACGACCTGTTCACCCGCACCACCACGCGGAACCACTACGCGGTGGTGCAGGAGCTGTTCCGGGGCCTGCGCGCCAACGGCTACATGGTCGCCAAGACCACCACCGGTGCGGTGAGCCCGTCCACCGGGCGGACCCTGCCGGACCGCTACATCGAGGGCACCTGCCCCATCTGCGGTGACGACGGCGCCCGCGGCGACCAGTGCGACAACTGTGGCAACCAGCTCGACCCGGCCGACCTGAAGAACCCGGTCTCCAAGATCAACGGCGAGACCCCGAAGTTCATCGAGACCGAGCACTGGTTCCTCGACCTGCCCGCGCTCGCGGACTCGCTGGGGGACTGGCTGGGGGGCCGGAAGGACTGGCGACCCAACGTCCTCAAGTTCTCGCTCAACCTGCTCGAGGACCTGCGTCCGCGCGCGATGAGCCGCGACATCGACTGGGGGATCCCCATCCCGGTGGAGGGGTGGCAGGATCGCGGCGACAAGAAGCTCTACGTGTGGTTCGACGCCGTGGTCGGCTACCTGTCCGCCTCGATCGAGTGGGCGTGGCGCTCCGGCGAGCCCGAGGCGTGGCGGCGCTGGTGGACCGACCCCGAGGCCGTGTCCCACTACTTCATGGGCAAGGACAACATCACCTTCCACTCCCAGATCTGGCCGGCCGAGCTCATCGGCTACGACGGCCGGGGTGCCCACGGCGGCGAGCCCGGGGCGCTGGGCGCACTGAACCTGCCCACCGAGGTGGTCTCGTCCGAGTTCCTCACCATGTCCGGGTCCAAGTTCTCGTCCTCGCGCGGCGTGGTGATCTACGTACGCGACTTCCTGGCCGAGTTCGGCCCCGACGCGCTGCGCTACTTCATCTCGGTCGCGGGCCCGGAGAACCACGACACCGACTTCACCTGGGACGAGTACGTGCGCCGCACCAACTCCGAGCTGGTCGGCGGCTGGGGCAACCTCGTCAACCGCACCGTGTCGATGGCACACAAGAACTTCGGCGAGATCCCGCGGCCCGGCACCCTGACCGACGTCGACGCCGAGCTGCTGCGCGAGGCGGAGTCGGCCTTCGCCACCGTCGGCGCGCACCTCGAGCGCTCGCGGTTCAAGGCCGGCGCCACCGAGGCCATGCGCATCGTCGGCGCGGCCAACCGCTACATCGCCGCCACCGAGCCGTGGAAGCTGGCCAAGGAGCCCGACCAGCGCGAGCGTCTGGGCACCGTCCTGCACACCGCGCTGCAGGTCGTCTCCGACGCCAACACGCTGCTCACCCCGTACCTGCCGTCCGCCGCGCAGCAGATCCACGGCGCGATCGGCGGGCAGGGCGTGTGGGCCGCCGCCCCGCAGGTGCACGAGGTCACCGACGACATGCCGGTCGAGCTCGTCGGAGAGGGGCTGCCCGACGCGGGCCGCAGTTACCCGGTGATCATGGGTGACTACGCCGCCGAGCAGGCGCGGTGGGCGCGCACCGAGATCACCCCGGGCACCCCGCTGGCCAAGCCCAGCCCGCTGTTCGCCAAGGTCGACCCCGAGTTGGCCGAGACCGGGCCGAGCTGGGCGCCCATCCAGCAGGAGGACTGAGGCGACCGTATGGGTAAGCGCAAGCCCCGCCCCACTCCCGTCCTGCCCGAGTCGCTACCCGGGCTCGTCGACGCACACACGCACCTGTACTCCTGCGGACACCGCACCGCCGACGAGGTGCGCGCCGCCGCAGACCGCGCCGCGCTCGCCGGGGTCGCGGCCCTGGTCACGGTGGGCGATGACCTGGCCGAGTCCGAGGCCGTCGTGGCCGCCGCCGAAGCCGACGAGCGGGTGTACGCCGCCGTGGCCGTGCACCCCACCCGGGCCGCCGAGATCACCGACCCCGAGCGCGGCGAGCAGGTGCGGGCGCGCCTGCGCGAACTCGCCGCCCATCCGCGGGTCGTCGCGGTGGGGGAGACCGGCCTCGACCACTACTGGGTGGGGAAGATGGACGGCTGCGCCGACCCGGCCGAGCAGGAGGAGTCGCTGCGCTGGCACGCCGGGCTCGCCGCCGACCTGGGCAAATGCCTGATGATCCACAATCGCGAGGCCGATGACGACCTGCTGCGTGTGCTCGCGGAGGTCGCCGGACCGGGCTCGGGCATCCCGCACGTGATGCTCCACTGCTTCTCCTCGCCGCTGGAGGTGGCGCGAGAGGCGCTGGACCGCGGCTACGTGCTGTCCTTCACCGGCAACGTCACGTTCAAGGCCAACGACCACCTGCGCGAGGCGGCCCGCCTGGCCCCGGCCGGGCAGCTGCTCGTGGAGACCGATGCCCCGTACATGGCTCCCGAGCCGTTCCGGGGCGCCCGCAACGAGCCCGGCCTGGTGGGCTACACGGCTCGGGCGATCGCCGAGGTCCGGGGGCAGACGCCGGAGGACTTCGTGTCTGAGGTCGCGGACACCGCCCGCGCCGTATTCGGCCTGACCGTCTGACGGGCGGGCCCGCCCGGGCCGACGACCGGTGTGTCGCGTGGTACTCGTGAGGGCTGAGTGGCGAATGTAACGAAACGTGACCTGAATACCTCGTCGTCGTCGACTCGTTCCCGCATGTCACGAGGGTCACGTTGCCCCGGCGCTGTCCGCTCGTTACGCTATCGTGATGAAACGCGAACGGCTGTACGGCAGTTCGCGGAGCTACCCGAGGAGAGAACCGACAAGTGGTTGACGACGCACGGACCGACACCCCCACGGGCGCCCGACCCACCGCGACCCGGGGCATGCTCGCCCCCGTCAAGCGACTCCACGAGTCCCGCTCCACCATGCTGCGGCTGTCCGTCGCCGGGATGCTCACCACCCTCGTGGTGGGCGGGGTGGCGGCGCTCGACCAGCGCACGCAGTACACCCTCGAGGTCGACGGCGAGCAGGTCGAACTGGTCACCTTCAGCTCCGACGTGCGCGCCGCGCTCGCCGACGCCGGCTACAGCGTCGACGACCGGGACGTGGTGATCGCGCCCGGCGACAGCATCGACGACGGCGACACCGTCACCCTGCTGCGCGCCCGGCCCGTCACCGTCGAGGTCGACGGTCGCAGCGAGCAGGTGTGGACCACCGCCACCACCGTCGCCGACCTCGTGGCCGAGCGCGACGACGTCCCGCCCCGCAGCTACGTCAGCCCACGCATCGACGCGGACGTCCCGCTCGACGGCACCACCGTCTCCGTGGTGACCCCGCGCGAGGCGCTGCTGTCCGACCACGGCGGCCCCGCCACCCCGATGGCCTCACCCGGTGAGACGGTCGGGCAGTTCCTCGAGCGCGCCGGCATCACCCTCGGCCCGCTGGACACTGTCACCCCGGCCCCGGACGCCCCCGTCGAGCCCGGCACCGAGGTCACCATCACCCGCGTGGCCGTCGCCGAGGAGACCGCGGTCGAGCAGTTCGAGGCCCCCGAACAGACCACCGAGGACCCCGAGGCCACCGAGGGCGAGCGCACGGTCGTCGATCCCGGTGCCCCCGGCGAGCGCGAGGTCGTCTACACAATCACCCGCGTCAACGGTGTCGAGACCGAGCGCGCCCGCGGCGCGGAGAAGGTCCTCACCGAGGCCCGCCCCGCCATCGTCCGCGTGGGCACCAAGCCGAAGCCCTCCGCGCCGGCCGTCTCGAACGGCGGCGTGTGGGACTCGATCGCCCAGTGCGAGTCGGGCGGGAACTGGAGCATCAACACCGGCAACGGGTACTCCGGCGGGCTGCAGTTCGCCGCCGGCACCTGGACCGGCCACGGTGGCGGCCAGTACGCGCCCAGCGCGCACCTCGCCACGCGCGAGCAGCAGATCGCGATCGCCGAGAAGGTCCGGGCCTCGCAGGGCTGGGGCGCCTGGCCCGCCTGCACCTCCAAGCTGGGCCTGCGCTGACCGGCCCGGACGCGACCTTCCGCGGGCAGGCCGACCCTCTCGGCCCGCAGGAGGTGCGCGCGCTCGCGGAGGAACTGGGCATCAAGCCCACCAAGACCCTCGGACAGAACTTCGTCCACGACGCCAATACGGTCCGCAAGATCGTCACCGCCTCCGGCGTGGGCCGAGACGACACGGTGATCGAGGTCGGGCCGGGCCTCGGGTCGCTGACCCTGCCGCTGCTCGACGCCGCCGGCCACGTGGTGGCCGTGGAGATCGACCCCGTGCTGGCAGGGCGCCTGCCCCGGACCGTCGCAGAGCGGGCCCCGCAGCTCGCCGACGCACTGACCGTCGTGGGCGCCGACGCGCTCGCGGTCTCCGGCGCCGACCTGGGCGGCCCGGGGGTCCCGCCGCCGACCGCGCTGGTGGCCAACCTGCCCTACAACGTCTCGGTGCCCGTGCTGCTGCACATGCTCGCCGAGGTGCCGACCCTGCGCACCGCGCTGGTGATGGTGCAGCTCGAGGTGGCCGACCGCCTCGCCGCCGCCCCCGGCTCGCGCGTCTACGGGGTGCCCAGCGTCAAGGCCGGGTTCTTCGGCACCGTCCGCCGGACCGGCACCGTCGGCCGCAACGTCTTCTGGCCCGTTCCCAACGTCGAGTCGGGCCTGGTGCGGATCGACGCCTACCCCGAGGCCCCGTGGGACCTGGGCGAGGCACACCGGAAGCGGGTGTTCGCGGTGGCCGACGCCGCGTTCGCCCAGCGTCGCAAGACCCTGCGCGCCGCCCTGTCCGGGTGGGCGGGCTCCGGCGCGAACGCCGAACTCGCGCTGACCGAGGCCGACGTCGACCCCAAGGCCCGCGGCGAACAACTCACCACCGCCGACTTCGTCCGGATCGCCGAGGCGTCGGTGCGGCTCGGGATCGGACCGGCGCACCGCGAGCCGTAGGCTGGTGGTCATGCCCCGCGACGCCTCCACCCCTGCCGGCGCGCGCGCCGTGACGGCCGTCGCCCCCGCCAAGATCAACCTGCACCTCGGCGTGGGGGACGTGCGCGCCGACGGCTACCACGACCTGCTCACCGTGTACCGGGCCGTGGACCTGTGGGAGCAGGTCACCGTGTCGCTGGACGACGACGAGGTCGTCGTCACCGGTCCCGGGGCCCCGCAGGTGCCGACGGACCGGACCAATCTCGCCGCCCGGGCCGTCGACCTGCTCCGCGGGGAGGCGGGATCGGACGCCCGGATCGCCATCCGGATCCACAAGGGCGTCCCCGTGGCCGGCGGGATGGCCGGCGGCAGCGCGGACGCCGCCGCCGCGCTCGTGGCCACGGACCGGCTGCTCGGTCTGGGACTCGGCCGGGCAGCGCTGGAGGAGCGGGCCGCACGGCTCGGCAGCGACGTGCCCTTCTGCATCCGCGGCGGCACGGCGTTGGGCACCGGCCGCGGCGAGAAACTCGCCACGCTGCTGCACGCCCGCGCCGAGCAGCACATCGTGGTGGCCCTGGCCGACGGGGGACTGTCCACCCCGACGGTGTTCGCCGAGTTCGACCGGCTGCGCGCCGAGCGCGACCCGGCTGATCCCGAGCGGGGCCTGCCGCGCGCGGGCGGGGTCGACCCGCTCGTGGCGGCCCTCGCCGGCGACGACCCCGCCGCCGTGGCCGGGCTGCTCGCCAACGACATGGAGGTCGCGGCGCTCTCGCTCATGCCCGCCCTCCGCCGGACCCTGCGCGTCGGCCGGGAGGCCGGGGCCCTGCACGGCATGGTCTCCGGCTCCGGCCCCACCTGCCTGTTCTTCTGCACCGACCGTGACCACGCGATCGCCGTCGCCGCCGAGATCAGCGAGCACGGCGTCGCCCGCGAGGTCCGCGTGACCCGCGGCCCGGTCGGCGGTGCGCACATCGTCGACGACCCCACAGGAAAGTAGAGATGGCCCCCACCAACCTCATCAACCTCGAGCAGTGCTCGGTCTCCTTCGGGATCCGGCAGGTGCTCGACAACGTCTCACTGGGCGTCAACGCCGGCGACCGCATCGGCGTCGTCGGCCTCAACGGGGGCGGCAAGACCACCCTGCTGGAGATCCTCACCGGCGTGGCCGAGCCCGACTCCGGGCGCGTCTCGCAGGTCAGCGGTCTGCGGATCGCCGTGGTCACGCAGCGCACCGAGCTCGCCGCCGACACGGTGGGCCAGGCCGTGGTCGGGAGGCTCGGCCTGGCGGTTCACGAGTGGGCCGGCGACGCCCGTGTCCGCGCGGTGCTCGACGGCATCGGCATCCACGACCTGGGATTGGACACGCCCGTCGCGGACCTGTCCGGCGGTGAGCGGCGCCGGGTGTCGCTCGCCGCGGCGCTCGTGCAGGATTTGGACCTGCTCGTGCTGGACGAGCCGACCAACCATCTCGACGTCGAGGGGGTCCAGTGGTTGGCGGACCACCTGGTCGCGCGATCGAGTGCGCTCGTCGTCGTCACCCACGACCGGTGGTTCCTCGACACCATCGCCACCCACACCTGGGAGGTGGTCGACGGCCACGTCGAGCAGTACGAGGGTGGTTACAACGACTGGGTGTTCGCGCGCGCCGAGCGCGACCGCCAGGCCGCGGCCACCGAGTCGCGTCGTCAGAACCTCATGCGCAAGGAACTCGCATGGCTGCGCCGCGGCGCCCCGGCGCGGACGTCCAAGCCGCGCTATCGCATCGAGGCGGCCGAGGCGCTCATCAAGGACGTGCCGCCGCCCCGCGACTCACTACAACTGTCGAGCTTCGCCGCGCGGCGCCTCGGCAAGGTCGTGATCGAGCTCGAGGACGTGCGCCTCGACGCCCCCGACGGCCGCACCCTCGTCGACGACCTCACCTGGCGACTCGCCCCCGGCGAGCGCGTGGGCCTGGTCGGTGTCAACGGTTCCGGCAAGACCACGCTCCTGCGCGCGCTCGCCGGTGAGGCCCCCCTCGCCGCGGGCAGCCGCAAGGAGGGCAAGACCATCCGGATCGGGTGGCTGCGTCAGGAACTCGACGACCTGCCGCTGGATCAGCGGGTGCTCGAGGCGATCGAGGACGTCGCCGCCCGGGTGGCGTTCGGCAAGGACGAGCTCACCGCCTCCCAGCTGGCCGAGCGGCTCGGCTTCTCCCCGGCCCGTCAGCGCACGCCCGTCGGCGACCTGTCCGGTGGCGAGCGACGACGCCTGCAGCTCACGCGCGTGCTCATGGCCGAGCCCAACGTCCTGCTGCTCGACGAGCCCACCAACGACCTCGACATCGACACGCTGCGCCAACTCGAGGACCTGCTCGACGGCTGGCCCGGCACGATGGTCGTCATCTCACACGACCGCTATCTCGTCGAGCGCATCTGTGACTCGGTGTGGGCGCTGCTCGGCGACGGCCAGCTCACCAACCTGCCGCGCGGCATCGACGAATACCTGGAGCGCCGTCGTGTCGCCGGGGCGGCGGGCGACTCGGGCAAGGTGTCGCGCTCCACGCCGGGCGCCGGGTCTGCTTCGGCTGGCGGTTCTGTGGCTGGCGGTTCTGAGGCTGGCGGCGCGGACGGGTCTGCCACGGCTCCCGCCCTCTCCGCAGCCGAGGAGCGGGCGCTCACCAAGGAGATGTCGAAGATCGAGCGGCAGATGGGCAAGCTCGACAAGCGCGAGGCCGAACTCCACAAGGCCATGGCCGATGTCTCGGCAGGGGCGATGGACACCGAGAAGCTGGCCGCCCTGGACCGCGAGCTCAAGGACGTCTCCGCGGAGAAGGACACGCTCGAGGAGCGCTGGATGGAACTGGGCGAGCAAATCGAGGGTTGAGTCGCCCGGCCGGCCGACCTAGGCAGCCGACTGCGACCCCGGTTCGCGCTCTGCAGCGTGGAGTCGCTGTTCCGCCTGAGCGCGCAGGTACCTCCGTTCGGAGGCGCGACGGTGCCGGGTGTGCGGTTGGCGCTGCGATCCGGGTATGCCGTCTCCGGTTCTGCCGGCTTCGGCGGCCTCCTTCTGTAGCCGGGAGCGTTCGGGGTGTCGCGGTGCGCCGAACTCCGCCAATGGGCCGGTGGGGGTGGTGATGACGCGTGTCCCGGGGTCCTTGTCGGGATGGTTCGGACCATGTATCCACACGTAGTCCCCGTCAGTACTCCGGTAGTAGGCCCAGATGCCATCGGTCTTGAGGCGATGGTGGGTGCGGCAGATGCTGCCGAGGTCGTCGCTGGTGGTGTATCCGCCGCGTTGGGGATCGTCGTGGTCGAAGGGGATGATGTGGTCGAGGTCCGTCTTGTCCGCCGGGGTCTGGCAGCCGGGGAAAACGCAGGTGCCGTCGCGACCCCGACAGAAGCGGACCAGTGCCTCCGAGGGGCTGTACCGGCGGGAGGCCTCACTGTCCGGGTCCGCGAGCGTGTCGATCGCGTCGAGTCTGCGCCTGGCGAATCGCTGCAGTTCATCGGACGTGAAGCGACTGACGGGGCCGTAACCTGCCACGAACAGGCCCCGGAAGTCCGCGTCCCCGTCGTCGTAGGCGTGGATCACGACCCGGCGGGCCGCGGCCATCGCGTCCGGGTCCGTGAGGTGGTCTCCGTCGGGTGCGGGCAGACAGGTCCAGCCGCGGCTCAGGGCGAGGAGGCCGGCGGCCCTGAGTTGCCCGATCGACCGGGGGTCGTCTGTTGCGGCGGTGCGGACCAGGGCTTCGATCCGCTCGGTGATCTCCAGGCCGTCGACGGCTGAGAGGGTCGCGGTGAGCAGCGCGAGATCGCCGGTGACCGGCGTCATCTTCACGTTCTGCTCTCGCCGAGCCTGTTGTGCGCGGGCGTCCGCTCCCACGGGGTCGCAGCTCGCGACGTGCTTGCTGAGCATCTTGCGCAGTGGCCCGATCCTGGGAGGGTGGGTTCGGCGCCTCGCCGGTGCGAGTCCCTCGCTGATGCGGCGGTCGAGTTCCGGCATGAGACGGTCCTCCACCAGGGCGGTCTCCTCGGCGATGGCGTGGGCCGCGTCGACTCCGATCCACCCAGTCGTCAGCAGTGTCGCGGTGAGAGGCAGCCGCTCGGTCAGTTCTATGGCGGTGGCCACCAGCCGAAATGCCCCGCGGCGGGACAAAGCCATCGAGGCGCTCACCATGGTCGCCGCCGTGTCCAGGGGATCGCGTCGCTGGTCGTTCTGGGTTGACCTGGATACGCAGTCGTACGCATAGGCCACAGTGCGGCCTTCGGCAGCGTTGATCGCCCGCTGCGCGAGATAGCCGCGTCGCTGTCCGGGGTCCCATCGGCTGAAGGCCTCAGGGACGACGACGTCGGTGGCGGGGGTCGGGACCGTCGTGAATCCCGGCGGGGTCACGAACGGCGAGTGGGCGGTGTCTGTTGGGCTCATGGTTCGACTGTATGTTCGAGGTACGACATGGTCGGAAGAAGTGGCTGTCACGGCCGTGACCTGCGGTGCCCTGGATGCCCCGTTCAGGGCGGCGCAGGTCAGACGGCACCGCAGCTCAGACGGCACTGCGGTTCAGACGGCACTGCGGTTCAGACGGCACTGCGGTTCAGACGGAGGCGTGGACGGCAGCCAGTAGTGCGTCGGCGTAGGTGAGGCATGGCGGTACGGCGTGCCACCGCGCCCGGGCGCTCGATGGATACCGCCAGGCCGTGGGCCCGGGCGGCGTCTGCAGCCTCGTGACCTGCGGTGCCCTGGATGCCCCGTTCAGGGCGCCGCAGGTCAGACGGCACTGCGGTTCAGATGGCACTGCGGTTCAGGCGACGCCTCAGGTCAGACGGAGGCGTGGACTGCAGCCAGTAGCGCGTCAGGGTCCGTGAGGTCCGGCAGGACGGTGTGGGCGCCGGCGGCGCGGAGGTCGTCGGCGGAAACCCTGCCGGTGGCGACAGCCACGCAGACGGCACCCGCGTCGCGCGCCCCGCGGACATCGTGCACGTGATCGCCCACGACCACCGACCGCCCGGGGGTCACGTCCACACCGCGGGCCCGGGCGGCGGCGAGGGCGTCGCGGACGAGGTGGGCGCGGTCCGCGTGGTGATCACCGAACGCGCCGAGTCCGGGATCGGGCAGCCCGTCGAAGCCACAGAGCCGCAGCTTGAGCAGCGCCGTCCGCCGCATGTTGCCGGTGACGATCCCCTGGTGCAGTCGCGGGTCCGCGGCCAGGGCGGCGACAGCCTCGTGGGCGCCGGGCAGGGGACCGCCACCACCGGCCAGGAGATCCTCCCCGAACGTTTCGCAGCGCCGGGCCACGGCGTCCATGAGGGAAAGGACCACCTCGTCGTCGTCGACACCTATCCCGTTGATCTCGAGCAGATCGGTGAGGATCGCGCGGTCGGTCCGTCCGGCGAAGGACGCGCCCATGACGGGGTCGCGGCCGAGGAGGTCGGCGAGCGCCGGGGTGATCATGCGGGTCCCGAAGCCGGCGGGGTCGAGGAGGGTGAGGTCGAGGTCCCACAGGACGAGTACGTCGCTCACGTCCCGAACGTCTCCAGCAGCGGCGCCAGCCAGGTGGTGAGGAAGGTGCGGAGGTCGTCGTCGGAGCGGGCCTCGGGCGAGTCCAGGCACAGCACCGACCAGCCCACGTGCACGCCCACCTCCGCGACCAGGTCCAGGCGGCCGGCCAGTTGCGGGAACCGCTCGGCGGCGGGGACGAGGAGCGCGACCGCGTACTGGCGGGCCCGTTCGGCGGAGCCGGGGTCGAAGATGGGGTTCGAGCCGCCGCCGAGCGTGAGCACGCGCAGCAGGGGATCGTCGAGGATGCAGTGGCGGCCCACCACCACGATCTCCACGACCAGCTCGAGGGGCGTCGTCGCGGCGTCGAGCACATCGGTGAACGCGCCGGTGAGCATGGTGAGTCGCTCGGAGACGGCCTGCGAGACCAGGTCCTCGCGGCTGCCGAAGATGGAGTAGACGGTCTGGCGGCTGACCTCGGCCCGCTTGGCGACCGCGGCGATCGTGACGCCCCCGAAACCGGCGCGCCCGATGACGGCTAGGGTGGCGTCGAGGATGGAGTCGCGGGAGCGCACCCCGCCAGTATCCCGGACGCCGCCGGACGCCGTGCCTAAAAGACGGCGCCCTCAGAAGACGGCGCCCACGTCCTGCCGCACGATCCTGTCCAGCGGGCGCTCGGCGATCGCGGCGATGGTCAGCGACGGGTTGCACGCGGCGGTCGTGCCGGGGATGAGCGCGCCGTCGACGACGTACAGCCCGCGCTGGCCCGGGACGCGGCCGTCGAGGTCGCAGACCTGTCCCATGACGGCGCCGCCGAGCGGGTGCCAGGTGGAGTTGAGCATGCGGTTGGTGTCCGTGAGGTGGCCGGTCGGGCCGGCGATGTCGCGTGCGGTGCGGTCGACGTGGGTGAGGATGTTGGAGCCGCCGCCGGCCGGCCATCGGATGATCCCGCGGTCCTGCGCGGAGTCGTAGACGACCCGACCGCGGTCGGCGCTGACGCCGTAGCCGACCATCACCGTGGTGTGGGGGTCCGGTCCGAACGGCGGGAGCGAGGCCTGGATGACGGTGTGGGCGGTGGCGGGGTCGGACCAGTTGAGACTGCCGTAGACCACGGGCCCGCCCTGGACGGCGCCGAACCCGGCGGTGGGGTCGGTCCACAGGTAGATGCGGTCGGCGTTGGAGCCCCAGCCGCTGCCGACGGCGTCGGGCAGGTCGGTGACGGCGTCGGTGGCGGCGGCGCGGGTGAGCAGGGTGGAGGTGCCCACCGAGCCGGCGGCCATGATCAGTGCCGGGGCCCGCATCGACAGCGTCCGGACGAGCCGTCCGGCGGTGTCGAGGACCTCCACGTCCAGCTCCCAGCGGCCGTCGGGAGGCGGCGCATCGCGCGCACATCGTGCAGAGGCCGGACGTCGACCAGGCCCGTGGCCTCGGCGCGGGCGAGTTAGGTGACGTCGACGGAGTGTTTGCCACCGTTGTTGACCCCCAGGGAGCTGTCGCCGTTGGTGTAGGACGGGCGCATCTCGCCGCGCAGTTCCGCCAGGGCGTAGTCCCAGTCCATCGGCATGGGGATCTTGCGCAGGGGCAGCCCGGCGTCGCGGACGCGCTGGGCGAAAACGCGGGAGGCGGCGTACCGGGGCGCGGCGACGAGCTCGTCGGGGGCCTCGGCGAGGCGCAGCATCCGGGAGACGCGTGGGTAGTACTCGCGCTCCATCTCGCGCCAGTCGATCGCGCCGGGGGACCACGTGTGGAACAGCTCCTCGGTGGGTTGTAGTGCCATGCCCTGGTAGATGAGGGAGCCGCCGCCGACCCCGGTGGCGCAGACGGACGTCATGTTCTCGCCGACGGACGCCTCGAGCAGGCCGGTGTGGCGCGGGAGGTCCACGGGGCGGCCGAACACCTCGGCCGGCGGGCGGAACCACGGGGCGCGCTCGTCGGGGGAGGTGGCGCTGGGGAAGGTGGTGGAGCCCGGTCCGGTGGGCCAGCGACGGCCTCGTTCGACGACGACGACACCCGCCTCAGCGAGACGAAGCGCTGAGATGCCGCCGCCGAATCCGCTCCCGACCACGATGCACCGGTGGTCCTGCACATCGTGGGGGATCCGTCCGGGTGCGGGGGAGTCGGTCGCGGCGCCGGCGGAGTCGCTCGGCCGGGCGGCAGCCGCGGGGTCGGTGGCCAGGGCGGCGACCCCGGCGGCGGCGACGGTGCCGAGGAAGCCCCGGCGGGAGATGTGCCGCATGGGCGTGAAACTAGACAGTGTTGACGAAAACTGTCAATATCGTCGTCCCGGTCGAGGAGGCCGGGTCGGGTCCGTAGGCTCAGGCCATGAGCAGCAAGAAACCCTCCGGCAAGAGCGGCAGCAAGAGCGCGTCCAAGAGCGGTGCCAAGAGCGGTGCGAAGAAGAAGGACCTCCTGCCCAGCGGTCTGGAGAAGCTGCCGAAGAAGGCCTACGAGGCCGAGCTCGAGCGGCTGCAGGCGGAGCTGGTCGAGATGCAGGCCTGGCTCCGGGAGACCGGCAACCGGATGGTGGTGGTCTTCGAGGGGCGCGACGCCGCGGGCAAGGGCTCGGCCATCAAGCGGATCACGCAGTACCTCAACCCGAGGCACGCCCGGATCGTGGCATTGCCCGCCCCGACGGAAGTGCACAAGACGCAGTGGTACTTCCAGCGCTACATCGAGCACCTGCCGGCGGCCGGGGAGATCGTGATCTTCGACCGGTCCTGGTACAACCGGGCCGGGGTGGAGCGGGTGATGGGTTTCTGCACACCCGACGAGTACCGGCGGTTCCTGCACCAGGCTCCGATCTTCGAGCGGCTGCTGGTGGAGGACGGGATCATGCTCCGCAAGTACTGGTTCTCCGTGTCCGACGAGGAGCAGGAGCGCCGGTTCCGGTCGCGCCATGACGACCCGATGCGCCGCTGGAAGCTCTCGCCGATGGACCTGGAGTCCATCACCCGGTGGGAGGACTACAGCCGGGCCAAGGACGAGATGTTCGTCCACACCGACATCCCCGAGGCGCCGTGGTTCACGGTCGAGTCCGAGGACAAGAAGCGCTCGCGGATCAACGTCATCTCGCACCTGCTGTCGACCGTGCCGTGGGAGAAGCTCGACCCGCCGGAGCTGGAGATCCCCGAGCGGCCGAAGGGTGCGGACTCGAGCTACGACCGCCCGCCGCGCGAGGAGTTCAGGTACGTGCCGGACGTGGCCTCGCAGTTGTTGGAGGGCTGAGGCGGCGGGCCCGCATCGGGGGCAGTGAAGTAGGAATTCCTAGTATCCGTGCGACGGTCGGTGGGCGGCCTGACACTATGGGGTCATGAGCGAATTCGTCAGCAGCCGGCGTGATGGCCGGATACAGCACATCGTCCTGGACCGCCCCAAGGCCCTGAACTCGCTGGACCTGTCCATGTGCCGGGCCCTGCACACGGCGCTGGACCAGGCGTCCAAGGACGAGGACGTCGAGGCCGTCGTCACCACCAGCACCTCGGAGAAGGCGTTCTGTGCGGGTGGCGACATCCGCGCGCTGCGCGACGCCGCGGCGGCCGGTGAGCACGAGAGGAACCACGAGTTCTTCTCCGAGGAGTACGCGATGGATCTGGCGTACCACACGCACCGCGTCCCCACGGTCGCCGTGATCCACGGGGTGGCCATGGGCGGAGGCCTGGGAGTCTCGATCAACGGTTCGCACCGCGTGGTGACCAAGAAGGTCATGATGGCCATGCCGGAGACGGCGATCGGCTTCATCCCGGACGTCGGCGCCAGCCACTTCCTTCCGCGCCTGTGCGGCGGCGGCGCACGCGGCCTGGCCGTGGCGATCTACCTGGGCACGACGGGCGTGCGGATGAACTCCGCCGACGCCCTCTTCACCGGCCTGGCCACCCACCTGATCGACGACGACGAGCGCAACGCCTTCGTCGACGCCGTCGCTGCCATCGGCTTGGCCGACGCGCTGAAGAGGTTCGGTCTCGAGCGCGCCGAGGCGGGGGAGTCCGCCGTCGAGGCCCGTATCGAGCGCATCGAGGACGTCTTCTCCCGCGACACCGCGCAGGAGATGATCGCGGCGCTGGAGTCCGGTGAGCAGGACGAGTGGGCCACGTCCACTCTCGAGATGTTGCGGTCGCACTGCCCCACGTCGATCGTCGCCACCATCGAGCTGCTGCGCGCCGGGGCGAAGGCGGAGGACCTGCGGGAGTGCCTGGACAACGAGCTGGCCCTGGGCGCCTGGATCACCGCCCGCCCGGACTTCGTCGAGGGCGTGCGGGCCGTCGTGATCGACAAGGACCGCAACCCCACCTGGGATCCGGCGGATCTCGATTCGGTGGACGTCGACGCCATCCGTTCGGCGCTCGCCGGGAGCTGAGCGGTTTCTCCGCGGACTGATCGGGATACGCTGAGCGGCGTCCGGCGCACGGGGCGCCGCTCGTGAGGAGCGTCATGACTAGCAGCGGAGACAACGTGGGCCCTCCGGCGGCGCCGACGCCGGAGGCGCTCGCCCCCCACGAGGAACCCAAGGGCTGGGGCATCGCCGGCGTCACGGCGGTGTCCCTCGCGGCCCTGTTCGTGGTGGTGTGGGGACTGTCCGAGCACGCCAGTCTGCTGATGCCGGCGTTCCTGGCGCTGAACCTGGTCATCGCCGCCCAGCCCCTGCAGCGGCTGCTGCAGCGGGCAGGGTTGCCCCGCTGGGGGGCGATGATCATCGTCCTGCTGGTGCTCTACCTGCTGCTTGCCGCGCTGGTCGGGATGCTGGTGTGGGCATTGTGGGTCGCAGCCGAGGAGATCCCGCAATACCAGGACAAGTTCCTCGAACTGTACGAGCAGACGATCGCGTTCCTCGGCACCTTCGGCGTGAGCGAGGATCAGGTCACCTCGAGCCTCCAGGGCGTGGACCCCACCACGATCGTCGGCACCCTGCAGAACGTCGCCGGTCAGTTGTCCTCGGCCGGCGGTCAGCTCACCGTCCTGGTCATCGCGCTGACGTTCCTCGTGTTCGACGTCCCCGGCATCACGAGGCGTCGCGCGGTGATCGCCCGGCAGCGGCCCCGGCTCGCCGACGCCCTCGGGTCGTTCACCGACGGCGTGAAGTCGTACTGGATCGTCTCCACGGTCTTCGGCCTCATCGTGGCCGTGATCGACACGGTGGCACTGATGATCCTCGGCGTGCCGCTGGCGCTGGTGTGGGGCGTGCTCGCGTTCGTCACCAACTACATCCCCAACATCGGCTTCGTGCTGGGGCTGGTACCGCCGGCACTGTTCGCGCTGCTCACCGGGGGGCCGGTCGAGGCCATCTGGGTGGTGGTGATCTACAGCGTCGTCAACCTGGTCATGCAGAGCTTCATCCAGCCCAAGTTCACGGGCGACGCCGTGGGGCTGACCCCCACCGTGACGTTCTTGTCGTTGGTGTTCTGGTCGGCGATCGCCGGGGCGCTGGGCGCCATCCTCGCCGTCCCGCTGACGTTGGCGGTCAAGGCGTTCCTCGTGGACGCTGATCCCCGGATGGCCTGGTTCTCCACGTTCCTCACGACCCCGGACGCGGACGCCAAGCGGGACCGGCGGCGCGCGGCGCGGCTGGAGGCGGCCCACGAGGGGTAGGTCCCGCCGGCGTCGGCACCAGCCGGTGGACCCTGGCGGCCCCGCGGTCAGTCGCCCGTCTCGTCCTCTCCGACGCGGGTGAAGGTGCCCAGACCGTTGCCGTCGAGGAGCTCCACCGTCACCGTATCGCCGTCGACGGTGACGCTGCCGCGGGAGCCGGGCGGCCAGTTCTCACCGACCGGACTCACGGCGAAGGTGTCGCCGTCCCAGTGTTCGAGCGGCCAGACCTGCGGTCCCGGGCCCACGTCCAGCGCGAGTGCGGGGCCGGCGTCCGGCGGATCGTCCGGATCCCCGTCCGATCCCCGGTCAGGCTGTGAGGCGACGCGGCGGATCTCGATCTCGCCGAAGTAGTCGTTGCGGTAGACGCCCACCAGCTCGTCCGCCGGGCGCGGCGGTGCGGGGGCGGAGGGTTGCCGAGTGGAGACCAGGTCGCCGACGGGGGCCAGCAGTGGGCCGAACGCCTCGCCGTACAGCTCCCGCCACTTCAGGGTGGGGTCGCCGAACTGCGCGTAGTCCGCGAAGCGCGAATTGATGGTCTCCGCCACCCCGACGGGCGAGGCGTTGGTCAGGGTGATGATGCCGAGGTCCAGCGACGGCATCATGAGCATCGCAGTTCCGGCGCCGAGCGCGAAC
Organism: Dietzia sp. Die43; assembly: GCF_024519835.1. NCBI lineage: Bacteria > Bacillati > Actinomycetota > Actinomycetes > Mycobacteriales > Dietziaceae > Dietzia > Dietzia sp. Die43. The sequence goes on along the minus strand of NZ_JALJRF010000008.1, from coordinate 85,713 downwards.
GCACCGGAGTGGCTCCACTCGACGCGGCCGGAGGAGCTGGTGGAGATATTGAACCCGTAGCCGTAGGTCCCGGTCCGGTCCGCCGCGGACTGCGGGGGTGAGGACACGGCCTGCGGGGTCAGAGCCTGTCGGAGTGCGTCGGAGGGGACGACCTGCGAGCCGCCGGGCCCGGCGCCGTCGGCGAGCACCATCGACATCCACCGCGCCATGTCCGTGACCGACGAGCTCAGGCCCCCCGCGGGGGCCTGGGCGTCCGGGTCACGCGCGGGATCGGCCGGGACCCAGTCGCCGGACGACTCGCCCGACTCGTCGGCGGCAGCGCGGACGTGGCCGACGACGCGGTTGTGGCGGTCGAGCAGGTCCTCGTAGGAGTAGGAGGTGTCGTCCATGTCGAGGGGGTCGAAGAGCCGCTCGCGGGCCAGCTCGGGCCAGGGGGTGCCGGCCGCGACGGCCACGGCTTCGGCTCCGGCGGTGAGCCCGAAGTTGGTGTACGCGTACGAGGCGCGGAACGGCTCCAGCGGCAGGTGGCGCAGCCCGTGCAGGATCGCCGGGCGGTCGTACCCGAGGTCCTCGATATCGTCGCCTGCGTGCTCGGGCAACCCGGAGCGGTGCGCGAACAGGTCGCCCACCGTCACGTCGGCGGTCACGCCCGGATCGGACAGGGCGAACCACGGGAGGTGCTCGCGCACGGGAGTCGACCAGTCGATCTCGCTCTCGGCGGTCTCCGCGGCCACGACGGTGGCGCTGACCGGCTTGGAGACCGACGCCATGGGGAAGACCGTCCGCGCGTCCACCTCCTCGCCGGTCTCGGTGCTGCGCACGCCGAACCCCTCGGCCAACGCCACCTCGCCACCGTGCACCACCGCCACTGCGACGCCCGGGATGCCCGAGGCCTCGAGCTCCTCCTCGACGATGTCGGTCACCTTGCCGATCGCGTACTCGACCCGGTCGTCCGAGACCTCCAGTCCGGAGTAGGCCGCGGGACTCTGGCCGGGCTCCGGGTCGGGGACCGGGGTGCCGCACGCCGAGGCGGACATGGCCACGGTGAGCCCGAGCGCCGCTGCTCCGGCGATCCGCGGGCGGCGCGAGCGACGGGGAGGGGACGGGTCCGGGGTCATTTCCTCAGGTTAGTCGTCCGGCGCCGCGAATCGCCGCAACAGCGCAGGACGAGCCGGTGGTCAGCGCGCCCGTTCCCAGTTGGCGGTCCACGCCTCGGCGCCGCCCATGAGCTGACGCTCCAGCTCGGCCCGGTCGGGCCCGGCGCGGTGCAGCACGTCGGCGGCCCAATCGGCGTAGAGGCCGTACTGGGCGACCCCGTCGGTGTTGAGGTCGTACTCGCGGTCACCGAACCGCCACCGGTCCATCACCTCGCCGCTGGGCGCGGTGAACGGGTACACGAGCGGGTCGCTCGCCGCGCTCGGCCGGGGCTCGGCGAGGGCGGCCAGGCCGTTGACGTCGGAGCCGAAGCCGTAGCCGGTGAACGGCCGGGCGGCGCCGGCGGTGTTCGTGCGCCACTGCTCGAGGAAGCCGGTCTCGAAGTTCTCGGTGGCCTCGGCGGGCCAGGCGAACGCGGCCACGAACCCGCCCTGCTCGTGGACCCGGCGAGTGTTGCCCTGCGTGGCCCAGGCGTGGTCCACGACCAGGCCTGTGTACCCCGCCTCAGCGGCGATGTCGAGGGTGCGGTGGGCGGTCTTGACGCCCATGTGGTCGATGTTGATCACCATGCCGCGGGCCATCATCCCGCGGATCGCGTGCTCGCCCAGCGGCGTCAGCCCGCGCACGTTGCACAGCGGAGCCTCGGGGTAGACGGGCAGTGCCGCGCCCGCCGGGGCGTCCGAGGAGGCCACCGCCAGGCCGTCGGCGACGGGCGTGGAGGCCAGGGGTTGGGCGTGGTCGGCGTCGGGACCGGTGCACGGCTCGGTCTCCCAGAACCGCTGGGTGCCCAGTTTGTTGCCGATGTTGACCGCGAGGCCGGCCAGTTCCTCGTCCATGCGGGCGCCACCGAGGGCGTTGTCGAACTTGTGTACCGGGAACACGGTCGACACGCCCCACGAGGCGAACTCGTCGAGCCCCCGGTCGATGTCCTCGGTCGTGCACATCGGCACGTCGTCGACCACCCTGCACCCGAATGGCTCGGATGCCTCGACGCCCAGCGTGACCGCGAGTTTCCCGTCCGCTGCGATGGCGCGGACGTCCTCCGGCGAGCGGGCGATCCGGAACCAGCCCCGCCCGGGACCGCCGTGCTCGGCGTCGATGTGGGCCTCCATCCGCTCGAGGTAGTCCACCTGCCGGCGCAGCTGCTCCATTTCGTCGCACGGGGAGCGCGCGGGCACCCCGATCCCGGCGAGGGCCTCGCAGAGCACGCGGTTGGCCACCAGATGGTTGGTGAGCACCCGCAGTCCACCGCGCCACGCCCGCTCTATACCGGTGTAGTAGGCCTGTTCGTGCAGTTGGGACTCGTGCGACGGCCACTGCGCGAAGGTGGGGAAGCCCTGGGTCCCGCCGGGCAGGGCGGTGCCCCCGAGAACCGATTCGAGCAACGCGAAGTGCCCGGTGCCCGAGTGGCTCGGACAGTCCGCCAGCGCCTGGCCGAGGCCGCCGGGGGAGAACGGCTCGCCGCAGCGCAGTGCCCCGCCGAACGCCTGCGACGCCGCGAGGTGCGCGTGGGCGTCGACCATGCCGCTGATGGGGGACCCGTCGGTCGGGGTCGCCGCCCGGGTCGGTGCGGCGATCAGGGGAAAGAGAAGAGCGACGACGACGAGGAGTGCCGTCGCGGCCCACGCACGGCCTCCGGGATGTGCTGCCCTCGTCGTCGTCGTCGTCCCTTGTGCCACCATGGCGTGACACTAATCCCACTCCTCGGGCGGGGGAGGGGGATTCGCCCGGCCGGCGGGGCGACCGGCCGGCCGGGCAGGGCTCGCGTCAGAGCTGGCGCGCCACCTCGGAGGCGACCAGGTCAAGGTGGTCCAGGTCGGACATGTCGAGCACCTGCAGGTAGATGCGCCGGGCACCGATCGCCGCGAACCGGCCGATCGTGTCCACGACCTCGTCCGGGGTCCCGGCGGCGCCGTTCGCCCGCAGTTCATCGACCTCGCGGCCGATGGCGTCCGCCCGCCGGGCGACCTGCGCCTCGTCGCGTCCGCAGCACAGGACGAGCGCGGCCGAGCGGATGATCTCCTCGGGGGCGCGGCCGCGCTCGGCGCACGCCTCGTCGACCCGGCGGTACTGCGTCGCCACGGTGTCGAGGTCGGCGAACGGCACGTTGAACTCGTCGGCGAACCGGGCGGCCAGCGCCGGGGTCCGCTTCCTGCCGTGACCGCCGACGATCACCGGCGGGCGCTGCTGCACGGGCTTGGGCAGGCCGGGGGAGTCCACCATCTCCACCCGCTTCCCGTGGACGGAGACCGTCTCGCCTGCGGGCGTCGACCAGAACGCCTCGAGCGCCCCGAGGGTGTCCTCCAGCAGGTCGAACCGCTCGCCCAGCGGCGGGAAGGGGATGCCGTAGGCGGTGTGCTCGTCGGCGTACCAGCCGGCGCCGAGTCCCACGTCGAGGCGGCCACCGGACATCTCGTCGACCTGGGCCATCGAGATCGCCAGCGGGCCCGGGTGGCGGAACGTCACCGAGGTGAGCAGCGTGCCGAGCCGGATGGTCTAGGTCTCGCGGGCCAGGGCGGCGAGGGTCAGCCACGCGTCGGTGGGGCCGGGCAGTCCGCTGATGTCGCCCATCTTGAGGTAGTGGTCCGACCGGAAGAAGGCCTCGTAGCCGAGGTCTTCCGCCGCGCGGGCGACGGCGAGCTGGTCGGCATACGTCGCGCCCTGCTGGGGCTCGACGAATACGCGGAGGCTGACCGGAGAATCACTGGGCATGCCCTCCAGCATGCCGCCGGGTGACCCGCCCGCGCCAACCGCCGGCCCGCGTCAGGGCTAGTTGGTGTCGGCGACCAGCGGCTCGATGGTGAGGTGTTCCATCTCCTTGGTGATGTACTGCAGCCGCCACTTGTCACCGAACAGGGCCAGCAGCTCGCCGTCGGTGCGCTGGAAGACCTCGACTCCGCGCTGGCGGCCGAGTTCGCCGGCCGACTCGGCGTCGGTGCGGCGGGCGATCGTGTACGGCAGGTTGTCCACCACGACCTCGACGTTGAACTCGGCCTTCATCCGGGCCGTGACCACCTCGAACTGCATGGGGCCGACCGCGGCCATGACCGGGTTGGCGTCGCCGCGGGTGTCGTTGCGCAGGATCTGCACCACGCCCTCGGCGGCCAGCTGGTCGATGGCCTTACGGAACTGCTTGTACTTGCCCAGTGACTGGGCGCGGACCACCGCGAAGTGCTCGGGGGCGAACTGCGGGATCGGCGGGAACTGCACCTTCCTACCGCTGTAGAGGGTGTCGCCGGGGGCGAGGGCCGTGGCGTTGACCAGGCCCACCACGTCGCCGGGGTAGGCGGTCTCCACGGTGGTGCGGTCGCGGCCGAACACCGTCAGCGCGTACTTGGTGGTGAACGGCTTGCCCGTCTGGGCGTGCTGGACCACCATGCCGCGCTCGAACTCGCCGGAGACCACCCGCATGAACGCCAGACGATCGCGGTGCGCGGCGTCCATGCCGGCCTGCACCTTGAACACCATGGCGGAGAAGGGCTCCGAAGTCTTCCGCGGTTCGCCCGAGACGGTCGGCCACTCGCGCGGCGGCGGGGCCAACTCGACGAGCGCGTCGAGGATCTGGTGGACACCGAAGTTGAGCATCGCCGAGGCGAAGATCACCGGGCTGGTCTCACCGGCCAGGTATAGCTCCTGGTCGTGGTCCTGGCCCATCGCCGAGAGTAGCTCGGACTCCTCGACCGCGGTCTCCCACACGTCGCCCTCGCGCTCGGTGGCGGTGTCCGGGTCGTAGTGCTCCTCGGGGGCGATCGTCGACCCGCCGGCGGTGCGGGTGAAGTGCACGTACTCCTCGGGGGCGCCGTCGTCGCCGCGCCGCAGCAGGCCGCGGTAGTCGCCGGCGATGCCCACGGGCATGAACAGGGGGGTCGGCACGAGGCCGATCTGCTCGGTGATCTCGTCGAGCAGTTCGAGCGGCGCCCGGCCGGGCCGGTCCCACTTGTTGATCACCGTGATGATCGGCAGACCGTTGTGCTTGCACACCTGGAAGAGCTTGAGGGTCTGCGGCTCGAGACCCTTGGCGGCGTCGATGAGCATGACCGCCGCGTCGACCGCGGTGAGGACGCGGTAGGTGTCTTCGGAGAAGTCGGCGTGGCCGGGGGTGTCGACCAGGTTGATGACGTACGGGTCGTCGCCCGGGTTCGAGCCCTCCGGTGCGTAGGTGAACTGCAGCGCGGTGGAGCTGACGGAGATGCCGCGGGCCTTCTCCATCTCCATCCAGTCCGACACGGTGGACCGGCGGCCCGACTTGCCGTGGACGGCGCCGGCCTCGGTGATCACCCGCGCGTGCAGCGCGAGCGCCTCCGTGAGCGTGGACTTGCCGGCGTCCGGGTGGGCGATCACGGCGAACGTCCTGCGGCGCGCGACTTCGGACGTGACGTCCCCGGCGGCGTCCGCACCCGTGGCGTGCCCGCCCGTTCCGGTGTCCTCGGCGGTCTCGGTCACGCGCACTCCTTCTGGCAGTCGACGGCCCTCGTCGTCGTCACCCAGCGTACGTCCGCCCACGGGTGAGCACACAATCCGGCGGTGCGACCCACGAGGTCGGTGTGGCGCGTGAAACGCGAGGTCAGGCGCGGCGCCTGCGCGGATCGAGCGCGCCAGTCGATAGCTTTCGTAACTAGTGCGCGTGCCCCGACCGATGAACCGTGAACGACGCTACGCGCGGCCGGGTGTCGTACCCGGTCGCTACGGTGCGCACGAGCCGCGTCGGACGACGCGCAGAGGCGAGGACTGGAATGGGCGAGGGCAGTGACCGGCACGAGCTGGAGGAGCGCAGGGCCGCGCTCCGGCGGCTGCTGCCCGTGGTCGAGCGGTTGCGGGGGCTCGACGGCGTGACGTGGGCGGGCGGCCAGCGACACCGCAACGGCGCGTACCTGGTGCGCTACCCGACCTACGACGAGGACACCCTGGCCGTGATGGAGGCGTTCGGCGGGGGCGTGCTCACCCGGCACGGGTACCTCGACGAATTGGAGCGGCGCGGGTTGTCGGACGGCTCGCTCACCGACCTCACCGGGCTGGCCGAGCGTTCGGACGAGGACCTGACCCGCGCGCTGCTCACCTGGGTGGTCCGGTCCGAGCGGTTCGTCGACGGTGCGATCGCGGAGTCGCTGGCGGAGGGATCGCTCGTGGCGCTTCTCGACCGGCTGCAGGAGCTCTATGAACTGTGACGTTGCTGAACTGTGATGTCCACGCCGGGCGCCGCGGGTCAGGGCCGGTCGCGCAGGGCGGCGAGGTAGCGGCGGGTGATCCGCGCCTGTTCGAGTCGGGCGATGGGTGCACCCAGCCGGGCGAGCAGGGTGGCGTGCGCGGATTCACCGGTGAGGGTGAGCGCGACGGCGCCGGTGACGGAATCGTGCCGGACGAGGAACGTTCCCCATCCGCGCTCGGGGTGGCCGGGTAGGGCGCGGTAGGTGAACCCCCGCGCGTCGGGGCGGTCAACGACCTCCGTGACCTCGCAGGGCGCGGCCAGTCGCAGCCACGCCCCGGGGCCTGATCGCGGCCGGAGGGTGACGGTGCGGCCGGGGGTGGCGGGCCCGGTGGCGACGACGACGAGGCCCGCCCGCCGGTGCAGGTCCCAGCTGACGAGTGCTGCACTCGCGCGGCGGAAGAGATCGGCACCGGAGCCCAGGTGGGCCTCGCGCTCGAACCGCCGGGAGCGCGTCACGCGGAGTGGACCTGGTTCTGGGCCGTCTCCAGCCCGTGCTTGAGGAGGAGTTCCACGGCGTCGGCGGCGTCCTGGATGAGGAACGGCACATCGGGTTGCTCGAGCTTGGAGAAGCGCTTGAGCACGAAGTCAGCCACCGCCATGCGGCCCGGCGGACGGCCGACCCCGGCGCGGACGCGGATGTAGTCGCGGGTGCCGAGGGAGCCGGACAGCGAGCGCAGGCCGTTGTGGCCGCCCTCGCCGCCGCCGCGCTTGAGGCGGACCCGTCCGAAGTCGATGTCGATCTCGTCGTGGATCACGATGATGTCGGTGGGCGTGACCGAGAAGTACTTGGCGACCGCGGCGACAGGCCCGCCCGAGAGGTTCATGTAGCTGCGGGGGCGGGCCAGGACCACGGGCTTGTCGGCGAGCCGGGTCTGGGCGATCTCGCAGTTGGTCCGCTTGTGGGTGGAGAAGCTCGCCGGCATCGGCAGGGCGCGGGACGCCAACTCCTGCAGGACGTCCCAGCCGATGTTGTGGCGGGTGCCCTCGTAGTCGGGTCCGGGGTTGGCCAGACCCACGATGAGCGTGGGGCCGGGCGTGGGGCCGGGCGTGGAAGCGGTAGTCACGGGCCCATGATCCCAGACGGCGTCGGCCCGCCCGGGCGCACCTGTCCGATCAGTTCCGCAGCTCGGTGCGGGCGGTGTCGAGGACGGCGGCGGTGAGGGCGTCGAGGTCGGGTGACTGCAGTTTCCAGTGCTGCCAGAACAGGGGGACGTCGAGGAAGTGGTCGGGGGAGACGTCGACGATCTCGCCGGAGACCAGCCATGGGGTGGCGAGGTGCTCGGGGATCAGGCCCCAGCCCAGCCCGGCGACGATCGCCCGGACGTGATCGTGCGAGCTGGGGATGAAGTGCCGCGGCCCGGTGGGTTCCCGGCGGGCCAGGCGGCGATAGTGGTTGTTCTGGTGGCCGTCGCTGCGGTCGAAGTCGACGATGGGCGCCCGGCCGAGCGCGGCGGTGGTCGAGCCGTCACGCAGGTGCCGGGCGACGAACCCGGGGCTCGCGCAGGCCAGGTACCGCATGGATCCCAGGGGCTGCGAGCGGCAACCCTGGACCGGCCGGGACTGGCTGGTCACCGCGGCCATCACCTCGCCGCGCCGCAGCAACTCGCTGGACAGGGACTCGTCCTCGCGGCGGATGTCGAAGACCACCCGGCCGGCCGCGTGGACCTCGGTCATGGCATCGAGGAACCAGGTCGCCAGCGAGTCGGAGTTGCACGCCACGGCCAAGATCACGTGTTCCTGGGCCGACGCCGGGTCGTCGAGTTCGCCGGCGAGGGATTCCTCGAGGTGGAGCATCTGCCGCGCAGTGCGCAGCACGATCTCGCCGGAGGCGGTGGCAGAGATCGGGCGGTCGCGACGGACGAGGATCCGCCCCGCCGACTCCTCGAGCGCGCGGACCCGCTGGGACACCGCCGACTGGGTGATGTGCAGGTGGGAGGCGGCGGCCTCGAACGAGCCGAGGTCCACGACGGCGGCGAGGGTGCGGAGGTGATCGAGCTGCAGAGTGTTCATAAGCGCAGCTAATGCTAGTGCAGAAAGTGCAGTCGCACTACTGATGAAACCAGGCCTACCGTGAGGTCGTGACCGCTACTTCCACACTTCTCATGGGCGTCGGCATGGGCCTCGGGCTCATCGCCGCCGTCGGCGCGCAGAACGCCTACGTCCTCCAGCGTTCGATCCGTGGCGATGTGGCGATGGTCCCCATCGTCGCCTTCTGCGTGGTCTCCGAGGCCGCGCTCATCCTGCTCGGCGTGGCGGGCGTGGGGGTGCTCATCGAATCGGCGCCGGCGGCGATCACGGTCATGAAGTGGATCGGGGTCGTGTTCCTGCTGGCCTACGGGGCGTTCGCCGCGTCCCGCGCGATCCGGCCCGGCGACGGGTTGCAGGTCGACGGCAACGCGCGGGTCCCGTCGACGCTCGGGGCGGTGGCGGCGTGCGCGGCGTTCACCTGGCTCAACCCGCACGCCTACCTCGACTGCGTGGTGTTCCTCGGCACGCTCGCCAACCAACAGGGGGGCGACCTGCGCTGGGTGTTCGCGGCCGGGGCCTTCATCGCGGGCGTGCTGTGGTTCTCGCTCATCGGGTTCGGTGGCAAGGCGTTGCGGGGGCTGTTCGCCAGGCCCGGGGCGTGGCGGGTGCTCGACGCCGGCATCGCCGTGATGATGCTGGTCCTGGCGATCGGCCTCGTCCGCGGCTGATGCCGAGCCCCCGGCGTGGAGGGGCCGGGCCGGCGGAATACGGAACGGGCCCGGCACGACGCTGTGGTCGCTCCGGGCCCGTGGCCGGGTGCCGCCGGTCAGGCGGCGTTCGCGTGGTTCACGCGGGGAGGATCAGCCCTCCTCGGCGGCCTTCGCGGCGTCCTCGGCGGCCTCGCCCTGGGGCGCAGCCTCCTCGTCTTCCTCGAGGTCGGACTCGGACGGCGCCTCGATGACGTTGACCAGCAGGGTCTCCGGGTCGGAGACCAGGGTGGCGCCGGCGGGCAGCGTGATGTCGGAGGCGGTGAACTGGGTGCCGGCCTCGACGTCCTCCACCGAGAGAGTGAACTCCTCGGGGATATCGGTGGCCTCGACCTCGATCTCGATGTAGTCGGCGTCCGTCGTGACCAGGGTGCCGGGGGCGGCCTCACCCTCGAGGACGACGTAGACCTCGACGACGACCTTCTCGCCCTTGCGCACGACGAGCAGGTCCGTGTGCTCGATGATGCGGGTCAGCGGGTGCACGTCGATCTGCTTGGGCAGCGCGAGCTGCTCCTCGCCCTCGATGTCGAGGGTGAGCAGGGAGTTGGTGCCGTGCGCGCGGAGCACGGCGGCGAACTCGAGCGCGTCGAGCAGCAGGTGGCGGGGCTCGGTGTGGTGGCCGTACAGCACCGCGGGGACCTTGCCCTCACGACGGGCGCGGCGGGCGGAGCCCTTGCCGAACTCGGTGCGGGTGGAGGTCTTGAGGTTGTTGATTTCCTTGGCCATGATCGCCTTTTCGTCGGGTGGGAGAGCGGGACGCCCTACGGGTGATGACCTCCTCGGCGATCGAGACGATCGCCGGGCCGGTCCACCGGGACCACGCCGACAATGATCGCGTCGATAACGGAGTGACCCGGGTTGATGCGGGTCCTCCCTCGCCGAGATGACCCGACCAGCCTAGCGCCGAGGGGTGCGGGGCCCAAAATCGCAGCGAACCCGCCGCTCCCGGACAAGGGTGCGGCGGGTTCGGACGCGGCGACGGCGCACCGTCAGCGGCGGGGCGTCAGAGGATCTCCTCGACCGCCGCCGTGGGACGCGCGAGGCGGGTGCCCTTGTCGGTGACGACGAAGGGCCGCTCGATGAGCCGGGGATGGGCGACCATCGCCGCGAGCAGGTCGTCATCCGAGGCGTCGATGAGGCCGAGCTCGGTGAACTCGGCTTCCTTGACGCGCACCGCCTCCCGCACCGTCAGGCCGGCGTCGGAGATGAGGGTGCGCAGCTGCTCGACGTCCGGGGGAGTGTCGAGATACTTGATGACCGTCGGCTCCACACCCCGCTCGCGGAGCAGCTCCAGCGCCTGCCGGGACTTGGAGCAGCGGGGGTTGTGGTAGATCGTGGCGCGCCCCGCCGGGTCCGCGGTCATGTCAGGCGTTCCCGTTGAAGAGGCTGGTCACCGACCCGTTCTCGAAGACCTCGTGGATGGTCCGGGCCAGCAGCGGCGCGATGGACAGCACGGTGAGGTTCTCGAACCGCTTCTCCGGCGGGATCGGCAGCGTGTCGGTGGTGATGACCTCCTTGGCCCCGCAGTTGGCGAGACGCTCGGCGGCCGGATCGGAGAAGATGCCGTGGGTGGTGGCGATGATGACGTCGCCGGCACCGGCGTCCTTGAGGACCTTGACGGCGCCGGCGATGGTGCCACCGGTGTCGATCATGTCGTCCATCAGGACGCAGGTCTTGCCCTCCACGTCACCGACCACGCGGTTGGACTTCACCTGGTTGGGCACGTTGGGATCGCGGGTCTTGTGGACGAACGCGAGCGGCGCGCCGTCGAGGGCGTCGGCCCACTTCTCGCCCACCTTGACGCGGCCGGCGTCGGGGGAGACCACGACGATGTTGTCCGTCCCGTAGTGCTGCCGGACGTAGTCCGAGAGCTGGCCCTGGGCGTGCATGTGGTCCACGGGACCGTCGAAGAAGCCCTGGATCTGGTCGGTGTGCAGGTCGACCGTGATGATGCGGTCCGCGCCGGCGGCCTTGAGCAGGTCCGCGATGAGACGGGCCGAGATCGGCTCACGGCCGCGGTGCTTCTTGTCCTGCCGCGCGTACGGGTAGAACGGCAGGACAGCGGTGATCCGCTTGGCGCTTCCCCGCTTGAGCGCGTCGATCATGATGAGCTGCTCCATGATCCACTTGTTCAGCGGCGCCGGGGCACTCTGCAGCACGAACGCGTCACAGCCGCGGACGGACTCCTCGAAGCGGACGAAGATCTCGCCGTTGGCGAAGTCCCTGGCGGTCTGGGGGGTGACCTCGACGCCCAGTTCGGCGGCGACCTGGTCGGAGAGTTCGGGGTGCGCGCGCCCCGCGAAAAACATCAGGTTCTTCTGGTTGTCGATCCACTCGCTCACTGCGTGAGTCCGTCCTTCTGGGAGTCGTTCCGGGCACGACGGGCGGCCTCTGCCGAACCGGAATCGGGCCGGTTCTCGATCACCCAGTCGTCGATGTTCCTCTGTCGTCCGCCCGAGACCGCGAGGGCTCCGGGTGGGACGTCGTCCTTGATCACGGTACCCGCGCCCGAATAGGCCCCGTCTCCGACGGTCACAGGTGCGACGAACATGGTGTCCGAACCGGTGCGGCAGTGATCGCCGATCACTGTACGGTTCTTGTTCACCCCGTCGTAATTGACGAACACGCTCGACGCCCCGATGTTGGTGTGCTCGCCGATCGTCGCGTCGCCCACGTAGGTCAGGTGCGGCACCTTGGTGTTCGCCCCGATCGTCGACTTCTTGACCTCGACGAACGTGCCGATCTTGCTCCGCTCGCCCAGGTCCGCCTCGGGCCGCAGGTAGGCGAACGGGCCCACCTCCGCGCCAGCCCCGATTGTGGCGCGCACCGCATGTGAACGCACGACCGTGGCGCCCTCGCCGACCACGGTGTCCTGCAGCGTGGTGTCCGGTCCGACGGTCGCACCGTCGCCGATCTCGGTGGCGCCCGTCAGATGGGTGCCCGGCAGGATCGTCACGTCGCGGCCCGTGGCCACGCCGACGTCGAGCCACGTGCTGGACGGGTCGACGATCGTCGCGCCGCCCCGCATCGCCGACTCGCAGAGGCGACGGTTCATCTCGCCGGCCAGGGCTGCGAGCTGCACGCGATCATTGACGCCCGCGACCAGATCGGGGTCCTCGACACGGTGCCCGCGGATGAGGCCGTTGTCGCGCCGCGCGAGCTGGATGACGTCGGTGAGGTACAGCTCGCCCTGCGAGTTGTCCGTGCCCAGCTGCCCGAGCTTGTCCCGCAGGACGAGGGCGTCGAAGGCGTAGATGCCGGAGTTGACCTCGTCGATCGCCCGCTCGTCCTCCGAGGCGTCCTTGTGCTCGACGATCCGCAGCACCTCGCCGTCGTCGTTCCTCACGATGCGGCCGTACCCCGTGGGGTCGGGTGCCGTCGACGTCAGGACGGTGACCGCGGCGCGCGGTCGCAGGTCGTGGCGCGTCACGACCTCGCGCAGGGTGTCGGCGTCGAGCAGGGGGATGTCCGAGGTGGTGACGAGCACGGTGCCCGAGAAGTCGGCGGGCAGTCCCTTCATCCCGGCCGCGACGGCGTCGCCCGTCCCGTTCTGCTCCTCCTGCACCGCGGTGGAGACCGGCACGCCGAGCTCGGCCGACAACTCGTCGACCGCCGCCGAGACCTGGTCGCGCTGATGGCCGACGACCACGACGATCGCGTCCGGTTCGAGCCCCGCCGCGGCGTGCAGTGCGTGGCCGAGCATCGTCCGCCCGCACACCCGGTGCAGCATCTTGGGGGTGGCGCTCTTCATCCGGGTGCCGGATCCGGCGGCCAGGACGATGACCGCGGTCTGTGGGCGGTCGGGCGCTGAACGGTCGGTCTCGGGTGTGGTCATCAAGTCTCCTCGGCGCGCCGCGCGCACGGTGGTGGTGATGGATGGGTCCGGGTACGTCCGGCGAGGGGACAGGCTCCCAAGGCGGACAGAGCCCCAAGGATAGAGGGTGACTCCGACGATTCGAACCGTCTTGAGGCGGAGTGGCCTGCCCCGCGTGTCAGTCCTGAGGCGCCAGTTGGCGGATACCCGGCCACTGCGGCAGCCGGACTTCCGCAGGATGTGGCTCGCCAACATCGTCACGGTCATCGGGGCGCAGTTGTCGATCGTCGCGGTGCCGCAGCAGGTCTTCGAGATCACCCGCAGCTCTGCGTATGTGGGGCTCACCGGCGTGTTCGCGCTGGTGCCGCTCGTGGTGTTCGGCCTGTGGGGCGGCGCGCTGGCCGACGCCCTCGACCGGCGTCGTCTGCTCATGGTCACCACCACCGGGCTGATCGTGACCGCACTGCTGTTCTGGGCTCAGGCCGCGGCGGGCAACCGGAACGTCTGGGTGGTGATGGTGCTGCTGTCGGTGCAGCAGGCGTTCTTCGCGGTCAACCAGCCCACCCGCTCGGCGATCATCCCCCGGATCGTCCCCTCCGACCAGCTGGCCTCCGCCTCGGCCCTGAACATGACCGTGATGCAGTTCGGGGCGATCGTCGGGCCCCTGTCCGCGGGCATCCTCATCCCCGTCCTGGGACTGTCCACGATGTACCTGTTCACCGCCGTCGCACTGCTGGCCACGCTGTACGCGGTGTTCCGGCTCCCGCCGCAGCCGGTTGCGGGGGAGCGCGGGTCGGCCGGGCTGCGGTCGGTGATCGACGGGTTCGCCTACCTGGCCACCCGTCGCATCCTCCTGGCCTCGTTCCTGGTGGACATCATCGCGATGGTCTTCGGCATGCCGAGGGCGCTGTTCCCACAGATCGCCACCGAGTCCTTCGGCGACCCCGCGACCGGCGGGACCGCCCTCGGTCTGTTGTTCGCCGCGATGAGCGTGGGCGCCGTGGCCGGCGGGGTGTTCTCCGGGTGGATCCCGCGCGTGCGCAGGCAGGGCCTGGCGGTGCTGGTGTGCGTGGCGCTGTGGGGCGCGGCGATGGTCGCGTTCGGGGTGTTCGTGGGCGCGGCCTCGCCCGGCGGCTCCGCGTGGTGGCTGTGGCTGGCGCTCGCCGCGCTGGCGTTCGGCGGCGCCGTCGACATGATCTCGGCCGCGTTCCGCCAGGCGATCCTGCTGGATTCGGCCACCGACGAGATGCGCGGCCGGCTGCAGGGCGTGTTCATCGTGGTGGTGGCCGGCGGTCCGCGGATCGGCGACGTGGCGCACGGCGTGGCCGCCGCGTCGGTCGGCACGGCGGTCGCCGCGTCGGGTGGGGGCGTGCTGGTGGTGATCGGCGTGGTGATCTGCGCGATCGCCTTCCCGGCGTTCCTGCGCTACACCGTCCGCAGCGCGGTCGAGCGCGGCACCAAGGGTTAGACCGCCGGGTACTGCTCGCGGCGCAGGAACCGCGCCAGGTGCACCGCGTTGGACGACAGCGTGGTGATGGTCGAGGCCACGGCCGACGGCGTGGAGTCGAGGTCCTTGTAGTCCACCGGGTTCATTGCCTCGTTATTCCAGTAGGTGCAGCCCTGCGCCGGGATCGTGAACCCGATGTCGTTCAGGCCCTGGAACATGTCGGCGACGATCTTGTGCGCGCCGTCCTCGTTGCCCACCACCGCGACCACGGCGACCTTGCCGAACATCGCGGGACGGCCCTCGTCGTCGGTGGCCGACAGTTGCGCGTCGAGACGCTCCAGCACCCGCTGCGCGATGCTGGACGGATTGCCGAGCCACGTCGGCGTGGACAACACGAGGACGTCGGCGGTTCGGACCTTGTCGAGGATGGCGGGCCACTCGTCGCCGTCGCCCATGTCGTCGTCGACCCCCGGACGGACGTCGTGATCCGCGACCCGGACGGTCTCCCCGGTCACGCCGTGACCGGCGAGCTCGTCGAGGACCTGCCGGGCGATGAGGTCGCTGCTCGACTCGGCGGGCGAGGCCTTGAGCGAGCACACCAGGGCGAGTGCCTTGAGATCGGTGTCCATGCCCGGACGATAGGACCACCCCACCCGCCGGACAACCGGTTCCGCGGGCCCGCGCCACCATGACCGGTGGAGGGCCGCGGGTGCGCCCCCTACGGTGGGGCCACTACGGCTGACGAGCGGAAGGGGCACGCGTATGACCACGGACAGGACGGTGGCCGACCTCGTCGTCGAACGACTGGTGGCCTGGGACGTCGAACGGATCTACGGCTACGCCGGGGACGGCAACAACCCGCTGCTCGGCGCGTTGCAGCGCGCCGAGATCGCCCCGACGTTCGGGCGGGCCCGCCACGAGGAGTCGGCGGCGTTCATGGCGGTGGCCGACGCCAAATATTCGGGCGCGGTCGGGGTGGTGACCTCCACGCAGGGCCCCGGCGCGATGCACCTGCTCAACGGCCTGTACGACGCCAAACTCGACAGCGTGCCCGTGGTGGCGCTCGTCGCGCAGCAGCACACCAGCGTGCTCGGTTCGGGTTACCAGCAGGAGATCAACCTCGGCAACGTCTTCGCGGACGTGGCCGGGCCGTACCTGCAGACGGTGTCGTCGGCCGAGCAGGCGCCCATGGTGATCGACCGGGCGTTCCGCTCCGCGTTGACGCACCGGACCCCCGTCGTCGTCATCCTTCCCCACGACGTGCAGAACG
The DNA here is from genome assembly GCF_024519835.1 of Dietzia sp. Die43. Classification (NCBI taxonomy): domain Bacteria; kingdom Bacillati; phylum Actinomycetota; class Actinomycetes; order Mycobacteriales; family Dietziaceae; genus Dietzia; species Dietzia sp. Die43. Next base: position 70,086 of record NZ_JALJRF010000008.1, on the reverse strand, counting down.
CGGAGGCCCCGGAGCTGGGCGAGGACCTCGACCAGGAGCACGGGGTGGTGGTCACCGCCCCCGAATGGACCCACGGGGTCACCGCCCCCCGCGACGACGACGTGGCGCGCGCCGTGGAGGTGCTCGACGCGGGGGAGCGGATCGCGATCCTGGCCGGGCGCGGCGTCGCCGGTGCGCAGGCGGAACTGATGGAGCTCGCCGAGCGCCTGGACGCCGGCGTGACGATGAGCCTGTTGGGTAAGCCCTACGTGGACGAGTCCTCGCCGTTGGTGGGCGGGACCATGGGCCATCTGGGGACGACGGCGAGCGCGCGCATCCTCCAGAACTGCGACACCCTCCTCATCGTCGGATCGAACGACCCCTGGACCGAGTTCTACCCGGAGCCCGGGCGGGCGCGGGCCGTGCAGATCGACCTCGACCCGGTGCACCTGGCCAACCGGTATCCGATCGAGGTCGGCATGGTGGGCGACGCCGCGGCAGCGCTGCGCGAGCTCACCGGACGCGTGGCCGATCGCGACCGCTCCGCCTGGCGCGGCGACGTGGAGAAATGGGTGGGGCAGTGGTGGGAGATCTCCCGGATGCGCTCCGGGGTGCCGGCGCGCGGGCTGAACCCGGAGCTGGTCGCGCGGCGACTGGGCGAGCGCCTGCCCCACGATGCGCGGCTCGCCGTGGACGTGGGCAGCAGCGTCTACCACTACGTCCGACAGATCAGCCTGCCGACGACCGTCCCTGCGCACCTGTCGAGCACGCTGGCGTCGATGGGCTGCGGGATCCCGTACGCGATCGCCGCCAAGGCCACCGCGCCCGCCAAGCCCGTCGCGGTCCTGGCCGGCGACGGGGCAATCCAGATGCTGGGGATCAACGAGCTCATCACCGTCTCCGAGGCGTGGCCGAGCTGGGAGGACCCGACGATGGTGATCGTGGTGCTCAGCAACCGGGACCTGGCGGAGGTGAGCTGGGAGCAGCGCGAGAGCGAGGCCCAGCCGCGGTTCGCCCGGTCGCAGGACGTGCCGCCGTTCGACGTGGCCGGTTACGCCGAGCTGCTGGGGCTGCGCGGGGTGCGCGTGGACGACCCCGACCAGCTCGTTCCCGCCCTGGAGGAGGCGTTCCTCGCGGACCGGCCGACAGTGATCGATGCGATCACCGACCCGGACATGCCGTTGCTGCCGCCGTTCCCGCACGGTAGAGAGATGGCGGAGTCGATGCGTACGGGCCTGCTAGCGGAGGGTGCTGCCGGAGAGCACGCCCTCGAGCTGCTGGAGGCCTACGCCCGGATGGAAGAGGAGCGATTCACGTGACCGGAACGAACGTACCCGGGCAACCCGGGCAGGACCCGGCCTTCCAGCCCGATGCCGAGGTGGAGAAGAAGCCGCGGCGCGCACGGCAACCGGCGTTGGCGGTGTTCGCGATCATCGCGATCCTGTTGCTGGTGCTGGCCGTGGGGATCTTCGGCGGGATCTTCTAGCTCCCCCGCCAGGACTCGAACCTGAAATGCCTGAACCAAAATCAGGAGTGTTGCCGATTACACCACGGGGGAACGGCCCGCGAACGGGCCGTCACCAGTCTGGCACATGAGATCGGGCCCATCGGTGCGCACCTGCGCACCGATGGGCCCTGGCCGCCGTGAGCAGCAGTGTTGCCGCCGGTCGGGGGGGAGCGGAATTCGCGCGTGGCTATCCTCGGGGTATCAGAAAAAGGGGTGGGGCATGACGGGCGTGGGCGTACCGACACCGAGGACCAGGATGTCCGCCGCCAAGCGGCGGCAGCAGCTGGTGGAGGTCGGCCGACGGATCTTCGCCGAGAACGGCTACGACGCCGCGACGGTGGAGGACATCGCCGCCGCGGCGGGCGTGTCCAAGCCGGTGGTCTACGAACACTTCGGAGGCAAGGAGGGGCTCTACGCGGTCGTGTGCGACCGCGAGCTCGCCTACCTCGGCGCGGAGATCACCGAGGCGCTGCAGGGTGAGGGGTCGCGGCGGCGCATCGAGCGCGCGGCGATGGCGCTGCTGCGCTACGTCGAGGAGCGCACGGACGGCTTCCGTATTCTCGTGCGCGAATCGTCCCCCGTGGGTGGGGGCTCGTATTCGACCCTGCTCAACGACGCCACCGCCAGCGTGACCTACATCCTCGAGGAGGAGTTCGTCGCCCGCGGGTTCGACCCCATCACCACCAGTGTGTACGCGCAGGCCCTGGTCGGGATGGTCTCCGGGACCGCCCAGTGGTGGCTCGACGCCCGCACGCCGCCCAAGGAAGAGGTCGCCGCGCACATCGTCAACCTCTGTTTCAACGGCCTCTCGCATCTCGATCCCTCGCCGACGCTGGAGGTCGACGTCCTCGAGAAGTACAGCGGGCCGAGCCACCCCGGTGGCACACCGCAGGGTCGCGACATGCGCCCGGGGCCCGGAAGCCCGTAGTAGGTCGCTCCCCGGCCCTTGCCGGGGGCTGAGGGTGGCGCGGTTCAGGCTGCGACGGCCACCCGGCCATCGAGCCGGTCGGAGTCGGCGCGGAGACGGAACGCCACGGCGGCCATGACCGCGCCGACGGCGAGACCGAACCAGCCGGCGAAGGTGAGGACCGTGTCGACCGCCGCCGGGCCCACGACGCCCAGCCCGAGTCCCACCACCGCCAGGACCACGCCGAGCGTCACCATGACCCACGAGTCGGGGATCTCGGAGCGCAGGGTCTGGGCTCCGTAGGCGACGAGGGCGCCGGAGGCCACCAGCCAGGCGGCGAACAGCAGGATCAACGCGGTGGCCGAGATGCCGGGCCAGAACAGGACGACCAGCCCGAGAATCATGAATCCGGCGCCGGCGAGGATGAGGCCACCGCGGCCGGGGGTCCGTTCCGGAAGTGCCACTCCGGTCGTCATGGTCATGGCGCCGTCACCGATGGCGAAGGCCGCCACGAGGAACACCGCGAGCGTCATGCCCGTGGTGGGGGAGGCCAGTGCGGTCGCGCCCAGGGCGATCGCCAGTGCTCCGCGGATGAGTTGGACCCACCAGTTCCGGGTCAGTGATTCGATCATTTCTCCACCTTTCCTGCGCTGGCGTCTGCCGTCGCGCGGTACTGTAGTGATCACTACGGTAAGTGTGATCCGGGGCGATTCGCAATGAGTCGCCGGACACAGGGAGCGGGGGAGCGAATGGCGGGGAAGCCAACGGGGTCCACTGGCAGGCGCACCCGTGCCAAGGGCCGGGAGTCCCGGCGCCGGATCATCGAGGCGGCCGCCGAGGTGGCCGGTGAACGAGGGTATGAGGGGACCTCGATCGCGCAGGTCAGTAAGGCGAGCGGGCTCCCGGCGAGCTCGATCTACTGGCATTTCGCGGACAAGGACGCACTGCTGGCGGCTGTTGTCGAGGAGAGCGTCGAGCTGTGGCTGGGCCAGGTCACCCGCGGGGAGGGCGAAGCCCTGCGGGAGCGCGTGACCGCCTTCTGCCTGGGCGTGGCCCGGACGTTCCGCGAGTCCCCGGACTTCCTCCGGCTGGGCCTGATGCTGGCGCTGGAGCAGCGTCCCGTGGAGCCGGCCGCCCGGGGAATCTATCTGCGTCTGCGCGGGGACGCCCTGGAGCGCATCGCGGCGGAGTTCCGGCGGGTCCGTCCGCGGCTACCCGAGGCGGATGCCCGGGTGCTCGCCACCTATGCCCTCGCAGGAGGCGATGGGATCTTCCTCGCGTCCCTGACCGGGGACGCCGACGTCACGGAGCTGTTCCGGCTACACACCGAGGCGATCGTGCACCTCGTCTCTCGAGCCGAGGCGGAGGCGGAGGCGTCGGCGTCCGAGTCGGCTTCGAAACCGCAGCCGGAGTCGACGCCGGAGACGCAGGCGGACTAGTTGCAGCCGGCCATCAGGTGCGACGGAAGACCTCGAGGACGAAACCCTCCTCGCGGTGGTGGACGAGCCGCGTGAGGTCGACGCGGCGTGCGAGTGCGGCGTGGACGTCCTCGCCGTGGCAGGCGTGGTCGTCCGACCGCCCCAGCCAGTGGCAGGCCGCGACGGTCCCACCGGGTTCGGCCAGCCGCAGCAGCGCCGTGAGTAGGTCGTCGAGCCCGTCGACCGGCGTGTAGTAGAGGAACTCCGAGAGCACCAACAGGTCGCAGGACCGTCCGGGCCACGGGTCCAACGCGTCGGCGGTGCGCACGTGCACGTGGTCCAACCCCGCGCGGTCGATGCGCGCGCGAGCCTGCTCGGCGGCGGTGTCGACGACGTCCACCGCGTGCACCTCGTCGCAGTGCTCGGCGAGCATCTCGGTGAGCACCCCCACCGAGCAGGCGGGCTCGAAGCACACGCGGTACCGCTGTTCGGGGAGAGAGGCGACGAGGAGCCCGTAGCGCCGCAGTTCGTACCACGAGCCGGCGAAGTCCCAGGGGTCTGCCGACCCGGAGTACATCTCCTCGAAGTAGTGGCCCGGGGTGCTCACCAGAACACCGTCTCGGAGCGCGTGACCAGGCGGTCGAGGATCCAGTCGGGCAGGATCGCCTCGTCCCCCGGCCGATCGGACAGCGGAGCGACCTGGGTAACGAACTCCGCGACGGCAGCGTGCTTGGCGGCGAGTTCGGCGTCGGTGAGCACGACGCGGCGCCGCCGGTTCCAGGGCACGCGCCGATCGCCGGGCTCGGCCCAGTGCCAGGTCCACACCGGGTACTCCGCCAGGCGCGCTCCGGTGGCGGCGCAGGCCCGGGCGGCCGCGCGTCCGGAGGCCTCGTGATCGGGGTGGCCGTCTCCGCGCCACGTGCTGAGCACCACGCAGTCCTCGCCGGGGACGTCACCGATCGCCTCGGCGATCGCGTCGGCAAGACGCGTCTCGTGCCCGCGGACCCCGCCGTCTGGCAGTCCGGCCCGCACCGGCTCGGGAAGGCTCAGGGCCGCGCAGGCGCGTCGGCTCTCGGAGATCCGCAGCGCGGCGAGCCGCGCGGGCGTCACCGTGGGGGAGTCGGGGTGCGAGGCGTCGCCGTCGGTGACGGCCACGATCACCACCTCCACCCCGGCTGCGGCGAACCGGGCGGCGGTGACGCCCACGCCGAGGATCTCGTCGTCGGGATGCGGCGCGACCACGACCACCCGCCGGACCCCGGACGGTACGGTCAGCTCCGGGTCGGCGGCACGCCCGCCGAACCAGGCGTCCCAGGCGGCGTGGGGAGTGCCGCGGTCGTCGAGCCCGATGCCGGTCCAGTGGGTGGAACCGCCCTCGGCGGGATCGGTGGTCATCGCGCCCACCCGCCGTGGGTGCGGGCGGTGGCGCCCAGCCCGGCGAGGTCACGCTCGGCGTGGAACTGCCGGATGTACACCTCGGCGTCGAGGACGTTCTGCCCGTGGCGCGGGTCCATCGCGAGCGGTCCCGGGCCGAGCGCCCGGCCGACGCGTCGGATGGTCTCGTCCACCGCGGCCTCGACCATCGCCCGCACGCGCACGGCCCGGTGGCGCGCGACGGTGAGGTCGGCGCCGGGTCCGTCGCGATCGACTTCCGCGGCGGCGGCGTCCAGCGCCCACGACGCCCCTCCCAGGGCCACGTCCACGGCGCCGAGGTGGGCCGGCGCGTGGGGGTCGACGTCGGGCCGGGTCGCCCGCGCGATCAGGGGCCGGGCCACGGCGATCCCGGCGCCCAGCCAGCAGGCGGCAACCCCGATCCCACCGTGCCAGAACCCGGCCCGCTCGAGGTAGGAGCGGTGGTCCCCGACGGAGCGGGCCGGCACGTCGGTGAATTCGACGGAGGTGGTACGGCTGCCCGCCATCCCCGGGTGCGCCCAGCCGCCCGCCCGGGGCGCGACACCGGGCTGACGCAGGTCGACGGCGAAGAGGCGCGGCTCGTCGTCGTCGAACGCGGTGACCAGGGCGTGCGTGCACACGTCGCCGCCGGAGCACCAGGCCTTGACCCCGTCGAGCACCCACCCGCCGCCCGAGTCTCCGCCCGAGCCCCCGCCCGAGCCCCCGCCCACGCGCCGGGCGCGGAGCACGGGCATCGGCGGTTCGGCAGCCCACACGCCCCACAGTTCGTCGCGCCCCACGCGGGTGCCGGAGATCTCGGCGAGGATCGCGTCGGCGTCGGCGTGGGCCTCGACCAGGCGGCCGGCGGAGACGTCCCGGGTGCACATCGCGGTGAGCTCGGACCATCTCGTCCGGGTGTCGCCGCGGGCGGGCAGGGGCAGGTCGGCGCGGCCGGCGCGGACCCATTCGCGGGCCAGGTCGGCGGACGAAGCGGCGTCCGGGGAGCCGCCGGGGGGCACGTCAGTGTTGCTCACGGGGCCTCCTTGCTCGCGGACACGCGGTCATGACGCGGTGGTCCCTGCGCTGGCGGCGCGTTCGGTGGTGGCGCATTCCGTGGCGGCGCATTCCGTGGCGGCGAGGTGGCCGGCGAAGCCCCCGGGGGCGCGCGCGGTCCGGCGGGCCGAGGTCATCACCGGCGCGGCGGTGGACCACGCCACCGTCCGTCCGGCCTCCTGCGCGCGCCGGACCAGCTGGACGTCCTCGTGGACAGGGAGCGGGTCGAAGCCGCCGAGCTGCCGGTAGGCGCGGGCGGAGATGCCGATGTTGGCGCCGTGGATGTGCCGGTGGCCGGGGCCCGGGTGGTAGCCCTCGAGGTAGCTCAGCCGGGTGGCGGGGGTCCAGTCCGACCAGTCGTCGACCGCGATCAGGCCCGCCACCACGTCGGCGCCGGAGCGGGCGACCGCCAGCTGGTCGGTGAGCCACGTGCGGGGCACGCGGGAGTCGGCGTCGGTGGTCGCGTACCAGCGCCGCGAGGGGGACGGCACGGAGCCGGGCGCCGACGATGAGGGCCGCCGCAGCGAGTCGAACCCGCGCGCGCGGGCGATGCCGACGTTGCGGGCGCTCGTCCGCACGATCCGGGCCCGGCCCCGCGCGATCTCCTCGGTGGCATCGCGGCAGGAGTCCAGCACGACCGTCACGGTCACCGGGACCGGGGTGGCGGCGGTGCAGTCCTCGAGCGCGTCGAGGCAGCCCGCCAGCAGGTCCTGCTCATCGTGGGCGGGGATCACGACGTCGACCCCGGTGTACTCCACGGCCGGTCAGAGGTTGGCGAAGAAGTCGGCCCAGTAGAAGTCCCAGAACGCCCACAGGATGACCCCGGCCACCGCGAGGTACCAGACCACCACGGGCACCAGGTGCCACCGCTGCAGTGCGCGCACCCACCGCGCCCGGGTGAGCTTGGCCAACACGTGCAGCAGCGTGTACCAGAACATGGGGATGGTGGCCGCCCACACCACCATGCACCACGGGCACAGGACCCGGATCTGGAAGATCGACTGGTAGGCCAGCCAGTGGACGAATCCGGCGGCGAACGTCAGCCCGAGCAGCGCACCCACCCAGTACCAGCGCGGGAACCGCACACCCGTGGCGGCGGCGACGCCGATCGCGATCACGATGCCGAACCCGATCAGCCCGATGAACGGGTTGGGGAACCCGAACGCCGCCCCCTGCTCGGAGTTGATGACGCTCTTGCAGCTCATGAGAATGGAGAAGTTGCACGCCGGCGTGTAGTCCGGGTTCTCCAGCAGCCGGATCTTGTCCAGGCTGAGCTCGAACGACGCGACCAGCGCGAGGGCCGAGCCGAGGGTGAGGAGCACGCCGATCCACCGGTCGGTGAACACGCGCGCGCCGATCGTGTCGTGGGCGGCGTCGTCGGCGGTGGCCGCGGCGGGGGAAATCGTCACCGGGCCGGCGGGGGCGCCCGTGGGGTCGTCGTGCCCGGGTTCGACGGGCCGGGGGTCGACGTGCTCGGCGTCTGTGGTCTCGCGCATACGCACAGGCTACAGGGGCGGGTGCGCGGTTAGAGTGGTGGATCTGCGGCCCTTCAGGTGTGCGTCCCACTACCCGTGCGACCCGCACACCCCCGCTCGACGAACCCCCTACCCGGAGGATCCACACGCGTGACCACCACCGCCCCCGCCACCACTCCCGCGGCCGCCGCACTGTCCGGTCTGGCGGGTGCGGTCCTGGCCAACCCGGCGCTGACCGACCTGCGCGACGGTCTGGACCGCGACGCGGCGGTGGTCCGGGCGCCCGAGGCGCTGCGGCCGTTCCTCGTCGCCGCCGTGGCGCAGCGCGCCCCGTTGTTGGTGGTGACGGCCACGGAACGCGAGTGCGAGGAACTGGCCGACGAACTGTCGGGGCTGTACGACGACGAGGTGGCGCAGTTCCCGAGCTGGGAGACCTTGCCGCACGAGCGTCTCTCGCCGGCGGCGGACACGATCGGTCGCCGGCTCGAGGTGCTGAACTCGGTGTTGTCGGGGCGGCCCCCGGGGATCGTCGTGGCGGCGGCGCGGTCGGTGGTGCAGCCGATCTCGCCCGGCGCGGCCCGCCGGGAGCCGGTGCGGCTGGCCAAGGGCGCCGAGCTGGACCCCACCGACCTCATGGTTCGGCTGGCCGAGTTCGCGTACCTGCGTGAGGACATGGTCGCCCGGCGCGGGGACGTGGCGGTGCGCGGCGGCATCGTGGACGTCTTCCCGACCACCGCCGACCACCCGCTGCGCATCGAGTTCGACGGCGACACGATCGCCGAGATCCGCGAGTTCTCCGTGGCCGACCAGCGCTCCCTGCCCGACGGCGAGGTGGAATCCGCGGTGCTGTTCCCGTGCCGCGAGCTCCTGCTCGACGACGCCGTGCGGGCCAGGGCGGGGGAGCTGGCCGCCGAACACCGTGCCAACCCGACGCTCGCCGAGCTGCTGGACTCGCTGGCCGAGGGCATCCCGCGCGACGGCATGGAGGCCCTGACCTCGGTGCTCGTGCCGGAGGACATGACGACCCTGCCGATGCTCATGCCCGCCGACACCCGCGTGGTGGTGTGCGACCCGGACAAGGTCCGCCGCCGCGCCGCCGACCTGGCCTCCGCCGGTCGGGAGTTCCTTGAGGCCTCGTGGACCGCGGCCACCATGGGCGGCGACGCCCCCGTGGACAGCGAGACGCTGGACCTGTCCGGGTCGGGCTACCGCACCTTCTCCGCCGTCCGCTCCGAGGCCACCGAGGCGGGCCGCGCGTGGTGGCAGCTCGTCCCGCCCGGGTTCCTCACCGACCCCGAGGACGGCGCGGTCATCACCGTCCCCGCCGGCGACCCGCCCGCCCCGCGCGGCAAGGACTCCGAGATGGAGGCCATGTTCGTCCGGCTCCGCGCGCTCGTCGGCGGCGGCGGCCGGGCCGCGATGGTCGTGCCCGGTCACGGCACCGTCGCCCGCATCCTGGAACGCCTGTCCGAGGCCGAGGTCCCCGCCACGGCCGCGACGGCGGGATCCGAGCCCGCCTCCGGACTCGTGTCGGTCTACGAGGCCGTCCTGCACGGCGGGTTCTCGCTCACCACCGGCGCTGGCGCCGCCGGGGTGGCCGATGACCTCGTCGTCGTCTCCGAAACGGACCTCACCGGCAACCGCCTCGGCTCCACCACCCGCCCCAAGGCCCGCCACTCCAAGCGCCGCAACCAGGTCGACCCGCTGGCACTGAAGGCCGGCGACCTCGTCGTCCACGACCAGCACGGCATCGGCAAGTTCGTGGAGATGGTCGAGCGGCAGGTGCGCGGCGGCGACGGCTCCTCGCGGCGCGAGTACCTGGTCATCGAGTACGCGCCCGGCAAGCGCGGCGCGGCCGGAGACCGGCTCTACGTGCCCATGGAATCGCTCGGCCAGCTCAGTCGCTACGTCGGCGGCGAGGCACCGACGCTGTCCAAGATGGGCGGCGCCGACTGGCAGAACACCAAGCGCAAGGCCCGCAAGGCCGTCCGCGAGATCGCCACCGAGCTCGTCCAGCTCTACGCCAAGCGGCAGTCCGCGCCCGGGCGCGCCTTCGGCCCCGACACCCCGTGGCAGCGCGAGATGGAGGACGCGTTCCCCTTCACCGAGACCGTCGACCAGCTCACGGCGATCGAGGACGTCAAGCACGACATGGAGAAGACCGCCCCCATGGACCGCGTGGTGGTGGGCGACGTCGGCTACGGCAAGACCGAGGTCGCCGTGCGCGCCGCGTTCAAGGCCGTGCAGGACGGCACCCAGGTCGCGGTGCTGGTGCCGACCACGCTGCTCGCGCAGCAGCACCTGGCCACGTTCGCCGAGCGGATGACCGGTTTCCCCGTGACGATCCGTGGACTGAGCCGTTTCACCTCCGACGCCGAGGCCAGGAAGATCCTCGCCGGGTTGGCGGACGGGACAGTGGACGTGGTGATCGGGACACACCGGCTGCTCGCCACGGGCGTGAGGTGGAAGAACCTCGGCCTGGTGATCGTGGACGAGGAGCAGCGCTTCGGCGTGGAGCACAAAGAGCACATCACGTCCCTGCGCACCCACGTGGACGTGCTCACCATGTCCGCCACCCCGATCCCGCGCACCCTGGAGATGTCGCTGGCGGGCATCCGCGAGATGAGCCAGATCCTCACCCCGCCCGAAGAGCGGCTGCCCGTGCTGACGTATGTGGGCGCGCACTCGGACAAGCACGTCGCCGCCGCCATCAGGCGCGAGCTGCTGCGCGAGGGGCAGATCTTCTACGTCCACAACCGCGTGCGGACCATCGACTCCACCGCCGCGAAGATCCGCGACCTGGTGCCCGAGGCGCGCGTCGTGGTGGCGCACGGGCAGATGGGGGAGGAGCAGCTCGAGCAGACGGTCGGCGGCTTCTGGAACCGCGACTATGACGTGCTGGTGTGTACGACCATCGTCGAGACGGGCCTGGACATCTCCAACGCCAACACGCTCATCGTGGACCGCTCCGACCAGCTTGGCCTGTCGCAGATGCACCAGCTGCGAGGCCGCGTGGGCCGGTCACGTGAGCGCGGGTACGCCTACTTCCTCTACGACCCGGAGAAGCCGCTCACCGAGACCGCGTACGACCGGCTCGCGACGATCGCGCAGAACAACGACCTCGGGGCCGGTATGGCCGTGGCGATGAAGGACCTCGAGCTGCGCGGCGCCGGCAACGTTCTGGGTGCCGAGCAGTCGGGGCACATCGCGGGCGTCGGCTTTGACCTCTACATCCGTCTCGTGGGCGAGGCGGTGGAGGCCTACCGCGCGGTTGCCGACGGGGAGAAGGTCGAGGTCGAGGAGGAAGTCGGCGAAATCCGCATCGAGTTGCCCGTCGACGCGTACATCCCGGTGGAGTACGTCGACGGCGACAGGCTGCGGCTGGAGGCGTACCGCAAGCTGTCGCAGGCTAGGGAGGCCGCCGATATCGACGCGGTGGTCGAGGAGCTGCTCGACCGCTACGGGCCGCTTCCGGCCGAGGCCCGCCGCGTGGTGTCCGTCTCGCGGCTGCGGTTGGTCGCACAGAAGTACCGGGTCCGCGAGATCGTCCTGGCCGGCTCGCGCCTGCGCGTGGGCCCGCTCGACCTGCTGGACTCGCAGCAGATGCGCCTCAAGCGCATGTACCCGGCCGCCCAGTACCGGGCCACGCAGAAGACCGTGCTGCTCCCGCTGCCCAAGGCGGCCGGCGCGCGTGCGGGTGCCGGTGGGGAGAAGGCGCGCGACGACGAGATGCTGCAGTACGCCGCCGACTTCCTCACGGCGATGGCCGGGGATCCGGAGGGGTCGAACCCGGTGATCCAGCCGGAGACGGCGCCCGCGTCGTGACCGGCGGCGTGGACTCGGGCGGCGGCGGGGGCGGGCACGGAAGCCCCGGCGGCGCCCGCGGCCCCAGCGGCCCCAGTGGCCCCGGTGGCGCCGGCGGCGCCCGCGATCCCCGCCGAGAAGAGGATTTCGCACGAGTCCACTCGACCGATACGGGCGAAACCCTCTTCTCGACGGGCGGCGGCGACCGGCTGGCCGAGGCCGTCGAGGTGATGGCCCGCATCCGCCGCGACGGCGAGTGGGAGTCCGCCCAGACCCATGCCTCGCTCCTGCCGTACCTGCTCGAGGAGTCGTGGGAGCTGGTCGACGCGGTGGCCGACGGCGACCGTGACGAGCTGGTCTCCGAGCTCGGCGACCTGCTGCTCCAGGTGCTGTTCCACTCCGCGATCGGGGCCGAGCGGGACGAGTCGCCGTTCGACGTGCAGGACGTGGCCGGGGCGCTGCTCGACAAGCTCCGACGCCGGGCGCCGTACTGGTTCACCGACGGGCCCGGTCGTGGGCCCGGGGCCCTCGATGCCGCCGAGCAGGACCGACTGTGGCAGGAGGCCAAGGCCGCCGAGCGCGCCGGTCGCCCGCCGCGCGGTGTGGTCGAGGGGATCTCCTGGGACATGCCCGCGCTGGCCCTGGGGCAGAAGGTGCTCGAGCGCGTCCGGTCGGCCGGGATCCCCGACGATCTCGTGCCCGATCGGATGCGCGTCGTCCACGTCGATGCCGGGGGGTTGTTCCACGCCGCCGCCCACTCCGCCGACGAGGCCTCCGACGCCTCCGACGCCGCCGCCCACGACGCCGACGGCTCCGACGAGGCCTCCGACGCCGACGGCTCCGGCTCGGCGGAGGTCGAGTACCGACGGGTGGTCCGCGAGTTCGCCGAGACCGTCAGCGCCGCGGAGTCGCGGCTGCCCGTGCCCGCGGCCGAGGCCAGCGCTGACGACTGGCGCGCCGCGTGGCCCCACCGCACCAGCCGGTACTGATCCGCACCTCGGGACCACCCGCCTCCCGCACGCCGCCGACCAGCCCGCCGCCGAGCCGCCCACGGGTGCGCCCGGCCGATGGGTGGTCCTCGCAGTCACCTGCTGAGGGGTATGGCCTCACTCTTAAGTTGACGGCACTCCGTTCGCGGAGCGCACACTCGCCGGGGCCGACTGCTGCCGCTTGATTTTGGGCCATTGGCGCAGGCAGGACCCGCAATGTTTGCATCCGTCCGCAACTTTCTGGGGTCGGTGATCTGGCAACGTTCATCCACAACATTCCCTGAGCATCGGCCTCGGCACCGAGGTCTGTTTGGGGTTTTCCTCCATTCCGTGACCGGGTCGCAGGCCGTCGAACGGTGGGGAGCGGACTCCATTTTGGACCTCCCGACAATGCCTCTCACCTTGGCGATTCTCAGTTTCCCGTCAGGGTTCTCTATGCTGGGCCCGTTGTTCTGACAATAAAAGAGAGAAAGGCAGATATGGATTTGCTCGGCTCTCCCGCGCTGAGTGCGACTGCGCTTGTATTGCTACTGCTGCTGTTCTACGGCGGCACCATGGTCATGTCCATGCGGATCGCTCGCAAGGACGAGAACGCTGACAACTACATGACGGCCGGTCACCGGATCGGGTTCGGCATCTCGGCCGCGTCGATGACGGCCACCTGGATCTGGGCCTCGTCGATGTACGCCTCGGTCAACTCCGGCTACCTCTACGGTGTGTCGGGACCGATCCACTACGGGCTCTGGGGTGCCCTGATGATCCTGTTCATCTACCCCTTCGGCCGGCGCATCCGAAAGGTCGCGCCCCAAGCTCACACCCTGGCCGAGGTCATGTTCGCGCGCCACGGGCGCTCCTCCCAGCTGATGCTGGCCGGCTCCAACATCCTGGGCTCGGTCATCTCGCTGACGTCGAACTTCATCGCCGGTGGCGCGCTGATCGCCATGCTCAGCCCGTTCAGCTTCATGCAGGGCATCATCGTGATCGCCGCCGGTGTGCTGCTGTACACGCTGTGGTCCGGCTTCCGCGCCTCGGTGCTCACGGACTTCGCCCAGGTGCTGGCCATGCTCGGCGCGGTCATCATCATCGTGCCGTCGATGTTCTTCTTCCTCGGCGGCGTCGAGGTGTTCTCGAGCGGTGCGGCCAACCTCACCCCGCAGCAGAGCAACTTCTTCTCCTCGGACGCGTTCCTCAACCAGGGCGCGCCGTACATCGCGGCCGTGCTGGCCTACGCGATCGGCAACCAGACCATCGCCCAGCGACTGTTCGCGGTGCGCGAGGACCTGATCAAGCCGACGTTCATCACGGCGACGATCGGCTACGGCGCCACGATCATCGGCATCGGCATGGTGGGCGTGCTCGCCCTGTACGCGGGTATCGATCCCGTGGACGGCGACCCCAACAACATCCTGCCGCAGGTGGCCGCCGAGTACCTGCCGGGCGTCCTGGTCGCGGTGTTCTTCATCATGATCATCGGTTCGCTGTCGTCGACCGCGGACTCCGACCTGTCGGCCATGTCGTCGATCGCCATGACCGACGTCTACGGGCAGAGCCTGCGCAGCAAGGGCAAGGTGCCCAACCCGCGCACGATGCTCATCGTGGGCCGGTTGACGATGGTCGTCGCCACCGCTGCGGCGCTGGTGTTCGCCAACATCCGCTTCAACATCCTGGACCTGCTGGTCTTCGTGGGTGCCCTGTGGGGTGCCCTGGTGTTCCCGGTGATCGCGAGCTTCTACTGGAAGAAGGTCACCAACATGGCCTTCACCGTGTCCGTGCTCGCGGCGCTCGCGGTGTTCCTGCCGACCCGTTTCGGTGCCATCCCGGACAGCGGCGTGCTCGCGTACGGCATCGAGGCGCTGGCGGTGATCGGCGTGGGCGTGGTGCTCGGGCTGATGGTCTTCGGGTTCTTCGGCCTGCGCCCGGCGCTGGTCGTCGGCGCGATCGCGGCCCTGGGCAGTGCGCCGTTCATCTTCGGCTTCCTGCGTGACTACGACACCCTGACCGCTTCGCTCGTGGCGTACGCCGTGAGCACGATCGTCTGTGCCGCGATGTCCTTCCGTAGCTCGATGGACTTCGACTTCGCCAAGATCGCCGCCCGCACCGCCGACTACGACACGGCGGAATCGGCGGAGGCCCTCGAGGCGCAGTCCGACGACGACGGCCGCGACCAGAACGTCCGAACCGATGACGACGACGACGACCTCGTCCGCGTCTAGGAAGGAAGGCAGCTGACAATGACACCGATCCTTCTCACGATCTACGTCCTGATCTGGCCCGTCATCGTGGCCGGCGTCCTCGCCGTCCTCGTCCGTGGCTTCGTCAAGGAGGCCGCCGAGGCCAGGCGCGAAGGCGACCCGATCATCTAGCCGATGCCCTCGGGGCGTACTTCCGTCATACTCGGAGGGGTAGAAGTTCTCTCTTCCAGACTTGGAGTGTGTGAAACACCCTGATGGGTACCCCCTCGAACAGGCCCGGGTCGTGTGACGACCCGGGCCTGAGACGTGTCCAGCGAGTTCGTCCCCTGCCCGCGCTGTCGTCAGGTGAGCCCGGCCGAGGGGAGGCGGGGAGATGGGCGTGACGATCCTGACGCTGCTCCTGGGGATCGTGGTGATCCTCGCGATCATCGCGGCGAACGGCTACTTCGTGGCGCAGGAGTTCGCCTACATGTCCGTCGACCGGAACCGGCTCTCGGCCAGGGCCGAGGCGGGGGACAAGGCGGCCGGTCGTGCGCTCAAGGTCACCAGGCGGACGTCGTTCATGCTCTCGGGCGCCCAGCTCGGGATCACGGTCACGGGCCTGCTCGTGGGCTACGTGGCCGAACCCCTCGTCGGGGAGTCGCTGGGGGAGCTGCTGGGTGGCGCCGGCGTTCCGGCTGCGGTCAGCGTGACGATCGGCACGACCCTGGCACTCGTCGTGGCGACCGTGGTGCAGATGATCTTCGGCGAGCTGTATCCCAAGAACCTGGCCATCGCCAATCCCGAACCCCTCGCGCGGGGCCTGGCCCGCTCCACGACCGCCTACCTCACGGTGTTCGGGTGGCTGATCGTGGTGTTCGACCGCGCGGCCAACCTGATCCTGCGCATGGTCGGCGTCAAGCCGGTGGAGGATCTGGACTCCACCGCCACCGCAGAGGACCTCGAGCGGATCGTCGCGGATGCGCGGGAGAGCGGAAATCTGCCGGAGAACCTCTCGGTCCTCCTCGATCGGATCCTGGACTTCCCGGAGCGGACGGTGGAGCACGCGATGGTGCCGAGGCCGCAGACCGGGGTCGTCACACCGGGCGCCAGTATCGGTGAGGTCCGTCAGCTGATGGCCACCGGTCACACGCGATATCCCGTCGTCACCGAGGATCAGGAGCCGGTCGGGGTGGTCGAGCTGGCTGACCTGCTGCGTGGCGGGATCGACGAGAACGCGGCGGTGTCCGAACTGATGCGGCCCGCCGTGGTGGTGCCCTCGCTGATGTCCCTGCCCGACGCCCTGCGCACGCTGACGCGCTCACGTGCCCAGCTGGCCGCGGTCGTCGACGAGTACGGCGGGTTCGCGGGAGTGCTGACCATCGAGGATCTCGCCGAGGAGCTGGTCGGCGAACTGACCGATGAGCACGATGTCGAGCCGGAGTCCGTCATCGCCGTCGAGGAGGACGGATGCTGGCGGATGGACGGCGACGTTCACGTCGACGAGGCCGAGAGGGCGCTCGGACGCGAACTCCCGCACGGCGACTACGAGACGGTGGCAGGACTGGCCATCGCGACCCACGGCGAGCTGCCGGAGGTGGGGCGGATCGTGACGGTCGAGCTGCCGATCGACCCGCGGGACCTGATCTCCGCGAACCCGGAGCAGTTCGCGTTGGAGATCGAGGTCCTCGAGCTGGACCGCCTGGTCCCCAGCGAACTGCGGATGCGGTTGGTCGAAGTGCGCGGAAGCGGCTCCGACGAGGGACACCCCGGCGTCCCCGACGAGAAGGGTGATGCACTGTGATGGACAACCCGCTGGTGGTGACGGCGGTGACCGTCGCGCTGATCGTGCTGACCGCGTTCTTCGTCGTCATCGAGTTCGCGCTCCTCGGGGCGCGGCAGCATCGACTGGAGAAGGACGCCGAGTCCAGCGCCTCCGCCCGCGCCGCGCTGCGGGGGATGAACGAGCTGACCATCATGCTCGCCGGTGCCCAGCTCGGGATCACGGCGTGCACCTTCGCCCTGGGCGCGGTGACCAAGCCGGCCGTGGACGGATGGCTCGGCCCGGTGTTCTCCTCGTGGGGCGCGCCGGCCCAGCTCGCCGGCGGCGTGGCGTTCGCATTGTCACTGCTGTTCGTGACGTTCCTACATCTGGTGGTGGGGGAGATGGCCCCCAAGTCGTGGGCGATCGCCCACCCCGAGTTCGCGGCCAAGTTCATCGGTCTGCCCGCCCGGGGATTCATCTGGATATTCCGGCCGCTGCTGCGCTGGGTCAATGCGATGGCCAACAGGCTGGTCCTGGCCAGTGGTGTGACCCCGGTCGAACGCGCGGCAGTGGGCGGGCAGGATGCGGAGACCATCCGCCAGCTCGTCGAGCACTCGACCGAGACCGGTGCGCTTTCCGAGTCGTTCAGCTCGCCGCTGTCGGGGGCGCTGGGGCTGGAGGATCTGGACGTGGGTGAACTGGTGGATGGCGACCGCGAACCGACTGCGGTCCCCGCCGGTGCCACGGTGGCCCAGGTCCAGCAGGCGGCTGCGCGAACGGGGCACATGCGGATCCTGGTGATGGACGACGTCTCGTCCACCCCGGGGGTCGTGCACGTCCGCGACACGTTGATGGAGCCCGAGGGTGCCCCGGTCGGCCCCCTCACCCGGCCGGTGATGACGCTTGATGTGCGGACCCCGGTGTACGAGGCGCTGGGCGTCGCGCGGGAGCGCAGCGAGCAGCTCGCGGTGGTCCTGGACGAGGGCAGGTTCGTCGGCGTGATCACCATCGCCGACATCCTGCGGCACCTCATGCCGGAGGATCCGGCTCCCGTCGGCTGAGGGCGTCCGGACCCGGGCTGTGGGCGTTCAGGCCAGGAGCGAGGCGTCGACCTCGTCCCACGAGCTGGCGCCGCTCAGCGACATGGTGAGGTCGATCTCGGCGAGCAGGTTGTCGAGCACCTCGCCGACGCCGTGTTCGCCGGCGATGGCCAGGCCGTAGACGTGGGGCCGGCCGATCGTCACCGCGTTCGCGCCGCACGCCATGGCCTTGACGACGTCGGTGCCGTTGCGGATGCCCGAGTCGAGCAGCAGTGTCGGCTCCGGGCCGACCGCCTCGCGGATCCGGATGAGGGCGTCGAGGGTGCCGATCGACCCGTCGACCTGGCGGCCGCCGTGGTTGGACACCATGACCGCATCGACACCGGCATCGAACGCCTGCCGGGCGTCGTCGGGGTGCAGGACGCCCTTGAGGACGATCGGCAGCCTCGTCCGGTCCCGCAGGGTCGCCAGGTGGTCCCAGCTCAGTGCCGGGTTGGAGAACGTGTCGAGGAACGTCTGCACGGCGGCGCGGGTCTCGGGGGCGCGCAGGTTCTCCCGCGTCGAGCCCGGGTGGTTGCGCGCCATCTCGAGCAGCGTCAGCGCCGCCTGCGGGGTGACCTTGACGGCAGCGGCATCGGCATCGGCGTCCGCGGCCGCACCCGCCGCGGCCTCGCGCCCGACCCGCTCGGCGACCAACTGCCGGAAACGCGGGTCCGAGGTGTACTGCGCTATCCCGACGCCGCGGGTGAACGGCAGCGAACCGAGGTCGAGGTCCCACGGGCGCCAACCGAGGGTGGTGGTGTCGAGCGTGACGACCAGGGCGCCCGCGTCGATCGCCTCGGCTCGGGCGATGAAGCTGTCGACCAGCTGCTCGTCGCTGCTCCAGTACAGCTGGAACCAGCGGGGGCTGTCCTGCATCGCCGCGGCCGTGGCCTCCATGGGCGAGGAGCCCTGCGAGGAGAAGATGTACGGCAGTCCGCGCCTGGCGGCGGCCCGGCCGACCATGACGTCGGCGTCGCGACGGATGAGCCCGGCGGCGCCGATCGGGGCCACCAGGACGGGCGCGGGGAGCGTCTGCCCGAGCACCGTGGTGGAGATGTCGCGCCGGGAGGTGTTGCGGAGCATGCGCGGCACCAGTCGCCGGCGGTCGAAGGCCTCGCGGTTGGCGGCCATCGTCTGCCCCGAGCCGGCGCCTCCGTAGACGTAGGCCCAGGCCTTCTTCCCACCGGGCCGCCGCAGGAGCGCGCGGCGGGCGGCGGTTTCGAGCTTCTCGGCGCCGGTCGGCACCGCGGGGGTGATCCCGGAGACGCCGGAGCGGTAGATGATGTTCTGGCGCGCGCGGCCGAGGGTGTCTGTGATGGGGGTCACGAAGTCTGCCGTCATAGCCGTGAGCGTACTGAGGCGTTCGTCGCGTGCGCGGAGGAGGTGCCGCCCGGCGGGTCTACTCTGCGCTTCCGTCGGGCCGGCCGGACCGGTCCGCGCTGTCGACGGGCCGACGGACCATGGCGGTCGAGGACTGACCGGGAAGCGTCGGCACGGAGCCCACCGCCTCGAACCCGAACCGCTCGTAGAGGCGACGGCTCGCCGGGGTGGTGGATTCGAGGAACGCCAGCGGGTTCGCGGAGTGGTCGACGACCCTCAGGCGGTGCTCCAGCAGTGCCGATCCGACGCCCTTGCCGCGGGCCTGGGGACCGGTGCCGATGTCGCGGATGTACCAGTGCGGTTCGGTGGGCCGATAGGCCTCGATCTGGAGAGTGTGCCGTGCGCCGCGGCCCAGGGGGAGCCGGCCCAGCGTCCACAGGGCCGCACCGGAGATCGCTCGCCGGGCGGTGCCCAGAGCGCCGGGCGCGGCAGGGGGCTGCCACAGGACGGCGCCGACGACGCGGCCGTCGTCCATCGCGACGTCGGCCCACTGGGGGTGCCGCCGCACCCGGCGGAGGTAGTACGAGGTGAGTTTGGTGTGCCGGGTCTCGTCCTTGGGCAGCGTGACCGACCATGCGGGGTCGTCGCGGAACGCCTCGCTGAGGATGCGGGCGATCGCGGGTGCGTCGGCGCGCGTGGCGGTTCGGACGGTGACCATGGGCGGGGCTCCTGGCGGGTGCGGGTCGGGTGCGGCGTCGGGCTCTTACGTCAGGTGCGCCGTGGTCAGGCAGGTGAGGTCGTCGTCGCCGGTGGCGATCGGCACCGTCGAGGACGTGCCGTCGTGCTCGACGGTGAGGGTGCCGGTGAGGTCGCGGGGGAGCCACAGGCCGACAAATCCGTTGTCGTAGGCCGTGCGGGTCTCGTCGACGACCGTCCGCCCCGTCTCGTCGGTCACGGTGATGTCGACGGGCTCGCCGGCCATCTCGCCGAGGCAGGTGGTCAGACTGTGGAAGAGACAGTCGTGGGTCTGGTCCTCGTAGGGCGCGACGGCGAGGTAGAAGTGCTCGTCCGGCATCGGCAGGGTCGCGATGGAGCCGCCGGCGGTGTCGGTGAGGACGAGCTCGGTCGGCTGGACCGAGGCGAGGAGGGTGGCGGGGCGCTCGGCGACGGGCATGGTGTCGAGGTGCTCGATCACCCCGCGGGCGTCCATATCGGCCAGTCCGTACCGGTCGACGATCTCGGCCGCCGCCACCTGGCTCGACTCGCCCTGGTTCTGCGCGCTCTGGTTTTGCCCGCTGGGGCTCTGGTCCGCCTGGCCGGGTGGGGTGGCGCCGCAGGCGGTGAGGGTGAGCCAGCTCGCGGTGAGGGCCGCGGCCAGGGCCCGGCGACGCAGTCGAGGGGTGGTGGTCATTGCTGGGCGGGCTCCTTGTCGGGTATCACGCTGTCGGGTATCACGCTGCCGGGTGCACGTGGCCTGTCAGGCCTCACAATGCGCAGACCTCACATCGCGGCGAGCATCTCACGCATGCGCGCGATCTCCTGCTGCTGGGTGTCGATGATCGACCGGGCCAGGTCGACGGTCGGCTGATAGGTACCGTCCGATACCTCCCCCTGTGCCATGTCGATGGCGCCCTCGTGGTGGGCGATCATCTGCTCCAGGTACAACCGCGCGGCGTCGGTGCCCTCGGCGTCGAACAACTGCTGGAGCTCGTCGGCGGAGAGCATGCCGTCCATCATCGACATGTCGTTGCCCATCACGGGCATGCCGCCGCCCCCGTGACCCCGGTGGCCGTCGCGCGGTCCGGGCGGCTGGCCCCATTGATCGAGCCACGCTTCCATCTGATCGATCTCGGGGTTCTGTCCGGCCTTGATCTCCTCGGCGAGGGCGGTGACGTCGGCGGGCACGTCGGGCTTGGCGAGCATGATGTCGCTCATCTCGATCGCCTGCTCGTGGTGCGGGATCATCATCCGCACGAACATGACGTCGGCGGCCGAGCGCTCACCCTCATCGGCGGGAGCGTCGGCGCCGGGCTCGGGCGGGGCGTTCGTGCCGGACTCCGCGCTGGCGTCGGCGGAGGTGCTGGCCGGCGCACTCGCGGTATCGCCCCCGTCCCCGCCCCCGCTGCATGCGGTCAGGGCCAGCGCGGACGCGGTCACGGCGGCGGAGACCAGGAGCGTCGTGCGGGTCATGGCGGGTGTCCTCTCCTCGGGGATCGGCAGGCGTGCTCAGCCCAGGGTATGCAGTATTGCGAGTCCGAGCGCCCCGCACGCGGCGGCGACGAGCAGGGAGGCGAGCGTGCCGATGATGAACCGCTCGCTCACCGCCGGGTTCTCGCGGATCTCGGGGTAGCGGCCGAGGGCCTTGATGGCCACGACCACCGCGGCGAGCTCGAAGCGCCCGGCGAGGATGGCGGCGGTGAGTCCGACGCGTTCGAGGATCCCGATCCACATCCCCCCGCGCAGCACCTCGCGGACAGCCGGGGCGGGGTCGTCGCGGCGGCGCACCACCGGAGTCCGCGTGTCGCCGCTGACCTCGACGGTCGGGGGTTCTGGCACCCGCGCCGAGCGCAGGACGAGCGACGCGATGGGAGAACCGAGCGCGGCGGAGGTGATCAGGCTCAGCGCGACGACGATCGCGACGAGGATCCAGTCGGGCCAGCTGCTCATCGGTCTGCCGTCCCGCGCCCGCCGTCCGCGGCCTTCCCGCGCTGGCCGCTCGCCGGGCTGCCGGACTCGCCCACGGCCGCGTCGTGCGCGCCGCCGAGCAGCCGGTCGAGCACCGGGTACGCGGCGCGCTCCTCGCGGATGTTCGACAGCCGCAGCGCTCCGGTGACCGAGGCGGGCGTGATGCCCAGCTCCTCGGCGGCGGCGACCTGGGTGGGGGAGCGGTCGACGGCGTCCACCACCCGCCACTGCGCCTCGGTGCGTCCGAGCACGAGCGGCGCGACCAGTGCCCACACCGCCTCGCAGTCGGCGGCCCACGCCGTCGCCGAGCCGCGGTCGTCCCGCGATCCGGGGTCGCCCGGTACCCGTATGGCCACCGAGCCGGGAAGGCCCTTCGCGGCGTCGACGGCGTCGCGGGCGGCGAGGTAGGCGTCCCCGCGACCGGCCCTGGTCCCGGAGGAGTAGGACTCGTCGTCGACGTCTCCCGCCCCGACACCGCAGTGCCAGTCACCTTCGCGCAGGGCGACGAGCAGCGCCGACCGCACCGCGGCAGGGTCGTCGAGCAGGCCCTGGACCTCGTCTCCGGCCGTGCGCTCGAACGCGGCCGCGGTCGGGATGTCCGCCAGGGCGTCGATCAGGGCGGGTACCCGGTCGGCGCTGCTGCGGCTGCGGCGTTGGTCGATGGTCACCACGTACATGAGGCGATCGTGCCACATCCCGCCGACATAAGGTGAAAACGCCTAAAACCGGCAAATTAGCCGTTATCGGCTCATTTGACGATCTGAGGCGTTCGGGGCTCACGAATGGGCACCGTCGCCGCAGGTGTCGACGGCGTCCGCGCCGCCCGCAGCCCGTTGAGGATCACGATGACCTCGGCGATTTCGTGGACGAGGACCACCGCGGCGAGCCCGAGAACCCCGGTGATCACCAGTGGGACCAGGGCTGTGATGAGGATCAGTGAGAGGACGATGTTCTGGTTGATGATCCGGCTGCCCCGGCGGGCATGCGCGAGGGCTCGCGGGAGTAAGCGCAGGTCGGTGCCGGTGAAGGCCACGTCCGCGGACTCGATGGCGGCGTCGGATCCGGTCGCGCCCATCGCGATGCCGACGTCCGCGGTGGCCAGTGCCGGGGCGTCGTTGATGCCGTCGCCGATCATCGCCGTGGGCCGGGTGCGGGCGAGCTCGGCGATCGCGTCGGCCTTGTCGCCGGGCGAGAGGTCGGCGCGGATGTCACCGATGCCGGCCTGCGCGCCGAGAGCGGCCGCGGTGCGCGGGTTGTCGCCGGTCAGCATGCTCACGCCGATGTGGTAGTCGGCCAGGGTGGCGACGACGACGAGGACCTCCGGCCGCAGTTCGTCGCGGATGCCGATGGCGCCGATCGGGCGGCCGTCGCGGTGGACCACCACCACGGTCATGCCCTCGTGCTCCAGGGCCGTGATCTGCCCGGTGAGCTGTCCGGCGGCGAGCCGGCGTGGTGAGCCCACGGTGACGAGGTGGCCGTCGACGGTGCCGCAGATCCCGTGCCCGGCGGACTCCTCGACGTGCTCGGCGTCTGCGATTCCCTGCCCGGAGGCCCGCGGGTCTGCCGGGTCCTGCCGGGCGGCTCCGGCGAGGGCGGCGGAGGTGATGGCGGCCGCCAGCGGGTGGGTGCTGTGGCGCTCGACGGCCGCGGCCAGGGACAGCACCTCGGACTCGCTGGTGCCCGGGGTGGTGAGGACGCGGACGACCGAGGGCTCGTTGCGGGTGAGGGTCCCGGTCTTGTCCATCGCGAGGTGGCGGATGGTGCCGAGCCGTTCGAACGCCGCCCCGGACTTCACGACGACGCCGAACCGGCTGGCCGCGCCGATCGCGGAGACCACGGTGACGGGCACCGAGATCGCCAGGGCGCACGGCGAGGCAGCGACCAGGACGATCAACGCGCGGGTGATCCACAGTTCCGGGTCGCCGAGCAGTGAGCCGAGGCCCGCGACGAGCAGGGCCAGCACGAGGACCCCGGGGATCAGCGGGCGGGCGATCCGGTCGGCGAGGCGGGCCCGGTCGCCCTTTTCGGTCTGGGCGCGCTCGACGAGGCCGACGATCGTGGTGAGCGTGTTGTCGGTGCCCGGGGCGGTGGTGGTGAGGTCGAGGAGGCCGGAGGTGTTGATCGAACCGGCGAGGACGCGGTCGCCTGGTGAGACCTCGACGGGGATCGACTCGCCCGTGACCGCGGAGGCGTCGACGCTGCTGCGGCCGCGGGCAACGATCCCGTCGGTGGCGACGCGCTCGCCCGGGGCCACGACGAGCGTCTCGCCGATGCGTAGCTCCGATGTGGGGATCTCGGTGGTGTCGGCGCCCCTGCGGACGGTGGCGGTGTCCGGGACCAGAGTCAGCAGGGAGCGCAGGCCGGAGCGGGCGCGGTCCATCGCCTTGTCCTCGAGCGCCTCGGCGATGGAGTAGAGGAAGGCCAGGGCGGCGGCCTCCTCGACGTAGCCGAGGATGACGGCGCCCACGGCGCTGATGGTCATGAGCAGCCCGATGCCGAGCCGGCCGCTGGTGAGCAGCCCGCGGATCGCGCCCGGGGCGAACGTCGAGCCACCGAGGAGCAGGCCTATCCAGAACAGGGCCTGGCCGGCCGGTCCGGCTCCCGACCACTCTGCCCCCCACCACTCTGCCGCGAGGCCCGAGACGAACGCGACGCCGGACGCGGCCGGGACGAGGATCGTCGGGTCGCGCCACCACGGCCGGTCCCGGTCCTCGGGCTCGCCGGGCGTCGGTGCCTCGCAGCCGCACGCGGACGTCATGACGCCCTCCCCGCCGCGGTGCCCGCCGCCGGCCTAGCCTCGGGCGGGGCGGCGGCCGCGCCACCGCAGGTGGGACAGTCGGAGACGACGCATTCCGCGTTGCCGTCCACCGCGAGCGTGACGTCGAGGAGCGCGGTGAGGGCCGCCTCGAGGTGGGGATCGGCGATCTCGTAGCGCATCTGCCGCCCCTCGGGCGCGGCCACGACGATCCCGCAGTCCCGCAGGCACCCGAGGTGGTTGGAGACGTTGGGCCGGGTCAGTTCGAGTTCGCGGGCGAGGTCGGCCGGGTACCGGGGCCCCTCGAGCAGGCACAGCAGGATCCGGGACCGGGTGGGGTCGGCCATCGCCCGGCCGAGCCGATGCATCACGTCGAGGCGGGTGGCACGTGTCAGCATGCGCTGAACTGTACAGCGCGCGCTGAACTGACGCTGAGCCACCAGGCGGCTGTCTGACCTCCTCGCCGCCATAGCCCGCCGACAAGAGGAATTCGTGCACCCGTCTCTCGGGCGATACGCGCGAAATCCTCTGCTCGGCGGGCAGACAGACAGGCAGGCTGGCAGGCAGGCAGGCGGGCGCGGGTCGGGGCGGGCCCCTCGGGGGAGTCCGGCGTCAGGTGGTGGCGGGGCGGCCGATGTCGGGCCGGGAGTCGCCGAAGGTCTCCTTGCGCTCGCGGGCCCGGACCTTCTCGCCCCACGACTCGAGCCGGGCGCGACCCCACGGCGCGCGGTAGCGCAGGGTGTTGAGCGGGACGAGGTAGGCGTGCGCCCACGGCGGGCGGACCGGCAGGCCGAACTCCCGCATCGATTCCGGGCCGAGCAGCACGGTGAGCATGCTCAGCAGCCGCTCGTGCCCCACCCGGGCGCGCAGTCGGGGGAGCGGTCCGCTGCGGTGGCGGCGTCGTTGGGACTCCACCAGTGCCTGCGTGAGCTTCGGCCCGGCCTCGGAGATGCCGGCCTGGGACAGCAGGATGTGGTAGTTGACGCGGTGGCGTTCGCGCTCACCCTCGACCAGGTAGTGGTCGGCCACGCCCATGAGCCAGCCGACGTAGCGCCACATGTGCATCACCGCGTCCGAGTCCCTGCGGCTCACCGGCACGCCCAGGGTGCGCACGCCGAGCAGGACCACGGCGTCGAACAGGCCGAGGGTCGAGGCCAGGTCGCTCTGGTTGATGGGCAGGCCCCAGCGCTGGCTGTCCCAGCGCGGCTCCATGGCGTTGTTGACCACCGCGTGCATGGCCCGCACGTGACCGGTCAGTCGCCACGCCTCGCCGCCCGGCCGCAACCCGTCCGGGATGGACAGCGACATGGTCCAGTGGCTGGTCTCGGCCAGCCGGCGCAGCGTGGTCTCGCCGGTCAGTCCGCCGGTCGCCACCAGCAGGTCGGTGGGCCCGCCGAACCGGTAGCCGCCGATGAGGGAGAGCTGCAAGAGGATGTCGGCGGCGTTCTGGCCGAAGCGCAGATAGGCCTTCTGTCCTCGCTCGACCTTGTCCCAGTCGACCCAGTCCGGGGTGCCCTCGAGGTGCGCGATGTAGTCCCGCAGGATCTGAGGCGCGTCGTCGGGCAGGCCGGCCGAGCCGGAGTGCAGCGCCTCGTCGAGCTGGCGGCGGGTCACCGCGCCGGGCTCGCCGGACCGTCGCCGCATGGCGCGGGCGAGCTGATCGCCCAGATCGTCGCGTTCGAAGTAGTCGCGGCCGATCCGGTCCATGAGCTTCTCGTCGAGGTGGCCCACGCCGGCGATGGGCTTGAGGGCGCGTCCGAGGCGACGGCCACGCTCCTCACCCTCGCGGAAGCGCTGGGGGTACGGCATCACGGATGCTGTCTTTTCGGGCGTAACGGTCATGCCATGACTATGACGCGAGTTTTTACTCGCATACAATTCGCGTTCATGAGAAGGGTGCCCAAGCAGGCGAGATCCCGCGCGATGGTGGAGCGGATCGTGGAGGCTGCTCGCGTTGTGCTCGTGCGCGACGGCTACGAGTCGTTCACCACCAACCGCGTCGCCGACGAGGCGGAGGTCAGCCCCGGCTCGCTGTACCAGTACTTCCCGGACAAGTCCGCGCTGGTCGCGGTGGTCATGGACCGGTGGTCGGCGGAGATCTCGGACCGGGTCGCGGCATCGCTCTCGGCCACGGGCCCGGTCGACGTGAAGAGCCCGGAGACGGCCCGGTCGATCGCCGACGCCCTGCTCACCGCGCTCGAGGCCGACGCCGGACTGCTGCGCATCATGTGGGAGGAACTGCCCGCGGTACGACACCGGGCGGCGCAGCACGCCCTGGAGCAGCGGGTCCGCGAACTGTTGGCGGTCTACCTCGCGTCCGCCGGCGCCACGAGCGGGGACCCGGCGGCCCGGGCGTGGGTGATCGTCATGGCGGTGGAGAACATCGCCGTGCGGTGGGTGCTGGACAGTCCCGCCATCAGCCGGGACGCGCTGCTCGACGAGCTCACCGCGCTGGCCGGGGGCTTCGGCGCCCGCAGCTGACCGCGGCGGGCCCGCCGCTTACCTCGGCGCCCGCGGCTGACACGGTCGCCCGCGGCTGCCCGGACGCGCGCGGCGCCGGCCCGCCGGGAATCGGGGGATACCCCGACGCGCTGCCGGGCCCCGCTCGGGCAGACTTGAGCGCGATGCCCACCCTGACCCCCCGCGCCACCGCGAGTCTCGCGGGCCTGGTCGCCGTTGCCGTGTTGTCGTCGTCGTGTTCCTACGGGCCCACCCGCGAGGCGCCGACGCCCATCCCCCCGGGCATCCCGCCCGCCGCCGGGGCCCCGGTGCCGAGCGTCGACATCAACGCGCCCGGCCGCACCTCCGACCAGCTCCGCGAGTGGGCGGCGGGCCTCAACGAGCCGATGAACATCCCCGTCGCCGCGCTCGCCGCCTACGGCAACGCCGCCGAGACCATGCGGCAGACCCGTCCCGAGTGCAACCTAGCCTGGACGACGCTCGCCGGGATCGGGCACGTGGAGACGCGGCACGGCCGGTACCGCGGGGCGGCATTGAGTGACGACGGCTACGCGCTCCCGCCGATCATCGGCATCAAACTCGACGGCTCGCCCGGCTTCGCCGACATTCCCGACACCGACGGCGGCGAGCTGGATGGCGACACCGAGAACGACCGGGCCGTCGGGCCGATGCAGTTCATCCCCGAATCGTGGCGCAAGTACGGCGTCGACGCCAACGGAGACGGGCGCGCCGATCCGAACCAGATCGACGACGCCGCCGTGTCCGCCGCGCGCCTGCTGTGCACCAACGGGGGAGACCTCTCGCAGGCCGAGAACTGGCAGCGGGCCGTGCTCGCCTACAACGCGTCGCGCGAATACGTCATGGACGTGCGCGACGCGGCGGCCGCCTACTCGGTGGGGACGACCGCGCCGTAGGCGGGCGGCGCCGTTCGCGTGACGTGGTCTGCGGGCGACGGAATCACGACCTGTGCCGTGGCCGGGCCGGGCTTCGAGAGCCGGCGGGGCGGGTTGGCGCCGATTCGCCCCGCCGGTGTCGATCTGCCCTCCGGCCCGCCGTGACGCGCCTCGTATTCCGATCCACGCGCGGGCTCCCTGGGGCGCATCGATATCTGAGGGGCAGATCGTGGGCCGGGCAGATCGCGGGCCGGGAGGGCTGCCCGCGGCGGGCAATCCGACAGGTGAGGTGTGGGCGCCGCTGCGCGGGCCCCGCGAACTACGCTGCTGAGTCGGCCGAGTTTGCAGGCGAGATCACCAACGGCGGGAGTCCCACACCCATGTCAGCACCGACGTCGACGCGCCGGCAGTCCGCGGGCGCCCCGACCCCGGCAGATGCGCCGACCACCGCCAACGGGCTCCTGCTCCGCGCGGTCCGGCGCCGCCGGCACCTGGTGGTCCCCGGCCTGGTGCTCATGACCCTGTGGCAGCTGTGCGAGGCGCTGGTGCCCATCGCGATCGGCGTGATCGTCGACGTCGCGATCATCCCGCTCGACCGGTGGGCGCTGCTGTGGTCGGTCGTCGGGCTCATCGCGCTGTTCACCGTGCTCAGCCTCGGCTACCGGTTCGGCGCGCGGATGAGCAACCGGGCCCTGCAGGAGGAGGCGCACGACCTGCGGGTCGAGGTGACGCGGGTGCCGCTGACCCGGCGGCGCGCGATGGACGGTGCGAGCTCCGGTGACGTGCTCTCGGTGTGCTCGGCCGACGCCGACGTCGCCGCGCTGGTATTCCGGCAGATCGCGCTCGGCGGGTCCGCGGTGATCAGCATCGTGGGGATCTCGGTCTACCTGTTGTGGACCGACTGGCTGGTCGGGCTCATCGTGCTCATCGGCGTCCCGCTCAGCCTGGTGCTGGTCGCCCTGCCCAGCCGCGCCATCTCCCGGCACAGCACCGCCCAGCAGGCCGCGATCGGGCGGGCGAGCAGCCGCGCGACCGACATCATGGCGGGACTTCGCGTGCTCAAGGCCGGGGGCGGGGAGCGCTGGGCCGCAGAGCAGTACCGCACGGCGTCCGAGGAGGCGGCCGCGGCGGGGATCGTCACCGCCGAGCGGACGGGGCGGGTCCAGGGGATCGGCTCGCTCGGCATGGCCGTGGTCCTGGCGCTGGTCCTGCTGGCCGCCGGTTACCGGGTCCTGGCGGGGGAGATGGAGATCGGCACGCTCGTTTCCGTGGTGGGCGTGGCCGTGTTCTTCGAGGAGCCGGTCCGGATGATCACCCAGATGGTGTCGATCTCCGCCCGGTCCCACGGCGCGGCGCAGCGGCTCGTCGACCTGCTGGGGTCGGCGCCGGTCGACGACTCCGGTGACGCAGTCCCTGCGGGGGCGCGGTTGGAGGTGCGGGGTCTGGAGCTGCCCGACGGTCGCGCGGTCGACCTGGAGGTGGCCGAAGGTGAGGTCGTCACGCTCGTGGCCGACCAGCCGGCCGCCGCCGAGGCCGTCACGCTGGCGGTCGCCGGTCACGGCGACGGGGCCGACGCCGTGCTCGTCGGTGGTCACCGCCGCAGCCAGCTCGCCCCCGCGATCGCCGAGCACCTGGTGGCCGCGCCGCACCGCGTGGACCTGTTCGTCGGCACCATCCGTTCCAACATCGCGATGCGGCACGACGGCCCGGGGGACGACGACGAGCTCGGTGAGCCCGGCGCCGGTGGCGAGGCCGCCACCCCGATCTCCCGTGAGGTTCTGCGCGCCTCGGCCGTCGCGGAGATCATCGAGCACCTGCCCGACGGGCTCGACCACGCGGTGCAGGAAGGCGGGCGGAACCTCTCCGGCGGTCAGCGCCAGCGGATCGCGCTCGCCCGCGCCCTCCACGCCGACCCGGACGTCCTCGTTCTCCACGAACCGACCAGTGCGGTCGACGCCGTCACCGAGTGGGAGATCGCCCAGGCCGTCGGCCGACTGCGGACGAGTCGGCCGCGGCAGGCCACGCTGATCGTCACGTCGTCGCCGCCGTTCCTCGCGACCGCCGATCGGGTGGTCCACCTGCCCCGCAGCGGCGAGGCGCGCTCGGGCACCCACCTCGAGCTGCGCGAGGCGTCGGCCTCCTACCGGACGGCGGTCGACCGATGAGCACCACCGAGACGGGGACGACCCGCGGGATGACGACCACCGCCACCGCCACCGTCGCGGACCGCCCGGACGGCTCGGGCGCGGCGGGGTCCTCCGGCGCGTTGCCGCTGGCGACGGGCCGCGAGTCCCTGGCTGTCCTGTGGCCGCTGCTCCGGCAGCGGCGCGGATACCTGGCGCTGGTGTGCCTGGCCGGGCTGATCGGATCCGTGGCGGGACTCGTCGCGCCGTGGGTGATCGGCCGGCTCGTCGATGACCTGCCCGGCAGCGAGGACTACACCGCCGTGTGGATCGGCGCGGGCGCGATCGCCGTGGCCGGCGTCGTGGGCGCCTGCTGCACCTGGGCCGGCCAGGCGTGGCTCGCTCGGCTCACCGAACCGACCGTCGCGCGCCTGCGCGAGATGGTGATGGACCGCTCCCTGCGCCTGGGCGCGGCGCAGATGGAGACGACCGAGACCGGTGACCTCGTCTCCCGCGTCGCCGAAGACGCCCGCGAGATCAGCCAGGCCGCGACCGCCGTGATCCCGCTCGTCGTGCAGTCGGCGTTCACGGTGATCGTGTCCGGGGTGGGGCTGGCCACGGTCGACTGGCGGCTCGGGCTGGTGGGGCTGCTCGCCCTGCCCATGTACTGGACGACCCTGCGCTGGTACCTGCCCCGGTCCGGCCCCATCTATGCCGCCGAGCGCGCCGCGTTCGGCACCCGGGCGAGCCGTCTCCTCGGCGGGATCTCCGGGTCCCGGACCCTGCACGCCTACGACGCCCAGGACTCCGAGCTGGAGCGGATCACCGCCTCCTCCGCCCGCGCCCGGGACCTGTCCATCCAGGTGTTCCACTTCGTCACCCGAGCCTTCAGCCGCAACAACCGCGCCGAGGTCACCGTCCTCGGGCTGCTGCTGGTCGTGGGGTTCTTCCTCGTGGACTCCGGCGCCATCACCGCCGGTGCCGTGACGACCGCCGCGTTGCTGTTCCATCGGCTGTTCAACCCGATCGGTGCGCTGGTCGGCATGGTCGATCAGGTCCAGTCCGCCGGTGCCTCGCTGGTGCGGATGGTCGGAGTCATCACCATGCCCGTGCCCGAGCGCACCGCCGCGCTGCACTCCACCGCCGCCGGGACTGGCCCGCTCGAGCTCACCGGCATCACGCACACCTATGGAGAGGGCGCTCCCGCTCTGATCGACGTGGACCTCACGGTCGCGCCGGGCGAGGTGGTCGCGGTGGTCGGATCCACGGGCGCCGGCAAGAGCACGCTCGCGCTGGTCGCCGCCGGCTCGGTGGTCCCGACGCGGGGGAGTGCGCGACTGGGTGGGGTCCCGCTGACCGACGTCGACCCGGTGGAGCTTCGGCGGCACGTCACAATGGTCTCGCAAGAGGTCCACACATTCGCCACCACCGTGGTCGAGAACGTCCGCGCGCCCCGGCCCGAGGCCGGCCTCGCCGAGGTGCGCGCCGCGCTGGAGACCGTCGGCGCGGACTGGGTCGACGACCTGCCCGACGGTATCGACACCCTCATCGGTGAAGGCGGACATGCGCTCGACCCCATGCAGAGCCAGATGATCGCCCTGGCCCGCGTCGAGCTGGCCGACCCGGACGTGGTGATCCTCGACGAGGCCACGGCCGAGGCCGGGTCCGCCGGCGCCCGCCGCCTCGACGCGGCCGCCGCAGCGGTGCTCCGCGACCGGGCCGGTCTGGTGGTGGCGCACCGGCTGAGCCAGGCGGCGGCCGCCGACAGGATCCTGGTGATGGACCACGGCCGGGTCGTCGAATCCGGCACGCACGACGAGCTGCTCCGGGCGGACGGGCGGTACGCCGAGCTCAGCCGGGCGTGGTTCGGGGGCGCGTGACGTAGGCGTGCGTCGGTGGCGTCAGCGACAACGACAACGACGACAACGACGACGACGACGACGAGGGCGATCGTTCGAACCGGTCGGCGTCCTCAGAGCCCGCGGCACAGCGCGAGGAGCCGCCGGGCGGTGAGGACGGCGAACACCGACCAGGGCAGCAGCGAGGCAAGGGCGAAGGCGAGCCCGACCGCGCCGGCATTCGACGGCACCGCCATGAGGACCGCGGCCGCGAGACCCCACACCGCGGTGGCGCGACTGAACACGGTGCTGCGGTAGATGAGGATGCCGAAGATGAGCAGGGCGGCGAAGTTGAGGATGTAGTAGACGTCGAAGGCGGTGCCCGTCCACGTGGCGAGCATGCCCTCCCCGGTCGCCAGCAGCGCGGCCCCCTCAGCGGGGCCGGCCTCCGCGTAGGCGCGGGCCAGGTGGAGCATCTCGATCGGGCGAGGAGAGGACATGTAGGCCGCCATCCCGATCCCGCCCAGCCCCAGCGCGATCACGACCGCGGACCGGCTGACCCGCCACAACACGACCGCCAGTGCGGCGTAGAGCAGGAGGGTCAGCAGGTTGCTCACCGGGTAGAGCAGGTCCAGCATGAGCAGCCCCGCGACCGGATTGTCGGCGAGCACGCGGAAGAACCTCTCGACGGTGTCCGGGGGAGGCCAGAGGAGGTAGACGATGATCTGCACCGCGATGAGCCCCACGCTGGCCAACGCCGCCCACGCACCGGTTCGGACGAGACCACGCCAGCTCCGGACGTCCGCGCGGACTGCGGCATCGTCGATCGGCGTCATCGCGGGCATCCACTCTGTCGGACTCGTATTGTGTGAAGTGTAGGCGGAGGAGTCATCGTGACCAGTCGCACACGGGAACCGAAAGGCCGGGCCCACGCGTGGGTCACCGCGGCCGCTGTGGTCGTCGCCGTCGTCGTCTTCCTCCCCGTCCTCCTGTTGCCCCTGACCACCTCGGTCCCGATCTGGGCGTGGCTTCCTCTGCTCGTGCTCGCCGTGGCCGCGCTGGTCTGGCTCGTCGTCGGGCGCCGACGGCGATGGGTCAGGCCGGCCGCGGTGGCGGTGGTGGCCCTTACCGCGATCGGGGCGGTCGTCGCCTCGCAGACGCTGGCGGTGACGCCGCCGATCACCGGCCCGGACGGTGAGCGGGTGCCCGGCAGTATCGCGTCGATGGAGTCGGTGGAGCTGGGCGGCAGCGAGCAGTGGATCACCATCCGCGGCCACGACGAGTCCAATCCGGTCCTGCTCAACCTCGGGATGGGCGGGCCCGGGGGCGGTGGGTTCTTCAACTCGAGCGAATTCCGGCCGCTGGAGGAGCATTTCACGGTGGTGAACTGGGATGAGCCGGGGACGGGGAAGTCGTACGGCGCCGTGCCGTTCGACGAGCTCGACCGGGAGCGGTTCGTGGACGACGCCACCGCCCTCACCAACCACCTCCGCGAGCGGTTCGGGCAGGACAAGATCTACCTCTACGGGGTGTCGTGGTCGAGCATCATCGGCATCTGGCTGGTGCAGGAGCATCCCGAGCTCTTCCACGCGTTGGTCAGCAGCGGGCAGATGGTCAACACCACCGAGAACGATCGGATGGGCTACGAACTGGCGTTGGCGCACCTCGAGGAACAGGGGGAGACCGGGCGAGCGGAGAAGCTCCGCGAGAACGGGCCGCCGCCGTACCGCGGCGACGCGGTGGTGTGGCCGTACGTGGACTTTCTCGACGTGCTCAACGAGATCATGGGGGTTCCCCGCTACACGCTGGTCGTGCCGCTGCTCGGGTTCCTCGTGCCCGAGTACGGCTACGTCGACACGATCAACCACACTCGCGGCCTGATCAACTCGTTCAACGCCGTCTATCCGCAGCTGGAAGACCTCGACTTCGTCGAACAGGCTGCGGCGCTGGAGGTGCCGGTGTTCTTCTTCGTCGGCCGCCATGACGTCAACGCGATGCCGAGCCTGGTGGAGGAGTACGTCGACGTGCTCGAGGCGCCGGAGAAGGAACTGATCTGGCTCGAGGGTGCGCACGGGCTCGGCAGCGCGGAGAACAAGGACGTGTTCGTCGACGTGATGCTCGACCAGGTGCGGCCGCTGTCGCGGTGAGACCTGCAACGAATCGAGAGAAAGGAGCGCCTCGGTGAGAACCAGACGCTCATGGGCCACGTATTCACTCACCGCCGGGATCGCGTTCTGGACCGTGATGGCGTTCGGGGGCAGCGTCGGCCTGGCGTCCTCGCCCGACGGGTCGGCGATGGGATTCGACACCGCGTGGTTGCAGGACACGCCCTTCAGCGACTACCTCCTCCCGGGCGTGATCCTCGGCCTCCTCGGTGTGGGCGGGGCCGCCGCCACCGGGCTTCTGGTCCGTGGGCTGCGCGCACCGGGGCGGCGGGGGAGGCGTCAGGGCGCACCCACCGCCTGGCAGTGGTACTTCGCGCTGATCGTGGTGCTCGGGCAGTTCGGATGGATCGCGGGCGAGGTCGTCCTGATGTGGACCGTCGTGTCGACGCTGCCGTCTGACCAGAGAACGTTCTTCTACGGGTTCTGGTGGGTGTTCGGGGTGCTGAGCACGGCGAATCTGCTCCTGGTGCTCGCGCCGTCGACGCGGCGGATCCTCGAGGCCACCGGGGCCACCGAGCCGTCGTTGCGCTGAGGTGAACGAGCACGCCGGGAGACCGCTGACCGGCTGCCGCCCGTGGCCTGCCTCGGCCCGCCGGGTGCTTCAAGCGCTGCGCCCTATCACCCTGGCGGCTCTGCTTCCGGCGGTATCTCTCCCACCGGGAATGCCGGTCTGTGTGCCCCACGGGTTCGGTCATTCACGCCCGGTGTGTGCTGGGCGTCACCTAGGTTCCTGAGAAAGTGACATGTGTCACTTGGTTGGACTTCGAGTGCCAATCGCAACCCCTCAGGAGACCCGATGAGACGCATCCCCACCGCTGCCGCCGCCATGGCGATCACCGCCCTCGCACTGTCCGCATGCGGTACGAGCGAGGCCGACCCGGACGCCACGGGAGAGCAGGCCACGCTGACCATGCCCGCCGACGAGTCCCGGTGCACGGAGGACAAGGCCGGGGGCACCATCACGATGGGCACCTACGTGATGCTGCCGTCGTTCTCGCCCGGACAAGGGCAGGTGGGCGTGCGGGGTGGCGCGGAGTCGGCGGCCGTCTACGACCGGCTCATGCGCTGGAACGCCCGGACCGAGACCTTCGAGCCCAAGCTCGCCGAGTCGCTCGAGAGCTCGGAGAACCACACCGTGTGGACGCTGACCCTGCGCGACGGCGTGACGTTCTCCAACGGTGACCCGCTCACCGCACAGGACGTGGCCTTCACGATGGACCTGCACAAGGATCCGGCCACGCGCTCGACCGCCATGACCGACGTGCAGCAGATCGAACAGACCCGGGTGGTGGATCCGCTGACCATCGAGTTCACGCTCGCCGAGCCCTGGTCCACGTTCCCGGTGCTGCTCGCCGGTTCCGCGGGCGAGGTGATCCCCGAGAAGGCGTACGAGGCGGCGGGCCCGGAGAGGTGGGCGCGCGAGCCGGTGGGCGCCGGCGCGTTCACGGTGGCCGACTACGTCCCCAACCAGGAGATCGTGCTGAAGCCGAACCCGACCTACTACGGCGGCCCGGTGTGCCCGACGCTGCAGTTCATCCAGATCCCCGGTTCGCAGGCCACGTTCGAAGCGTTTCAGAACGGAGAGGTCGAGGTGGGCTTCCTTCGCGGGTCCAAGTTCGCCGACATGGCCCGCGAGGCCGACGCCCAGGGGTATGAGGCGATCACAAGCGCCGGCCGGCTGGTCTACATGAACAACGGGGCCGCGGGGTACGACGGGATCCTTACCGATCAGCGCGCCCGTCAGGCCGTGACGCACGCGATCGACAGGGAGCTGCTGCTCGGCCGGCTGGGCGACGACACCGCCCAGGCCACGTCGGCGCTGCTGGCCGACTCTTCGCGTTTCTATGCCGGGCAGGAGGGGCTCGCTCTCGATGTCGAGCGCGCGACCGAGCTGGTGGCGGAGGTGAAGCAGGACACGGGCTGGGACGGCTCGCTCACTCTGCTCGTGTCCGACGTGCCGGAGAACCGGGAGGCGGGAATCGTCCTCAAGGCGATGCTCGACGCGGTCGGCTTCGACGTGACGGTGGAGGTCGCCCCGGCCTCCACGGCGAGCGCCCGCCAGTTCACGGGCGACTACGAGATGGCGATCGGCGGCCTGGCGACCTCGGACGCCGACCCGGCGTCGACCCTGGCCAGCTCGCTGATGCCGGGCGGTGCCCTCAACGTTTCGGGCGTGGACGATCCCGCGTTCGCGGACGCCCTCTCTGCGCTCAAGGCCGCCCCGGACGTCGAGTCCCAGAAGCAGGCGTACGCCGAGCTGCAGGAGGTCCACAAAGAGGTGGCGCCGTATGCGGTCTTCGGTAACGGCGTCGAGCTGGTGACGATCGACGAGTCGGTCAAGGGCATCAGTCCGACGATCTCGTCGACGATGCTCTTCGACGGTGCGTTCATCGAGGAGTAGCCAACCGTGCCGGGGCGGGGCCGGTCGACGCGACCGGCCCGCCCTAGCCGAGCTCGTCCGCCAGTCGGACGGCGGGGATCCAGTCGATCCCGAACACCTGCGCCACCTCGGAGAAGGTGGAGGCGTCCGCATCGGTGCTGGTCGCCGATGCGATGAGACGGGACAGCATCACCGTCCCGGCCCGTTCCTCGATCGTCCCGGCCGCGGCCAGGAGCGACCAGGCGCACACCTGATGGTTCCGGTGTGCGCGGCCCATCGTCTGCTCGGCCAGGAGGCCCGAGTAGCGGGCCTGGTGGAAGAAGCCCCTGCGCGGGGTGTCGGTCGCGAACGAGCCGTCGGCGAACTGCTCGCCCGCCTGCAGGTTGATCGCGGTGGGCGTGTTGAACACCACCACTGGCGCCTCGCCTCGCTGGAACCGCATCCGCTCGGACTCGGCCTGCGGGTTCGAGCCGTAGATCCGTGCGACGGGGATCCCGTCGGCCTCGAGCAATTCGGCCACCGGGTGCGCGGCCGTGGACACCATCTCGGTGGCGATCAGCACCTGGTAGCCGCGCTCGAGCTCGGCCTTGGCCGCCGCGACCGTGTGCTCGACCCGGATCATCGATGCCTTCTGGCGCAGCCTCACCAGTGCGGCCAGCCCGCGGGCGACGTTGTTGCCCGTCCTGGCCAGCTGCATCTCGCGTTGGAAGTCGCCCCATTCCAGCTCGTAGGCCCGCCACTGGTCCGGGGTCAGCTCCACCAGGTCCACGTCGAATGGAGGCGGCCCCCACGGTGCAGACCGGGTGAGCATCAGCGGCGGCTCGTGCCGCAGCAGGAAGTCTCGCACGTCGCTGATGGCGGCCTGCTGCGTCTGCAGCGACTCCTTGGCCTCCGCGGTCCACGTCCACTTGCCGTACGAGATCTCCAGCGGCACGCCTCGCTCGGCCAGGGCCCGGCCGAAGTCCGACCACGCGGCCGGGGGATCGTCGTGGACCTGCGCGTACAGCGATGACAGGTAGCCCCATTCGCCCGGGTGATGCCCCGGGGTGGCAGTGATCGACAGCACGAACGGGGCCTTCTCGTGCGGGCCGTCCATGCGGGTCAGTCGCCGCATGTAGCTGGTGCGCTTGCTGGCGTGCCGGAACTGGTGGGCCTCGTCGATCACCGCGACGTCGACCTTGAGCCGCGGGCGCCCGTTGCGCGCCATGAGCTTGCCCAGGCTGTCCGAGGACATGACGATCCAGCGCAGGTCGTCGTCGCCCAGTGCCGCGATGGTGCGCCGCCATGACGGGATGGTGATGCGGGCCGGCCGGTCCACAGTGACCAGGACCGTGTGTGCGCCGCGCGCCTTCGCGATGGCCTTCGCCGCGGCGACCGCCACCAGGGTCTTGCCGGTGCCCACGTCGTTTGCCAGGTGGACCTGCCGGAACTGCTGCTCGGCGGCGGCGACGATCGCGTCCACGTCCGCGCGTTGCTCCGGGCGCAGCGTCATCGGTGCGGCGGTCGCGCCCGGGCCCTCGCTGCCGTTGAGTTCGTCCTCGAGCCACCGCAGGTACGAGTACGGCTTGCTGGCGTAGGGCTCCAGTGCGCTCGGCAGGGTGCTGCCGACATAGGCGTGCGCGGTGAGCGACTTGTAGTAGGTCACCCCGGCCGGCGTCCCGCCGTCGAGCCCTCCCCACGGGAGCTCCAGCAGCCACACCCGCTGGCCGGGAGGGATCGACGGAACCGCCGGCGCCGCACTAGCGCGCTTCTTGGTCGGCTTCGCCCGGGTGGAGTTCGCCTTCTTTGCTGCCGTCGACCGCGAGGAACCCGTTTTGCGCCTGGTCGTGGCCTTGCGCGAGGACCGGGCCGCCATCAGATGCCGTCCCGGTTGCGGGCGGTGATGAGGGCGGGTGAGTCCACTGAGTCCTCCTGGGTGGTCCTGGCGGGGTCGGGCTCACTCTAGGGGCCGGGTACGTCACCGACGGCGTCCGCTGGTCCGCACCCCGCCGGGCCGCCGGGGTGAGCCTCGGAGGCCGGAGTGAGTCCGCGTGGCGTGGACGGCGCTTGGGTCCGATGACGAGGACGACGCGGGCCCGCCGCGGCCAGAATTCCGGCTGCAGGCTGGTTCCTATTCACGCAGGCCGTGCCGGACCCGCAGGATTGGCATAGTTTCTCGACAGGGGTGATGAGTATGCAGAGCCGGGATGGTGAGGACGCAGTCAGGCTCGCGACACTTCGTGCAGCAGTCGAGCGGGGCTGGGCTGACGTGTCGGCGGGCCGCGACGTGGATGTGGGCGACTCGGACCTTGACGACGCTATCGCGGACATCGGCGCACGAGCTGTGGCCGACGGTCGCTCGCCGGGGTGATGGCGACGTTCCGCCTCTCTGATAGCGCGCGTTCGAGGATCGCCGAATGGGTAGCCGAAAAATGACCGTGAACATACTTTGATAGTTTCTCGGCATCCAGCTGAAGAGAGGCCGCTCGTAGTGGACATGTTGAGCGAAGAGTGGAATAGGCCCGGGAGATACATCCAGGGACCGTTGTACAAGGCATCAACCCTGAATCTGATCGGGCTGCTTCTGGGTACCCTCTTCACGGTGATCTCGGTGTTCTACTCGTTCTCGCAAGTGGAGGCGGAGAGCGACAGTGGGAACACCCTCTACTGCGGGTCACTCGCACAACCGGCGCCCCGGCAAAGTGCGGACACGTCGTTCTATGCGGAGTTGTTGGGGTACCAGAGCAGGACGGCGAGCAGTGCACCCGAGAACGAACTCGAGTGCATCTTCGCGAGAAGCGGGAATTCGGGTCCAGCATGGGTCAACGGCCTGATCGCGGCGGGTCTCCTCGGCACTGCCGCCCTGTTCATCCTTGGACGGGATCCGGAAAAGAACGTCTGGGGGCAGCTCACTCGCGGACAATCCGCCCGACCGTACGACACCGGGCAGCCGCCGGTGGCCAGCCAGCAGCCTGCCGGGTGGTACCCGGATCAGGCCGACCCTGCGCTCGTCCGATGGTTTGACGGCAAGCAGTGGACCCCCGCGACCCTGCCGAAGCCGGACGAGTCGCCCGAGTCGGCATCGGAGACCGGGCGCGACATCCCACCGAAGCGAGACGGCTCGTGGACGGCACCCGGCGCCGGGGGCGGCGTCTCGAAGCAG
Organism: Dietzia sp. Die43; assembly: GCF_024519835.1. Taxonomy (NCBI): domain Bacteria; kingdom Bacillati; phylum Actinomycetota; class Actinomycetes; order Mycobacteriales; family Dietziaceae; genus Dietzia; species Dietzia sp. Die43. Next base: position 30,783 of record NZ_JALJRF010000008.1, on the reverse strand, counting down.
GCAAGACCGCGCCCGGGGCCCTGGGTGCCGCCCCGCGCCTAGCGCACACCGGGTGCCGAAAACGGGCCTGGGCATCCGAACGGGCCGGCTGCCCCCGGCCCAGCCTCGTCCCGCCCTCTGGACCGACGTGGAACAATGGCCAGCGGACTGCGCCCGCCTAGCGGCGCCGGCCACGCACACGAACCCACGAACTTCCCCCAAGGAGCACAGATGGCGCTTATCGAGCAGGTCGGAGCCCGGGAGATCCTCGATTCGCGAGGCAACCCCACCGTCGAGGTGGAGGTGCTTCTGGACGACGGCTCGTTCGGCCGCGCCGCCGTGCCGTCCGGTGCGTCCACCGGCGCCCACGAGGCCGTGGAGCTGCGCGATGAGGACGATCGCTACCTGGGCAAGGGCGTCACCAAGGCCGTCGAGGCCGTGTTGGACGTGCTCGCCCCCGCCGTCATCGGCATCCCCGCCGAGGACCAGCGCGTCGTGGACGAGGCCCTCCTCGACGCCGACGGCACTCCCAACAAGTCGACCGTCGGTGCCAACGCCGTGCTTGGCGTCTCGCTGGCCGTGGCCCGCGCCGCCGCCGAGTCCTCGGGCCTCGAGCTGTACCGCTTCATCGGTGGTGCCAACGCCCACGTGCTGCCCGTGCCGATGATGAACATCCTCAACGGTGGCGCCCACGCCGACTCGGGCGTCGACGTCCAGGAGTTCATGATCGCCCCCATCGGCGCGCCCACGTTCCGTGAGGCCCTGCGCATGGGCACCGAGGTGTACCACCACCTCAAGACCGTCATCAAGGACCGCGGCCTGTCGACCGGCCTGGGCGACGAGGGCGGGTTCGCCCCCTCCGTCGAGTCCACCACCGCCGCGCTCGACCTCATAGCCGAGGCCATCGAGAAGGCCGGCTACTCGCTCGGCACCGACGTCGCCCTCGCGCTCGACGTCGCGGCCACCGAGTTCTACAAGGACGGTAAGTACCACTTCGAGGGCAAGCAGCTCTCCGCCGCCGAGATGGCCGACGTCTACGCCGAGCTCGTCAACAAGTACGCGCTCGTCTCCATCGAGGACCCGCTCGACGAGGACGACTGGGACGGCTGGAAGACCCTCACCGACATGATCGGCGACAAGGTCCAGCTGGTCGGCGACGACCTCTTCGTCACCAACCCGCAGCGCCTGGCCGAGGGCATCGAGAAGGGGCTGGCCAACGCCCTGCTGGTCAAGGTCAACCAGATCGGCACCCTCACCGAGACGCTGGACGCCGTGGACCTGGCCCACCGCAACCGCTACGCCTCGATGATGTCGCACCGCTCGGGCGAGACCGAGGACACGACCATCGCCGACCTCGCCGTGGCCTGCAACTGTGGCCAGATCAAGACCGGCGCCCCGGCCCGCTCGGAGCGCGTGGCCAAGTACAACCAGCTGCTGCGCATCGAGGAGATGCTCGGCGACGCCGCCCGGTACGCGGGCGCCGAGGCGTTCCCGCGCTTCTCCGCCTGACGGCACCAGCACCGCCCGTCGGCAGTTCACCGCTGACGGGCACGTAGTCGGAAAGGAAGGCGCATGGCTCGCCCGCCCCGCCCCTCGGACCGCCGGGGAGACGCACGCGATCGCGCGTCGTCCCGGCGGCCCGGGGAGGCGTCGGGCGCCATCCGTCGCCGTGCGAACGGGACGGGCCGTGGGTCCGCCGCGGACCGGGGGAGCAGCACCGGCCGCGGCCCGGGTGCTACCGGCCGCGACGGGGTCGACGGGCAGAGCGGGGCCGACCAGCCCGCCGACCCCACCCGCCGCGAGCCGACCCGCCGGCGGACGCCGAGCCGCGAACGGGACCGGCCCGTCCCGGCCTCTGCCCGCTCCGGCCGGGTCGGCACCACCGCGCATCCGGAGGCCCACCGCCTCACCACGCGCACGGACCTGTCCGACACCCTGCTGGGCCCGCGGAACTACACCCCGCGGCGGATCGGACTCCTCGCCGTCGTCGCCATCATCCTGCTCGTCACCGTGTCGTTCCCGTTGCGCAATCACTACCAGTTCCTGCGCGACGAGAAGACCGTGGCGCAGGAGCGGGCCGCGCTGGAGGCGACGATCGCCGAGCTCGAGGCCGAGGAGCAGATGCTCTCGGACCCGGCGTACATCGAGCAGCAGGCCCGCATCCGCTTTGGCGCCGTGAAGCCGGGGGAGACCCCGTACCGCGTGTCGATGGTCGACCCGATCGAGCAGGCCGTGGCCGAGCAGAAGGCCGCCGAGCTGGCGGCGCAGCCGTGGCAGACGCGCGTGTGGAACTCCATCGCCGAGCCTGCCGACCCGATCATGCCGGAGGACTCGGCGGTGCTCGAGGGCACGTCCATTCCCGGCGGTCCCGACACCCCGCCGGTGCTGGTCGTCCCCGGCGTGCCCGGTGCCGATGACCCCGCCGCCCCCATCCCGGGCGGCGTCCAAGATCAATCACAGGAGGACCCCCCAGCGTGAGCGCCGAGCAGAGCGTGTCCAGCGAAGACCTCGACGCGATCCAGGCCCAGCTGGGTCGGCCGCCGCGGGGCGTGCTGGAGGTGTCCTACCGCAGCCCCGACGGCAAGCCCGGGGTGGTCAAGACCGCGCCGCGGCTAGAGGACGGCACCCCGTTCCCCACGCTGTACTACCTCACCGATCCGCGGCTCACCGCCGAGGCGAGCCGTCAGGAGTCGGCGGGGATCATGAGGGGTATGACGACGAGGTTGTCCACAGACCCCGAGATGTCGGCCAACTATCGGCAGGCGCACGAGCGGTATCTGGCGCAGCGCAACGAGATCGAGGACCTGGGCACCGACTTCTCCGGTGGCGGGATGCCCGAGCGGGTCAAGTGCCTGCACGTACTCATGGCGTACGCGCTGGCCGAGGGGCCGGGCGTGGTGTGGCTGGGCGACGAGTCCGTGGCGCTGGCCTGCGAGGCCGGGCTGCGCGGCACGGCGCTCCCGCAGGAGTGGCCGACGCCCGAGGAGCTGGGGATCCCGGACTACCTGGCGATGGACCAGCAGTGAGTTCGGCTGCCGGAGACGAACGCAGCGGTTCCGTCCGCGTCGGCCGTGTTCGAGTGGGAGCCGTCGACTGCGGTACCAACTCCATCCGCCTGCTCGTGGCCGAGGGCGTCCCCGGTGAGCCCGGGCTGACCGACGTGGTGCGCGAGATGCGGATCATCCGCCTGGGCGAGGGCGTGGACGCCACGGGTCGGCTGTCCGAGGGCGCGATCTCCCGCTGCCGCACCGCGCTGACCGACTACACGGAAACCATGAATGAGCTCGGCGTCCAGTCGGTGCGGATGGTGGCCACCTCCGCCACCCGCGATGCGGCCAACAAGGACGAGCTCTTCGGCATGACCGCCGAGGTACTGGGCAAGCAATTCCCGGGCACGCAGGCCGAGGTGATCTCCGGGCAGACCGAGGCGGAGCTGACCTTTGCCGGCGGCGTCTCCGATCTGTCGCCGGCCGACGGCCCGTTTGTGGTGACCGACCTCGGCGGTGGGTCCACCGAGATTGTGGTGGGGGAGTACGACGACGGCGACGTGCGCATTCTCGGCGCCCAGAGCCTGGACATCGGATGTGTGCGCATCACGGAGCGGACACTGCATTCGGACCCGCCGAGCAGCGGGGAGGTCTCGGAGGCCCGCCGCGTGATCGGGGAGGCTCTGGAGTCGGCATCCGGGCTTCCGCTGGGCCGGGCGAAGCGCTTTGTGGGCGTGGCCGGCACCTTCACCACCCTGTCTGCGGTGGCGCAGGGCATGGCCACATACGACCCGGTGGCGCTGCATAATTCGGTGATCTCGCTGGAGCAGATGCGCGAGGTGTGCGCTCGGTTGGTGGCTTTGCCGATCGCCGAGCGGCGTGGTGTGGGGCCCATGCATCCGGGGCGTGCGGACGTGATCGGAGGAGGCGCGCTTGTTGCCTCCGCGCTGTGTGATCTGATGTCTGAGAGGGCTGGTATTACTGACATCACGGTGAGCGAGAAGGATATTCTCGACGGCATCGCGATGTCGGTGCTGGCCCGCCTGGCTGGCTGACGCTGGCCTCGGGCGCCCTGCGCGCCCACCCGGTCCCGCGGCGGCGGGGTCACCCGGCTCACACCTGGTGTGGGCCTCGCCCCCATAGCCCAATTGGCAGAGGCAGACGGCTTAAAACCGTCAAAGTGTCGGTTCGAGTCCGACTGGGGGTACCGCGTGTATGAGACTTCCTTCAGTACGGCCAGTAGCGGAATGCGCTTTGCTCCCCCCTCTTCTTGGGAGGGATAGTGTGTCCGTGGGGTCCGATTACCTCCTTCCAGAGCGAATTCTCCGGATCGGTGATCGGTACGACTGAGCATCCTCGTCTAGCACCGCGGTCGGTAGAAGCGCGATGAGAGCCTCGGACTATTTCGAAGAGACCGCGGGTGACCCCGCGGTACACAGCAACGATATGGGTGATCCCGGAATTCTCAATTCGGCTGGTATCCCACGTCCACCAACAGCACACCGAGTCGCCGAGCTCATCAATGGCGTCCTCGAGTAGCTTCTTGTCCATCCATTCGTTCTTAAATCCGTGTCCTGATCGGATTTTACCGTCCGGCATGACTTCTTCTTGATCCGTCCAAGGGCCGAGCATGATGAGCAAAAGTGGTCGATCGATGGTAAGCGCTGGGGCACGAAGTTCGTCGACGATGTCGCTTAGCCTGGTTATCCCCTGGTCAGTTTCTCCTCCTCGTACCAGGTTGGTCAGCGTGGAACCTGACTTGAGTGGGCGAATCCTCTCCGAAGAGGGGGCAATCGGGAAAGTTTGAATAAAGTCTATTAGCGTCGATTCAACGGCCGAGTACTCCCTCTTGTTCATCCCGTATCTGAGAATCCATACATCAACCTCGTGGCCTGATCTCTTAATGTCATTGATTTGCTTAATCTTGCTACTGGCATTGGCGAGGTCCTCTGCCTCAACCCATGCTCGTGCGTCCAGCCCATGCTGTTCTACTCGTCCACTTGTGCCCTTTCCGATGTAAAACGGAATCCCGTCGCGGGGATCTACCAATGCGTAAACGTAGTTTTTGAGTCGATGTGCGACATCGGCATTAATTTTGGAATCAGAATTCACTTGTTCGGTCCTCGGTTACCTGATCTGAGTGGCGGTGTCGGAATGGTTTACAGCGGTGTATGAACGCATCTGGTCTAGTAGGCGTAACGCGTCTTCCCGCTTGAGCACCTCGTGGTGTCGGTCGTTGAACGCGTTTCGGAGGCAACCGAAGCAGCTGGTCTCGATGCCACAGTCGCAGTTGTCCACCCTGCGGTGTCCTTCATCGAGCACCGTCGTGATGTTCTCGGTGATCTTCCGGGCTGCGCCTGCGCCGGCTGGGACGGTGTCATAGAGGACGATCGACCGTGTCCGTTTGGACCACGAAAGCGTGGCGTCGATGTCATCCCGGGAGATCTCCAGCCCCTCTGATGCTCCCTCAAGCAGGGCGTACATCAGGGAGAGCATGGCGTTCGGGCTCGCATCGACTAGCCCGCGAGGGACGATCTCTGCGGTGTCGGTCTGATAGCGGTGGCCCAGCGCGACCAGGTCGAAGCTGCCACGACAGTCCGCACCGGTGAGCGGGTTGGTGTGGGCGGCAGCGCGGTCTCCCGAGTGAGGCTTTGCCCACCCGCAGTTGCTACAGATTCGGTATCCGGCGCCCATTCCCTCGGAGAGAACCACCATATGGGCACGGACTCCCGAGGTGGCGGTCGTGGTTGTGGTGCCACCGATGAGCTCCACCTGGGAAATGGAATCGCCTGGGTATTCCACGTAGGAAGAGCCGACCGTACCGCGAGAGGGCGGCGCCGATCCGACGGCTTCTGGCTGGGGATCGGCTACAAAACCCCATTCGGGGATAATGAATCGTTTGGTGGCTTTAGGGCTGAATCCGGCCTCGCAGACAGTGCAGATCAGTTCGGCGTTTTCAAGAGAGAGCGCAGTTTGGAACGCCCCACAGCCGGTGCAGACGCGGTACTCGTGTCGAACGAAGGCCTTTCCAGGCTTCTTGGCCACTGCCCGCGACGTCCATAGCTTTCCGGCGGCTACGACCTGATTCCCGGGTGCGTAGTCGAGGATGGCCAGAGCCAGATCGCGGTCGAGTTCGAGCTTCTGTCCAGCCGGGTCTGGTGAATGGTTGGTGCGCAAGCCAACTGTGTCGACCGGGAATCCGTACTTGGGGAGGATGTTCTTCTGGGCCAACACTGCCAGGGTCTGGCGGCCCTCGACTGTCCGCAGGGTCCGCTCCAGGAGGCTGGCGAACTTGTAGTTCTTCTCGGCCGCAGCGTTGTCCTGCAGCTCGGTGAGTTGTGTCCTTTCCAACCGGAGTTCTTCCGCCACGGATTCGAATCGATCAATCAGGTGGCGAACCCAGCCGTGTTCGGCCACATCGAGCTCATCGTGGAGCTCCTCGGGCACGACCCGAGCCACCGCATCAGCGATGTGTGGCGGGACTGGCGTGAGGAATGGCTCGATCTTCCGCCATGCTTCATCCGCTGGGTCGTCCGCAGACAGGAGGTCGGCCACGTGGGGGAACTCGCGGCCGAAGCTCTCGAACTGGCTCCGTAGGAAATCGGCCAGAACGATCGAGTGGATGTGCCGTCTGGCGATCCGCTCGTTGTCAATCGGCACCCAGGGAACGCGCATGACGCCGCTGATCATGTCGGTGGGGTCCTGGAAGCGAGCGAGATCCCGCGGACGCCGCTGGGCAAAGGTGGTGACGAACGCTGCAGAGTCCGAACGTCGGCCTGCCCGCCCGGCACGCTGAACGTAGTTCGCGGTTCGCGGAGGCATATTGCGCATCACCACTGCCTGCAGGTCGCCCACGTCCACACCGAGCTCGAAGGTGGTGGAGCAGGACAGCACGTTGATGTTGCCGCGGATGAAGCGGTTCTGGATCTCGAGCGCCTCCTCTGCAGTCCATTGCGCGGTGTGTTCGCTGGCGGACATGGGCGCGAGCGCCATGGATCGGTAGAGATGCCGGTAGTGGTTCTCTTCCTCGACTAGTGACGGGATCGGGGCCAGTTCGAGCACTCCGTCGCAGTTCAGTGTCGGACACACGTCGAGCGCGTTGTGAGCGGTACGGGAACGGCAGACCGAGCACCGCCACCACTGTGCCGTGTTACCAGGCCGAAGCTCGATCATCCGGTGGTCGAGCTGGCTTGTCCCCACGGTAGGCGTGTTGTCTTTAAACCAGCCGAGTCCATTTCCGCGGCTTCCGGCCGGACCGAGAACCGTCCACAGCCTGTCTAGAAACTCGCGGGCCTGGTCACGCTTGCCGACCTTCTCCAGCACACGTTCGAGGTAGTTGAGCCGCTTGTTTGTGCCGCGGGTGGGAGCCCAGGACAGTTGCTTGCGCCGACGGTCGGAACCATCGGAGCGCATGGAAATCACTACATTGCGCGGGGCGAAGAGTTCGTCGGTGGCGTCGACGCCGTCGGGCATGGTTACCGCACCCTGGCGTCGGACCATCGTTGCCAGCTGCTGCAGGACGGCTCGCGCGCCATCGGTATCGAGTGCCTTGACGAGGGGCGCAGGAAGTAGGGCGTCCTCCGGCAGACGCATGCTCACGTGGAGCAAGCCCAGGCCTTCCAGGGATTGGCGGGTGTCTGTGCCGATGAGATCGGACATGAGCCACGTGGCTACGGCCCGGTCGGTGTGGCGCTTGGAGTCTGTCGCTTCGAAGAGGTGGGCCTTGCGACCCACTGGTACGGCGTCGGCCACCAGGTCATCGATGGTGGCTGCCTCGTTTTGGTAGTACGGCGAGTCGATGGTTTGGGTGAGTAGGCGACGCTGGACCAGACGGGAGTAGGTTCCGTTGAGGTACGGCGCAGCGTACGCGGCGGCCTGCCGCGAGTCGCTGAACATGAGAAGCTTGCGCCCCTGTCCCACCAGATCGCGCGACTCATCCTTGGCGATGGGGAGCTGCTGGTAGAGGGACGTGGTGACGACCGCGGCGGGAGCATCGCTACCCAGGTCGAGTCGGCGGATGAGATGGTTCTTTCGCGCTCCACAGTGGATGCACGTCGATAGGCCCGCCTTGCTGGTGTGGAGCGCGAAGATCGGCCGGATGGTGCCCTTGCCGCACCCGGAATGACAGGTGGTGACGGGGCTCTCCGAGAGGTCGCCGCAGCCGGTGCACAGCCAGGTGGGGGTGGTGACGACGACGTCGTCGTCCGAGGCCAGAACCGTGTCGTCCTCGTCCACTACGACATCGGCGGTATCCAGCAGGGCATACCACTTCGCCTTGTCGGAGCGTCCGGTGACGGGAATCAAACGATCGTCCTCGACTTGGCCGGCGAGATGCACTGTTCCGCACGATGTGCAGGTGGCGAACTCGAACATTGCCGCATCGCAGGTGGGGCATTCCTCGTGGCGGGCCAGGGCCACGTGTGGTCCGGTTTCGGACAGGCAGGCGAAGGCGCCTTCGGTGGCGCGGACGAAGAAGTGATAGCGCGCGGACAGCACCGGGTGGCCATCGTCGGCTAGTACGCGGCCGCCCAGACGAACAAGGGTTTCGAGCAGACGGTCGGCGTCATCCCGGCCCGGCCAGATCCGCTCGGCCAGGACCCGAATGTCCACGGGGCCATCGGCGAGCGCGGCACGGAGGGCGACGATGTGGTGCTCGTGGTCAAGGGCCTCGCCAGCGGACTCCAGTCCAGAAAGCTGCACCAGGCGGGCAAGATCGGGGCCTGTATCTGCCTCCCGCATGCCCCAATCATCAGTGGGGCCGGCAACAATTTCGAGAAGCTGCTCCGGGGTGAGCTGCCAGGTGGCTGCGTCCGGGGAGGTGATCTTCACTGCGTGGACCACGTCCTGCCGGGCGGGATCTGAAGAGTATTCGAAGTCGGCGTTGAACAGCTCCGAGGCGAAGGTGGTCACCTCGGAGGGCTCACCATCTAGAGATGCAGAGGTGGCGATGTACTGAAGGCGCTCGTAGGGGGCTACCCGGTCCTTGAGGCGGCGCAGCAGCATCCCGACCTCGGCCGCTTGGGCTCCGTCGTACACGTGGGCCTCATCGAGCGCCACGAATTGCCAGGTCTGGGAACCGCGGGACGCAAAGAGCTCGATGTCCCGGGGACGCAGGAGGAGGTATTCGAGCATGGCGTAGTTGGTGAGCAGGATATGGGGCGGGTCCGCCTGCATCTCCTCGCGGCTGAGTTTTTCGTTGGGCAGCAGCGGCTCACCGGGATGGAGGGCTTTGAAGTGGCGCTGGGCGTCTTTGGCGGTGTGCTTGGTCTCGCCGGTATAGCGCCCGAAGGTGATCTCGGGGACGTCGGCCAGGAGTGTTCGGAGCCGCTTGAGTTGGTCGTTGGCAAGGGCGTTCATCGGGTAGAGCAACAGTGCTCGGACACCGGGGCCCAAGGTGCCCGCCGCGTGTTCAGCCATGAGGTGGTTGAAGATCGGTAGCAGGAAGCTCTCCGTCTTGCCCGAGCCGGTGCCGGTTGTCACCACCACGTTGCGGCCGGCCACCACCTTGCGGATTGCGTTCTCCTGGTGCGCGTACAGCGGCCTCTCCAAGGGGAGAGCCGGGCTGGAGAGTCGAGTGAAGGAGGGTTCCAGCACTCCCTCGTCAATGAGGTCGTTCAGTGACCGGCCCGGGGCGTAGGGCGGCGTCGTCTCGAGGAGCGGCCCCTTGGTGAGGTCGCGGGATCTGCCCACCTCACCCACGAACTCGTCGCGAAGACTCGCCTCCTTGGGGTGGAGGATCGTGGTGAGGTACCGCTTGTAGGTCGTCTCGATGTTTCGGGCGGTGATCAGCGGATCGAGGATGTCAGTCACAGTGCTCCTAGATGGTGACGATCAGGTCCACGATGTCCTCATCGGTCATCGAGTCGAATGCGGAGTAGGGATTGCGCTTACGGTCGGGCAGGGTCATTCGGATGACCAGTGCCTCGGCCACAAGTAGATCGATCATGGTCTGCTCGGGCTCGCGGGCGGCAAACCATGCCCACGCTGTATCGAGCCCCGGGGGCGGATCCAGCCGAATCTCATCCACCGCGGCCAGACGCGCGTAGAGACAGAAGGTCAGGCTGGCGAAGGGGGCGTTAGCCCACGGGTGCTGGTTGGTGACGTTGCCCAGCTTCCTGGCCCGTGCCGTTACCGCCCGCCACAGAACCCCAAAGCGCCTGACTTCATTGAGGGGCTGGAAACGCCCTTCGAGTAGGACCCCGTAGAACTCTCGGAGCCTGTCGATCTCCGAATCCTTGTTCCGGAACAGGGCTCGGTAGGCGTCGTACCTGGAGGCCGCGTCGGTGAGGCCACCGGGGACGAGCCGCTTTGCATCCAGGAAGGCAGAAACCGCGTCAGGGTGGTCGCTGCGGAGAACCAACTCGGCGTCGAGAGACGCCGAGACCGCCAACGGGTCGCTGCCGGTCTTGAGGATGTCGACGAGAGCATGTCCGCCAACACCACGCAGTCGATCCCGCAACGCTATGCGCTCTTCCACGCTGGCCGCGGGAATGTCGGCGATGGTGATTAGCACGTCCAACCAGGGCTCGGAGGAGAGCGCGGTGTTCTGTGCGCGGGAAAGGAGATCGTCTCGGCCGTAGGGCCGGAACGAGTGGAAGACCAGGCCGGAGCGGATGAAGAGGGCCAGTTTGTCGGCGCTCTCCAGTGGCGCAGCAGCCAGGGAGAGCGCAGCGCGGCGGGGCGCGTTCGCTATCAGACGGGATAACTGGTCGAACCGCTCGTCGTCTCCATCCTCAAGTCCCCGGGAAAGGAGTGCGAGCGCGGACCATACTTCGGGAAGTGTGGGATCGATTCCGTCCGGGCCGGTTTGACCGAGGAGGAACTGGGCCAGAACAGCAGTGGTGGGGTCGGTGAAGGTGCCCAGGCGGCTGACGCGGACACTGTCCCGGGTCGGAAGGGGCGATGGTGGAACCGGGTCCCAGTCGTCCTGCACCACGGGGGCAATTCGGAGGTCGCCGACCTCCAATGCCGAAGCGGGCAGCATTGCCCGGCCTCGGACGAGCGGAACGGTGAGGACCGGGCTCCAGGGGCGGGCGATCTTCCAGATGTGGACGGTGGTGTCTGAGTGGAGGTGACGGCCGCGGACGTGGATCTCGTCCCCGTCGACCACAATCCTCACGTCGGCGCCGACGGTATTGAACCGGATGATCGGGGCCGGGTAGGTGCCGTCGGGATAGGCCAGGCGAAGGATGACCAGGCCTGACTGCGTCTCGCGGGCGGCACCCGCGAGGCGATCTGCGGTCAGTGTGAGTACACCGCCCCGCGAGCGGGAGACAAGCTGCTCCGTCGCTCGGACCGAACCGGTGTGGTCACGGATTTCCGCCACGACAGGGATGTCCTCGGGAACCCCTCGGACGGCGAGAACCGCCCCGGTGAAGTCGTCTGGGCGCCGACCGATCTGGCGGTCGCTCCACGAAGGGACGCCGCCGACCGGTGTCATCCGGAATTCCATCCGCGGGGGGCGGACGGTGATCATCTCCGAGGCAGCGCCCCGGCGGATGCGGAGCGGACGTTTAGATACCTGGGGCCCAAAATGCAGTTGAGGGTCCAGGATGATGAGCGCCGGGTCCTCGGACCAGGCCGCGGCGGTGACTTCGGTGAGGCCGTCGTCCTCGGGGATCCGCAACGAGTCGTCGTACTCGACCTGCAGACCTTCAGCCACAAAGACGCTGGTCTCGAACCTCGCTCCGAAAGGTCCTGTGACACGCACGTCGAAGCGGCCGAGCTGCTCGGGCTCGGCGTCGAACAGCGGGACCGCCCCCTGCTCCGGTGCCGCGTAGTCGCCCTGAACAGTCCATTCCCGGGCGCCGGCGCGCCGGTATTGGATTGTCCAGGTGGCCGCGGAGTCGGGCCCGAGAGCGGGCAGACTGAGCCACGGACGGGAGTAGAGAACGGGCAACTTCTCGCTGAAGACACCGGGAAGGACGGGAAGCGGATCGTCGGGCTCGTCGAACAAGCTGGGCAGAGCTTGGCTGCCCACCGGATGGTCCCGCACCTCATTCTGGGCGGTCCGGGTTCGCAGAGATGTGGTCTCGGTGAGATCCCATTGGCTGATCTCCCATCCGTCCCATCCCAGCGGGGTGCCGTAGTTCGCGATGACCCGTGGGGCGTGAGGATGTTCGCCCAGGACAGTGAGGTCCCCGGGCATCACCGCAAGCACTTCTGATCTGGGCAGTCGCGCGGTGTCCGGGATGTGCTCGCCTTGCGTGGTGAACAGGATGAGTGGTTTACCAGTGTCGTAGAGACGTAGCTCGATCGGATACGCCAGAGACGGGTGGGTTACGACTATTCGCCTGGTGGGGTGCTCGATGGGCACCTCCACCGATCGATCGCTGCTGAATTTCTCGGCGGCGACTCGCACCACTTGGGTGTCCAGGGTGATGGTCCACGGTGCTGAGGTGTGGCTCGATGGGGCCGGGATTCGCACCACCATGGAGTCGTCGGCCTCCAGGTGGAGGGTTGGCGTCAGGCGTGCGCGCCGGCGTTGCGCGCGAACCGAGTCGGAGACGTCTGCGCTGTGAAGCGCTTCTCGGAGAGAGTCGATGAGTAGCTGGGGGAGGAACGTCTGTGCGGTGGTGAGAGCGGTGGCATCGAGGGCAGGGTTTTCTGCGATCTCGGCGACGATGCGGGCCATCTCGTCCAGCAGCACTGTCCCACGCTCCCCGCTGTATCGGACGAAGTCGCGGGTGGGGTAGTCCAGTTGCTCAAAGACGTGCTCCTGACCCGGCTGCCGCACCCATTCACTGAAGGGTTGAGTGTCGCGGGAGGAGACGGATCCGATGTAGGTGGTGAGCACCTCGACTAGCCGCCTCGCGCTGGACGCCGGGATACCAGCGTGTACCGCGAGCCGCTGCACGTGCAGGGACGTGGACAAGCCCGCGATCGGATCGAGGTTGAACTGTCGCAGGAGCGGGATGATGAGCTGTCGGAGGGCGTTCTCGTCGGTGTGATTTCGCTCGGTCCGAAGTCGATCCCAGAACTGGTCCCAGTAGGCATTGTCTTCCAGACCGACCGAAGCCATGCCCACCATCGACATGAGCGTGGTAGCGGGGAAGTGGTGAGCGATCTGCTTGACCGTCGTGCCCCGTCCGCGGGACAGACGGAACCTGTCTCCGTACACGTCAAGGAGCACGTCGAGTTCCAGCGCGGACAGATCGGTATCGATAGCCAGGATGGCATCGGTAAATCGCTGGCGAAGAGCGTTCTCCCACGCGTCAATGTCATCGTCCGAGGTCAGGCCGATTCCTGGATGGGCGTCGCTGACCTCGGTTCCGCCGGCTGCTGCTTCGTCCGTTTCTCCTTGAGCGCTCGGGCCCGCCTCGTCGGCATCCGGGTCGATTTCCGCCGTCGAGGGGGCGGACGTGGGAGCAGCCTCCGGGGCCGTACCAGCGAGAGTGGTCTCCGGGACGGTGGCGTCCTGGTTGACGAGCGTGGTGTCCGCTGTGTGCGGGGACTCCTCCTCGCTCGCTACGTCATTCCCGGTGAGATCGCCGAGCTCGGGCATGAGCAGCGCGGCGGCCTGCGCCAGGGTGACGTCGAGCAGTCCCAGGGGTCTGCGCAGCTGTGGATGCGTGGACAATGCATCTCCGCCTTCGGGCGAGATGAGCGTGTCGAGCCAGTGCTGCATCTCCGGGGAGTCGGCGGTGTGCCGGGCTTCGGCGACTGCGGCCTCGAGGATGGTATCCAGATCGTCCTGGAATTCTCGGCTGACGTAGCTGTTCGCCGCCTCGGCGTTACCGCCCTTCAAACGGATGTCGATGAGGGCGTAGAACCGCTCGGGAGCGAGCGCGAACACTGCGCTACTCACTGCGCGCAGGACCGGGTCCCGGGGCCATGTGGCGTCCGGCGCCGCGCCTGCGGCAGCGTTGACCTGCGCCAGGGTCCGGTGGAGCCGGCGTCCGTCTGCTCGCGACAAGGGCGTTGTAACGTCTGCGGACGAACGGATGGCCAGCGCGGCGAACGTCACCGGGTCTTGCCCGGCGCTGGGAACGAGACCGAACTGGGCGGGGATCAATGGGTAGAGCTCACCCAGTGCGGGCTCGCCTGTGACCCGGAATGCAGAGGCGAGTTCGAGAACGGTCTCGACGCGGTCCTCCGCCGAGGTGTCGCTGATAGGTGTGTCACCGGCGACGGGCACCTGCTCTGCGACCTGATCCCAGAACGGGAATGCGAGCCTCCAGGTGGTCGCAGCGGTGTGGCTCGCGCCTGTCACGATGTGGTGTCCTCCGTGGTGATGCGGGGTAGGAGAGTGGACGGCTGGACCCCGGTGGTCACGACCAGTTGGTCGCGGGCCCGGGACGCTGCGACGTAGAGCAGCGACCGTTCACGCCGTCGCAGGTGTTCGCGGTCCTCATCGGTCAGCCCGTGTCGGACGGGGGCCGGGACGGTGCCCTCGCTCACGCGGGCGAGCACGACGTGGGTGAACTCCATGCCCTTGGACGAGTGCATGGTGGTGACGTGCACCCCCGAGCCTTCGCCGGAGGTGATCTCGATGCCGCGAGACTCAAGTCCGTCGATGATGCGGTCCACGTCCCGACGGTTGTGGGTGAGCACTCCGATCGACGCCTTGGGGTTCTCGGCGAGCCAAGTGCGGATGTGCTCCTCGGCGATGCTGAGCTCACCGCGGAGGTTCTCGGCGTGACCCACCTGCGGCACGGGCCCGCTGCGAGCGGAGCGGTAGCCCCTGAGGTTCTCCGACTCCCCGTCGGTGTCGACAAAGGTCTCGCCAGAGAGAATGCCCATCGCGAAGCGCAGGTTCTCGTCCGTGGTGCGATAGTTCAGCGTCAGCCGTGATGCCCGGCCGCGGATGTTGATCCCGTAGTGGGACAGCACGGTGGGGCGGCCGTAGATCCGTTGGTGGCCGTCCTCGGCGATGAACAGGTCGTTCGGGCCTTCGGCGACGAGCGTCCGAAGCAGCCGCCAGTGACCCACGTGAAAGTCCTGCGCCTCGTCCACCACCACGTGGTCCAGCAGCCGGCCCCCGCCGGCATCGGCGATCCCGTCGAGTACGGCGGCGGCGAGGCAACCGAGGACTTGGAACGTCTGCTTGTTCTCGCGCCGGGTGATGGCGAGGTAGGTCTCGATAGCCGACCACACCGCGGTGCGGGCCTTGCGGTTGAGCGGCGTACCCCGTCCGCTGCGGTCTGCCTTGAGGTAGGCGGCCTTAGTGGTGATGCCCTGGGCCAGGACGACGGTCTCCAGCTCCCCGCGGAGGAACTCGGGGGTCGCGGTGGCCCCCTCCGGCTGGACCGCCGCCCGCTCCACGGCCTCGAACCACAGCTCGCGCTCGTCGTGGTCGCTCAGCGGAGAGGGGACCGAGGAAAGGGATTGGCCGATGACCGCCGGACCGGCGGCGGCGAGTTGGGCGGGCGTGGCCCGGTTGAGGACGGTCATGGCGGTCTGGTCGATACCGGCCACGCTCACGCCGGCATCACCGATGGCCGCGGCGCGGGGCATTTCTGCGTCGAGGACCTTGAGTTGCGCCGAGAGCGATGCCGCCAAGACCCGGGTGAAGGTGGTGAGCAGTACCCGAGGGGTGGTGTCGGCCGTGTATTCGGCGGGGGCGCCGGTCAGCGATCGGGTCACCAGGGCGCGGGTGCGGTGCAGCGCCACCACGGTCTTGCCGGTCCCCGCGCCACCGGCCACGCGGTAGGCGCCGTTACGGTAGCGGGTCGCCAGTACCTCCTGCGAGGGGTGGAGGAAGGTGGTCCACGCCTCGAAGTCACCGTTCTCGATGATCTCGCGCATGACGTCGGTCGAGTCGCCGCCGCTGCCGAGGAAGGTGAACTGCATCCGTGCAGCCGGTGCGGTGACCGCGCGGACGAACTCATCGACCTCGTCGTCAGATACAGCAGCAGCGTCGGACGCGGCGCCGAGACGCAGCTCCTCGCGGACCTGGTCGATGGAATAGCCCACCGCCAGCCCGAGGAGGGCATCACGTTCCCAGGGCGCCGCCGCATCGAGCGCGGTCTCGAGTTCCGACAAGGTGGCGGACGCCAGTGCCGGGCCGGAAACAGCAGGGTCGATCCCCAGCTCTTGGGAGAGGACCTCGGCGTCGATTCCGCTCGCCGCGAAGGCGGGGGTCGGGTCCTCGACCACAGCCGCGGCCGGACTCGCGTCGGCCTCAGCAGAATCGTCAGCACCGGACTCAGGCGCCCCAGGCCCGATCGGGGCCCCGACCTCGGCCACCTGCCCGGTCTTAGCCGCTGCCTCGAGCGCGGCGGCCTTTTTCGACTGCTCGGCTGCCACCTTGGCATCGAGCGCCGCGGCCTGCTCGCGGACCAGGGTGAGCACGCCGTTGACCGGGTTGACCCGGAGCTGCATGGTCGCGGCAGCGCTGTAAGCGTCGTCGTGCGGGTAGGTGCCCACGTAGACGTAGTGGGTCTCGGCTCCACCGTCGATCCGGAAAACCAGGGCGCGGAACTTGTCGTTGACCCGCACCGATCGGATGCGGTTATCCACGGCGTTCTTGATGGGCTCCACGTGCGCGCCCACCGAGGTGTCGTCGGCCTGCAGCTTGGAGAGCGTGTCAAAAACGCGCTTGCGCAGAGAACCGTCGAGGCTCTCCTTCTTGTTGATCAGCGTGATGGTTGCCATCTCAAGCCCTCTCTCCGCTGCGTTCCGCCAGCGCCCTCTTGACTGCGTCGGCCATTGTCTTGGGGTCACCGTCAGCGGCGGGGTTGATGACTGTCCACCCCGCTTCTGCGATCGGCCGCACCCTATCGGACGCCTGCGACACGAACACCGCGATGCGCGCCTCGGGCCAGGAGACGTTGGCGATCACTCCATGGACCTCTTCGCCGTAGTCCGGCAGCGGCACGTCAAGATCGGCCAGCGCACGCAACAGCGTTCCTTCGACTGCCGCATCGGCGTCCTCAGGATCGATCTCCTCGACCAGTTCCCGCCAGGGCCCGGGCAGGGCATCCCCGGCTGACACGGGGCCGGGGACAGACTCGGGCGCCTCCACGTCAACAGCGCCCCCGATATCCACAGTCACGCGCTCGTCGGAGTCCGCACCGGTCTCGGCCGCAGCGACCATGGCCGCCAGCTCGGCGTCCACGTCGCTGGCCGCCGCCATGTCGCGCCGGGTGCCGATGGTGGTGTTCTGGCCGCGCAGCGACAGCAGGTTGGAGGTTCGCAACCACCACTGCCAGTCAGCGCGGAAGTCCTCGCTGCTCACGGCCGTCGCCGAGTCGTCGATCATCAGCTCGGCGTTGAGCGAGGCGGGCTGACGGGGATGACCCTGCACCACCAACCGGGCGAACAACCGTGCGTGTTCGGACCGGGCTTTGATGCGGTCTCCGGTGGCCAGCCAGTAGGCGGCGCTGGCGTGGCCGACCTTCTGCCACACGTCGGGATTGGGGTCGGCAAGGATCCGCGCGAGGAGGGTCACGGGGTCTCCGGCGGCGGTGTTGAGGCGCGCGGGGGCGATCCCGAGTGCGGAGCCGAAGGCCTTGACGAAGTTCTGCTTCTCCCACGTGGCGGGAGGCCCGGCCGAGTCGTGCTCGTCGAGGTCGGCGTGGGTGATCGCCCAGGGGGTCCAGCCTGCATCGCGTAGTGCGGCACGCTTGTCGGCGTCGTCGTCGACCCGGTTGTGGGTGGGGCTGGCGTGGTACTTGTACCCGTCGGTGTAGATGGCGAACTTCATCTGGTGCGGGTCGTCGGCCTGCAGGATGTAGTCGGGTGTGGTGCCGGCTTCGTGGATGTGGTTCTGGGCGCGCAGCATCCAGGTGAGCGGGGATCCGGGCATTCGGATCCGCAGTGCCGTGTATTTCCCGTCCGGCACGGTGGTGATGGTGGCGCCCTCGTCCTCGAGCACCCGGCTCAGTGAATGCCGGAAGCGTACTTCGAGCGCGGAGTCACCCTCGGGGTCGATCTTCTGCGTGGTCACGACGGTCCAGTCCTCGCGGGTGGGTTCGGCGTCGTCGTCGCGGTCGGCTCCGCGTAAGAGCGCGAGCAGCGCGCTCTCAGCGGCGCCTCGGGAGGTGCGGTCGGCCTCGCCGCCGAGGGCGTGGGACAGCAGGCACCGGGGACAGGCCAGCCGGTTCTCGCTGGCGCACTCGCAGTCGCGCACGGCCAGGTAGGCGGTGTGGAGGAGGTCCCAGACCCGCTCGGGTGTGGTGAAGTCGGCCAGGTATCCGGTGCCGCCGGGCACGGTGTCGTGCAGCAGGAGTGCGGGTGAGGGGGTGCCGACCTGGGGGACGGTCACGGTGGCCACGTCGAGGTGGTCGGGGTCGCCGCCGAGGACACGTCGGAAGCCGAGGCGCAGTGCGGCCACGAGGCTGGGCAGCACCATGGCGTCGTAGGTGGACACCGCGGGGGGCAGATAGAGCAGCACGCCTTCGGTGGACAGGGCACGGCCCAGGGCCACGTGGATGCTGGGCTCGTCGGCGGCCTTGGTGTGGGGGCACCAGGGCCGGTGGTCACGGCGGCTGTTGGCGCCGGCCTCGGAGTCCAGGTGGCCGCAGTACTCGCAGACCCGGAAGTGGGGTGCGGCGGGCTGGGTGCCGCCGATGAGTTGGGTGGCGCCGGGCCCGGTGCCGAGGTTGATCCACCGGATGTCGGCGCGCCGTAGGTAGCGGGCGCCGAAGCCGTTGTTGTCCACGAACCAGGCGGGGGCGGCGTCGGTGGGGTCCCAGGCCACGGTGCGGGCCACGGAGTAACGACGACGACGACGCTCGTCATGACGTTCATCCACGGTGGCCGAGTCGCGCATGACCTGCGCGGACACTCTCTGCAGCGGTACCACGTCCAGCAGTTGGGCGGAGTCGGCGAATCCGGCGGCGCCGCAGGTGGGGCAGGAGCCGGGGGCGGTTCCGGCGACCTCGGTGTGGGCGTGGCTGCAGGTGGGGCATACCCGCCAGCGCTCGAGGGCGTCGCCACTGGCTCCCATGTCCACGGCGGAGATCTCGATCCGCATGCGGTCGGCGTAGAAGGAGTTGCCGGGGGCGAGTTCGGTCAGTGCCGAGGAGACGGAGCGGGTGAAGGTGGCGGAGGTGGCGTCGAACTCCATCGTATCGGGGTCGTACGTAGTGATTGAGGCCTGCAGGTCCACGGTGTCGTCGAGGAGCTGGTAGCCGGGCAGCAGTCCATAGCGTTCGAGAGCGGTGATCCAGTATTCGCGCTGCTGGGTGTTTTTCTGGACCACGGTGGCCTTGCGGGAGGCCTCGGCTGCCCGTAGGTCGTCCTTGTCCTGTTCGGTCGCGCCGGGACTTTCTGCGCGTTCTCGCAGCTCGACCAGCACCACGTCGAGGGCGTCCAGTCGGTGGATGAGTTCGGTGTTGTCGGCGCGCCAGCGGTCGGCGGCGAGTTTGAGGCTTGAGTCCAGGGTGTGTGGTGCTGGTTGGCCGTCGGCGGTGGTGCCGGTGGCCCACGCGCGCAGGTCATGCGCGGCCGCCTCGCCCACGTGGGTCCCGAGACTGTCGAGGAAACGGTTGAGCATGGCCGGGACGCGCTCGGGTAGCTCGTTGCGCAGGACGGTGAGGAACGAGTCGGGATGGGTGGAGAACACGGCTCGGGCCTGGGTGCTGGACGGGTGGATGCCCTCGAGGAGCAGGGTGTCGATCGCGTGGGCGATGAACTGCCGGCGCAGGATCTCGGCGGCGGAGAGGAACGCGGCGGGCGGCTGCACGCTGCCGTTGATGAGCGAGAGCGGATCGTGCACCACGGGCAGTGTTGATCCGCGCCCCTGGACGAGGGCCACGACGAGCGAGTTGCCCGTCAGTCGGCCCGCACGTCCCACGCGCTGGACGTAGCTGGCCACAGAAGACGGCAGTGAGGAGAGCATGACCGAGGAGAGGTCGCCGATGTCGATTCCCATCTCCAGGGTGGGCGTGGCCACCAGGACGTTGGGCGCCCCGGGGGCGTCCGAGGCGGACTTGAACTGAGTCTCGATGGCGGCCCGTTCGGCCGGTTGGAGCAGCCCGGTGTGTTCGCGCGCGATTACCGAGCGGCTGTCATGCGAGTGGTACAGGTTCCGGTAATAGTTCCGGGTGTCGATGCGCTCCACGTGTAGATGACCAGTGCAGTCCACTGTGAGACACGGGTACCCGGCCACCACCTGGCGGACAGGTTCGGCGGCGGGAGTGGCGTTGTGGCAGACGTCGCAACGCAGCTCAGCCGGGTCGTCCTCGGCTGTCACCAGGATCTCGTCAGGCGGCAGGGCGTAGATGGTGGCCCCGGATTCGGTGGCTACGGCCTCGAGGTGCGACTCGGCGGCGAGGGCCTCCATGAGTGTCGCCACGAGCTTCTGCGCCGTGTCGGGGGTGACTCCCAGGTGGCGTGCGGTCCAGCGGGCGTACCAGGAGCGGTTGCTGGCCACCACGTCGGTGCCGTCGCGGTAGCGGTCCTTGGTCAGGGTCGGTCCCACCCGTGGGAAGGTGGGCCAGCCGCCTACGGGGAAACCTGGTACGCCGCGAGCCCGGGCGCGTCGGTTGGTCAGGTGGAAGGTGTTGCCGTCCGTGGTCAGGTACTGGGTGAGCCACGGGTGGTTGATGCCACCACGCTGCCGGATCCGCTCCACCACAATCCGTGCCCATGCCTCAAGCACGGAGTCCTCGGGTTCAGTGTCGGTGAGCGTGGTCTGCAGTGCGATCGACTCCCAGACCCGACGCGCGGTAGTACGCAGGACGGCGGAGGGGATGTTCACGCTGGGCACGACGGTACCGGTCAGTGCCAGGGTGCGGCCGATGGTCGAGCGCAGCCCGAACTCGAGGCACAGGTCGAACAGCAGTCGTTCTCGGACTCGGCGGGTGGCGCTGCGTCGCTGCTCGGCGGTGGCGGTGGCATCCCAGAACGCGGTGAAGTTGGTGCGCTCAACGATCGACGGGTGTAGCAGGTGGTAGCGCTCGACCGGGGTGGTGGCCTCGGAGATCACCTCGCGGGTGAGGTCGTCGAGGAAGGAGTCACCGCCGTCCAGGGCCGTGGTGATGGCGGTACGGAGCGCAAAGGCGTGGGATCGGGCCTGGACGAATCCTGCGCGGTGGGAGGCGTCCTGCACCGAGTCGCTGAACACCAGGGTGCGTTTGTCGCCGGTGTCGAGGCCGCGGAGCCCGAACAGGTTGGACAGGGCCACTGAGAGCAGGGTGGCCACGGCGGAGCCGATGTATCGGATGGAGTCGCGAGTGCCGCAGGCCGGGCAGGTCTGACGTTCGGAGTTCTCCTTGGCGGCCATCCCGGTGTGGAGCAGCACTGGCACAATGCGGTCGTCCTGCTCCGCGGCGCCGTAGGTGTCGGCGGTGTGCAGGGTCGACTGCGCCGGGTCCAGCCACATCAGCGAGCTGCTGGAGTCGCGGGAGGATCTCACCTGGGACAGCGGTAGACCGGATTCGTGGGCGGCTCGAACTTCCTGGTCGGCGGCGATGAGGGCACGCATACCGGAGGGGTCGGACAGCGACTGGCGGCGGATGGTGGCCGGGGTGAAGGTGGGTCTCTCGGTGCCGGGTTCGAAGGCGGTCATCCACCCGGCGCGGCCACAGTGTCGGCAGAAGATGGCCGGGAGGTAATCGCGGTCGCTGGGGCCGATGCCCACGCGGATGTCCTCGTCGGCGAGATCGGGGCCGTCGTCGTGCCAGTGGTAGGCGACGGTGGCTTGTACGGCGCGGTCGAGGCGGGAGAGTTCGCGCACCCACAGGTGGGCCTCGATGCTGGGCAGGCGCCGTCCGGCACCAGAGTCGGCGGCGGTGACGGTGGCCCGTAGGTGGCTGAGGGCTCCCAGGACGTGCACGACGAACTTCTCGGTATCCGCTGGGCTGCGGCCGTGGTCAGTGGGCAGGGCCGCGGAGGCGAGATCGGGAATGGCTACCGCGTGGGCGGAGTGGTCGAGGAGTCGGGCGGTCAGGTCGTGGCGTTTGATCGCCTCGACGGCTTCGCTGATGTCCGCATCGGGAGCCAGCCCCCAGATGCGGGAGGCGACCTCGGAGTAGTTGGTCTCGGCGGGGTCGGCGCCCGCCTCGATGCCGTCGCGGATCGCTCGGTCCAGCTCGGCCATCACTGCGCGGGACACGGCGGTCTCCACGGGGATGCGCTGGTCGGTGGTCAGTCCGGTCCACTGGTCCACGGTGAGACGGGATTCGGTGAGGACGGACTCGGGGGGGAACTCTTCGCCGAACACGGTGGTGGCGAACTTTCGGACGGCGGTGGTGTCGCCGTCGTCGCCGAGGGTGGCCGAGGTGGCCACGGGCGTGATGCGGCCCAGGGGGCGGGCGCGGTCGGCCTCGGTACGAGTGACGGGGGAGGTGGTGATGGTGCCTAGGTGGGCGTCCACCACGAGCCCGAGCCGGCGCAGCAGCAGAGCGACGTCGGTTCCCTGAGCGCCGTCGTAGGTGTGGAATTCGTCCAGCACCACGTACTGCAGACCTGCGGCGGAGAGTCGCCAGATGTCGGCGTCCTCTGAGCGCAGGAGTAGCTGGTCGAGCATTTTGTAGTTGGTAAGGAGCAGGTCGGGCGGGTCCTCGCGCATGGTGGCGCGGTCGGTGATGAGCCCCGCGTCGCTGACGGTGGTGCGTCCGGTTCCGGAGACCTCGCCGGTGTACAGGCCGGCGGTGATCCCGGCCAGGCCTGGCTCGGTGGTGAGGAGTCGGGTGAGTCGTTCGGCCTGGTCTGTGGCCAGGGCGTTCATGGGGTAGAGCAGCAGCGCCTTGACCCCGCGGACACCCTGGGCGCGGGCACGGCGGGCATGGTCAAGGATTGGGTAGAGGAAGGACTCTGTCTTGCCCGAGCCGGTGCCGGTCACCACGAGAGTGGGGTCGGGCCGCCGCCACGGTTCGGTCGACTCGGGCTCGGACCGGCTGGACAGCCGAGCGAAGGCCTGGGCCTGGTGGACGTATGGATGGAACGGGAACGTGCTGGGCGTCCAGTCCAGCACGCTGGCCGCGCCGTCGTCGGCGGGGCGGAACGGCATGCGGGTTCGAACATACGGTCCATGGAACATCCCCGTACCCGGGCTGCCGACAAAGTCGCTTAACGCGGAGAGCGTGGACTTGTCCGCGAGAGCGAACGTGGTGGACAGGAACTCGGAGATCCCGTCCTTGAGCTGCTCGGCGGCCTGCAGTGGCAGTAGCGCGCTCACGAGAGTGTCCCGTCGGCCAGCTTCCGCTCGAACCGCTCGTACGCGGCCCGCATATCGGCCTCGCGGTCGAGGATGCGAAACGGGTACTCGAACACATACGTAGCGCCGGACTGCGGATGCGTCCAGGTCCGCTCCTCTTCGCGGAGCTCCTGGCCTGGCTTGAGCTTGCGGTGCAGTTTGGCCACATCCTCGACCACCTTGCGGCCCTTGGCGTCGAACAGGTCCTGCGAGTCGTACTTGCGCATCACAGGAAACTGGGTGCGATAGATCATGCACAGCTCATCGGCGGTCACCCCGAGACTTAGGGCGATAAGTGCGTCGATTTCGACTTGGGCTCGGCGGCGATCTTCGGCCCTTCTGAACGGTATGTCCGGTGACCACTCCTGATTAGTCAATTCCTTCCAGAGATGGGCATAGGCGGCGGTCACGGCCGACAACCGTAAGTATAAATATTCGATTCTTCTACTGAAGGCAACATCTGTGGCTATCGGAAGTCTGAAAAATGTGGTCCCGAGTATATCGGTCATCCCTGTGCTGCGTTGATAGAAGTCGATCAGGATTGCCGAGGCCGACGCTCCAGCTCGGACAATGTCCCTCGGGGAGCCTGTAGCCGAGTTAACCGTGTGGACATGCGCCGTGCCTGGGGGCAGTATTGCCGGCCTCAGTGTCCGGTTTCCCGTTGTGCCTACCATTCTTCGCCAAGCGACTCTGTAGCCGTCCTTGTGGGACTCGCTCAAGTTGTGATCTAGACGCGGGTAGGCGGACTCATATTGCGATTTTTCGCAAGTACGGCTGTAAGACGTTGCAGGTATAAATTGGGGGTCTATCGACTCGAGGTCGACTGCGGTCCAGTCGCCCTTACTCCTTAGTGTTGGGTTTGGTTGCTTGACAAAACCGATTCCGATATCGATGTGCGGGCCCTGAAGGATTGCGTCTGACCAATCTAAGGGTACTGCCCAAAGGTGATCGAAAAGGCCCTTCTTTCGGTCGTTCGTCTCGTTCCATCCCTGACTGGACTTTAGTCTCAGACTGCCAGCACGTGGTGCCCTAGCTAGCTTTTCGAGTACCGTTTGCTCCACCTCGCTGATGGTGTAGACCATCCGGGTCTCGATAGTTGGGGTTTCTGGTTCCTCGAGTACCGACTTCCATACTCCCAGGGTGGTGAGGTCGACGGAGATTATGCGTCCAGAGTGCGGCCTTGTGTTCCACTCGCCCGCATCTGTTTTCCTGCCAGGGAGCGGGCCAGACCCGTCGTGAAGCAATGATGAGGTGACGGTAGAGGGATGGTAGAGCCCAGTAGCGTGAAGAAACTCCGGAGACTGCAAGGGTTTTCCGTAGCAGTTTACGCTCCAGGTGAAAAGGTGCGCTATGTCGAAGAGTTTAAGTGTGTTCACGAATTGCCAATGGCGCCGAAGTCGCTTATAGGATTCCCTGCGCAATGGGGCGGCTTTAGCTTCGGTATATATCGACTCGGGATGGAGGATCGTCACAATTCCGTCTTTATTCATGGATCTCCACAACCGCTGCATGAAGGCTCTGTATAGATCAGATTTTTGTCCAGCGAGAAGTGGGTACTGCACGACGTCATGAAGGAACGCTGCTGTCGTCAGTGTTTCTGTCAATCCGCTAGCGAGAGTATTAACTGCGCCGGGACGATGAATTGTCGACTCCTGACGATCTCTCTTCCGTGCCTGAGTTGGCTTATGGGTGAGGATCCACCACGGGTCAGACTCGCCTAGCAATGCTTCGATGTCCGATTGTGGCCGCACCCAGGGCGGATTACCGACCTGCAGGTCGAAGCCGCCGCGGGCGAAGACCGGGGAGAAGTCGAGCTCCCAGTGGAAGAACCCACTGTCCTTGGCCACCCGCTCACAGACCGTGAGCCAGGGATGCTTGCGGAGGACCTGTTCGATACGAGCTTCCTGAGCGAGCGTGCGGTCGAGGTCCTCGGCGGAATCGATCTCCGCCCACGTGAGATCTCCGCCCAGACGGAACTGGTCCTCGCCGTGGCCGTACTTGCGGCTTCCCTTTTGCGTATCGGAATACGCCTGCCCCAGCAGTGCTTCGAGCCCGTCAATCCACTGATCCAGGTTCGGGGGAGAGACCGCCTCGCCGTCGACGGTCGTCCTCTCCTCGGTGAGGGGCCAGAACCACAGTGCGCACCACGCGTCCATCGCCCGACGTAAGCGCTGGAACGCGCCACCCGCATCGGCAAAGGACTTCTCGATAACGCTGCGGGACACCGGATTGGTTGGCGTGATGACCTCAGTACCGTAGACGTCGATACGCCGCCGCACCTGGTCGTCGGCTATCCGCATCCGCACGAGCGCGAACTGCCACAGCCGCTCGGTGCGCTCGGCCAGATCGGTGAGACGGCGCACCTGAACCTTGGTGGGCTTGGCGGTGATGGACTTGCGCCAGGCCTTGAGCCTTGCCTGCGGTTCGCTGAGGTACTTGGACAACTCCTTGGCCTCGGTAGCCGAGCCCCATCCGGCGGCAGGCAGTAGGAAATGGTGGATCCGGCCACGTACGGACGGATCGAATCCGGTTTCCTCATCCACGGCTGCGGCCAGCGCTGTCATCGACGCATCCTGCGGCTCGGCGGCGAGCCATTGCTTCTTCTCGACCTGCGTGGGGGAGTAGGTGGCCCTTCGGGCTCCGATCAACGAGTTGCCGCGGCGCAGGTGCAGCCCGAACCACGGTGCCTGCAGGCCCGGCGTCATGGTGTCCAGCCACAGCGCGATCTCGGCCAGCTCTACGGCCGTGGCGTTGAGGTCCACGCCGTAGACGTTGTGCAGGGCAAGGTAGGCCTTGACCTTCTGCAGCTCCGCCGTACGCGATTCGGGGTCGATCTCCTGGCCCAGCTCCTGCTGGCGACGCTCCAGGTACAGCTCGGCGAGTTGCCGCACCGCCTCCACGGCGAACGCCCCCGAACCCATCGCCGGCTCACAGATAGAGAGCGTCAGGATGGCCTCGGCGGTGTCGATCCGACCTGTCGCGTCAAGCTCCTCGACGGCCTGACCCACCACGAACTCGCTCAGCACCTGCGGCGTATAGAACGAAGCCGAGCGCTCACGGTCGCGCGAGGACTGACGGAACACGAACGATCCGCGCGGGTGCCGCACCCACTCGTCCTCGCCGGTCACCGGATTGCGGCGTACCACCCGGTCGGAGGCGGACACCTCCAATGAGTAGTCGTGGCCCACCACCCACGAGCCCTTGGAGTCGTCGCCACCGCGGGCAACCTCCCACAGGTCCTCGGTGGCGATGAACCCCGTGTAGGACATCAAGCCCTCGTACACCTGACCGAGCTCGGTGACACCGAGCGTGGCGTACGAGATAAACCCACGGTCCTTACCCGGCTGCTCCGGGGTGAGTAGCAGGTTGCCCAGCACCCGGAACAGCGCCATGTTGGAGAGTTGCACCTCGTCGATCAGGGAGGTGGCCTTCTTCGAGAACAGATCCGCCGAGAGCTCGTTGAACTCCAGGCCCGGAGCCACACCCGGCTCGTCCGCCGGGTGATGGCCGCCGTCGACCAGACGGAACAACAGTGCCAGCGAGTCGTAGAGATAGGTGCCCTGCTCTTCGCGCGGGGTGGCGGGCGGCGAGAGAATCTGATTCCGGAGTCGGGTAAGCCCGTAGCCGTCGTCGTACTCGGTCGATCCGACCGGCAGGATCCGCAGCTCCGGTGATGCCTCGGCGAACAACAGGAACAAGATTCGGTACAGATACCGCAGCGATTGCCGGGCAAGATCCTGGCCGTCGACCTCGTCCACCGACAGTCTGCGCACCCGACAACGATCCAGCACGTCGTTGGCGATGATCTCAATGGACTCACGCACCGCTCCGCGAAGGGACTCGGAGACCTTGACCGAGTGCTGACGCGAATCCTCTAGCGTCTCGGTCCACCACACCGTGCCGTCGGCCCGGCGCTCGAGGGACTCGCGGCAGACTGCCGCCACCACCCGCTCAACCTCCCCACCCGAGCGGGTGTCGCCCCGCTCCAGGGCCAAGAGAATGTCCACCGCCAGGAACCGGCCCAACGGCCACGACTCCCGCTCGGCCAGCAGGAACCACCGGCCAGCCAACACCGCGACGAACGCCGGCGGAGCGTCGGACACGAACAGCTCACCGACCACCTTTCCGACAGTAGGTTCGGCGGCCTTTCCGTCGGCAAACACCTCACCCAGTACCCGTGCGGACCGCAGATCCTCCACCGTGTCGACGGGCGCAGCCTCGAACAGCGCCACGCCGTCGCCTGTCCAGGCCTGCGCATGCCATGGTGATCCGCCGCGCGTCCACGAGTAATCGGCGGGGATGCCGTAGCCCAGGGCCTTCCTCAGCTCCGCACGCTCCTCCTCCGGCGCCGGGCGGGCCTGTTCACCACCGCTGTTACCGGACAGCTGCGACAGGGACACCAACAGAGCCTGCCGCGCTGTGGTCAGCCTCTTCAACGGCGAGATGGCACCCTCGCCGGCGTCCTGCTTCCAGCCCTTGACCAGTGCCCGCACTCGGGCAAGGTACGACTGCTTGGTCTCGTCGGTGGTGAGGTAGTGCTCGCTGATCCACTCGTCGACGTTGACGATCGCGCTGTCGGCGGCCATGTCAGCTGTTCTCCTGCGAGGTGGTAGGCGCGGAGGTCTCCGCGATGGGGTGATCGGTGGGGACGACGACGAGGAGAGGCCTCACCAGCCGCTGCTCCGGCCGGAGCTGCTCGGCCAGCTCTGCCTCCTCCCTAACGCGCCGGGAAAGATTCGCGAGGCGGGCGCTGCTGATCAGTTCCTCTGCCTGGTGTTCCCACTCGTGGGAACGTTCGCGCCAGGCGGTGACCCTGCGATCGGCCTCGGCGCTGGCCTGGGCAAACACTGTTTCCAAACTGCCTGACGTTGCCTTGACCGCCCGCGGGATGAGGTGGGAAAGCTCGTAGGCGCCCGCCACAGGACCCGGGTTGGTGGCCCCGGCGCTCAGGCCAATACCCTCGAGCCAGGTGTACGGGTCGTCGACCGGCTCGGCAGTAGCCAGGTCCGGCATCGGGAACTCGACCGTCGAGAAGGCGCGGGTGACGACCTGCCCGCGGCGGTTCATGAGCGTGCCCATCACCAGCACAGTCGGTGAATCGACCCGGCCGCGCACTGCCGGGACCTCCTGCCGGGCCATCGAGGCGAGCGCCCGGTCCGCGGCCCAGTCCGACACCGGATGCAGCGGGCCGAGGAAGTGGGCGATCGGCCAAGTGGTCTCCGAGGCGCCCTCGCGGGCCTCCTCGAGAGACAGCTTGCCTCGGTTGGTGGAAGTCGCGAGGATGAGTTCCTCTCGGACCCGGCGCGCCCGCACGTAGTCCTCGGGCAGCAGGTCCAGCCGGCGGGCCAGGTCATCCGTCGGCTCCAGCTGGGCAGTCTGGTTGGCGTTGCGCCTCCACGCTACCCCGCCCCGCCCCTTGGGGAACTGAGGCTCCCCGTGGAAGGCCTCGGTCAGAGCGTCCTCAAGATAGTCCACCTCGGATTCGTAGACACTGAAACGGCGGACCTGCGCCGCCGCGCCGGAGTCGGCGACCTCCTCGGAGCCGCCCATGGCGATCTGCTCGAGGTATGCGTCGATATCGTCACAGTCGTCGATGTCGTCGTCGTCACCAAACTCACCCACGGTAGCCAGGACGTCCTCCGGGCGACGCACGGCGTCGTCGAAGTTCTTTTTCCCCGCCAGCACCTCGCGGATGGTGTCCTCCTCGCGGGCCTCCGAGTGCTCGCCCATCAGGGAGGCGACATCGCCGAGTTGCGAATGGGCCTCGTACTCCCGCTCCATCAGCCGGGTGAGCACCTGCAAGTCGCCCGGTGCGGCATCCTCCGGCGGATCCAGCAGGAGCGTGGTGATGACCGGGGGCGTGCGCTGCCCGTAGCGGTCCACGCGGCCGTTGCGCTGCTGGATGCGGATGAGCGACCACGGGATGTCGTAGTGCACCAGATGGTGGCACTGGGTGTGCAGGTTGACGCCTTCCGAAGCCACGTCGCCCGTCACCAGCACGCGCAGCGGGCTCGATGCGCGTTTGAAGCCGTCCACCAGGTCCATCTGCTCCTGGTCGGACAACCCACCGTGCATCACCGCCACCGCGTCCGACTTGAGCTTGAGGTCCTGGGCCAGGTTCTCCGCCAGCCAGTGCAGGGTCCGCACGCGCTCGGAGAAGATCACCACTCGCTGGTCGCCGCGGGGGGAGATCCCAATCTCGCGGAGGTAGGTCAACAGGCGCTGGTACTTGGTGCTGACGGCGGGCGTCACCTGCTCGGCCAGCTCCTGTAGACGGTCCAGGGCGGCGAACTCGGCGGGGCCGAAGGCGTTCTTGCGGCGGTTGGATACCGACTCGATCAGCGCGGCGGGGGAGGAGAGGTACGCCTTGGCCAGGGTCCACGGGAACAGGCGGTTGTCGCCCGACGGGGGTTGGACGCCCGGGCGGGTCCACGTGTCACGGAGTTCGCGGGCGAGCGCGGTCTCCTGCGGTGACGCCGGCACGAGGATGTTGTTCGGATCGGCCCGCACGGCCCACTGGGCGCCCACCTCGCCGTCGACCTCCGGGCTGTGCCGGTGGCGGCGGATGATGAGCGGCTGCAGGTCGCGGGGGTTGATTGTGCCGTCTGGGCCCACCGCCGTCGGGTCGAGCAGGCGGATGAGTTCCGCGAAGCTCTCCGCGCGACCGTTGTGCGGCGTGGCCGAGGCGAGGATGAGCGCCTCCGTGGTGGGGGCGAGGAGGCGGGCGAGCTCGTTGTTCTGCGTGGCGGCGTTGGTGGCGTTGTGCACCTCGTCGATCACCACGGCGTCCCAACGCACCCGCTCCAGCTGGGCGCGGTACTTGGCGGACTTGAGCGTGTCGATGGAGACGATCACGCGGGGGAAGAACGTGAACGGGTTACGCGTGGCCGGCAGCGTGCGGCGGACCCTCTGAATGCCGACCGAGTCGAGGCGGACCAGCGGGATCGCGAAGCGGGTCCACAGCTCCTGCTGCATCTGCTCCAGCACGTGCCGCGGGGTGACCACCAGGATGCGCTCGCCGCGGCCGCGGCGGATGAGCTCAGCCAGAATCATCCCGATCTCCAGCGTCTTGCCCAGACCCACCGCGTCGGCGATAAGTAGGCGGGGGCGGAGGGTCTGGTTGGACAGTGCCTTGCGCACAGCACTGAGCTGGTAGTCGAGATGATCGGCGAGCATTTGGGTCGACACCACCAGCGACTCGTCGTACAGCGGAACCGGGGTGCGGCGCAGCGTCGACTCCAG
Organism: Dietzia sp. Die43; assembly: GCF_024519835.1. Classification (NCBI taxonomy): domain Bacteria; kingdom Bacillati; phylum Actinomycetota; class Actinomycetes; order Mycobacteriales; family Dietziaceae; genus Dietzia; species Dietzia sp. Die43. The sequence continues at coordinate 489 of NZ_JALJRF010000008.1, read as the reverse complement.
CCACAGACGCGAGCGGCGGTAGCCGGGGGAGGGGTCTGCCACGACGGTCGACTGGCTCGGGTCCAGCGGCGTGACCTCGTCCAGGTCGGTGTAGAAAGTCGCCGTTGTGTCGCGGACGTACGGGCTGATCCCACGGACCTTGAGCAGGTATGCGTCGCCCCCAGTTGAGGGGGAGGCGGCCGCGCGCTCCACGGCGGTGACTAGCCACTCCTCGTCGCGGACCTCCACCGTGACGCCGGGAGCGAACGGGACCTGACCTACATCAGCGTTCCGGATGGTGGGGGTGCTACACACAGGGCGAGGTCCTTTTTCGTCGATCGCTCACTTAAGGAACTACTGAGGTTAGCGGTGCTCACCGCGTTACGCACACGGATTTGGACGGGCGTCAGGCTGCGGTCTTCCTGAGGTGCGGGTTCACCGCACTCACGACGGCAGGTCAAGCCCCTGGAAGTGGTGTAACTGAATGGTGATCCTTCGTGGGTGGTCAGG